>DYKV01000097.1 GCA_020722415.1 Anaerolinea sp.
AGAGTTTTATAGAAAAAATGTTTAATGTGACATTGTCAAAATAGTATTCCGAGCTTTCTAATTTCCTCTAAAATGTTGGGGAGACAAATGCTTTTGGTAATCAGAATATTTAAATGAACAATTTCAATCCCAGTAAAAAAGCCTGGTTCTGCAAATCAAGGTTTTTTTAACTTTGATAACATCCTAATAAAATACTCCCTTGGCACATATATTACTAATATTATAGTACATTTACTTGCATTTCTAACAATATTGTATTATAATTATGGTGAATTCAAGGATGTAGTACGAATGCTTAAAAACTACTCATTAGGCGAAATTATGGTATGACAGTTTATATAGATGCGGAAAAGTGTATCGGTTGCGGGTTATGTGTAGAAACCTGCCCAGTTGAAGCGATCCAACTCGTAAATGGGATTGCTCAAATAGATTATTCCCTATGCAGGGAATGTGAAGCCTGTATTGACGTCTGCACTAGCGGTGCCTTATCCACGAAAAAAACTGCTATCCCAACCATTAAGCGTGATCAATTGGAAATTGTTAAAACCCAGCCAGATCATCCCGTCCCGGTCAATATTGCCACCCAACGACAACCAAGCAACTGGGCAAGTGTAATACTGGCATTACTTTCCAGCGATTTAATCCCGCGGATAACAGATTTGGTAAATACCATACTCGCCCAAAAATCTCAAAGGCCGCTTCCGAAAACACTACCAATAAGATATACATCCAATATAAATTCGAACCAACAAAGACGTATGCGAAGACGCGCCCAATATCGGAGCCGTCGTTTATCCAATTCAAAATAAACAATGTTTATTATTTATTGAAAGGAGTATAAACTATGCCAAGAGGTGATCGAACAGGACCATTAGGATTAGGACCAATGACCGGCCGGAGGGCTGGCTACTGCGCCGGATTTAATACACCCGGCTTTGCCAATCCAGCCGTACCGCGTTATGGTGCTGGATTTGGAGGTGGATTTGGAGGTGGATTTGGTTGGCGCAGGATGGGGTACTGGGGAGCTGCACCAGGTTGGCAATATCCAGCGCCCTCTCCTCTCACACCCCAACAGGAGAGCGAATCTCTTAAAGCTGAAGCGAATTGGTTACGAAACCAGTTGGATGCAATTGAAAAACGAATTGCAGAATTAGAGAACAGGTAGCCTCCCTCCCTTTATGACACAGGGCGTTGGAAAGTTGATCACCAACGCCTTGTGTCTATTCAAAACTTAGGAGTAATTAACCGATGAAAATTGCAATAACCACCACTGCTCCACAGTTACAAGCACAGTTAGATCCACGCTTTGGACGTTGTGCTTATCTACTCGTTGTAGATAGCGAAACCATGGAGTTCCAAGCCTATCCTAATCCAGCAATTAACGCGCCCGGCGGGGCTGGGATAAAGATGGCTAAATTTGTTAGCGATTTAAAACCAGATGCGGTTATCAGTGGGGATTTTGGACCAAATGCTGCCGAGGCGCTCCGATCCGCTAATTTAGCAATGTATTTGTTTGGTGAAAGCCAGTCAGTTCAGGATGTCATCGAACGGTTTAAAACTGGAAAACTTACCCGGTTTTAAATTCCTCTTTTGAGATTATCAATAGCATGACAAATCGAGATTCTTTAAAAATTGCAGTTGCCAGCGGAAAAGGTGGGACAGGAAAAACGACTGTCGCTACTGCTTTAGCATTAAGTCTAGCAGAAGATACATCCAAACCAATTCTATTTCTCGATTGCGATGTCGAAGCTCCTAACGCCCACTTATTTTTAAAACCGCAATTTAGAGAAGAAAAACCTGTAGAAATCCTGATACCTGAAGTAAATGAAGAACTTTGCACCTATTGTGGAAAATGTGCCGAAGTCTGTCAATTCCAAGCCATTGCCGTCCTAAGTCAGAGAGTTTTAGTATTTCCTCAACTCTGTCATGGGTGTGGTTCTTGTACCATGATCTGTCCAACCAACGCCATTCATGAAACTCCGAAAACGATTGGGGTTTTACAGAAAGGAACCGCCGGAGAGATAGAGTTTGCTCGGGGTGTTATGGATATCGGTGAACCCATGGCGGTGCCCATTATCCGCCAATTGAAAAAATGGGTTGCCCCCCTCAAACCAAAAATTACCATCGTTGACTCGCCACCTGGCACATCTTGTCCGGTCGTCGAGTCAATCCGGGGCAGTGATTTTCTGTTACTCGTTACCGAACCAACCCCGTTTGGACTCCACGATTTAAAGCTTGCCTATCAGGTGGCAAAAGAGCTGCAAATCCCAGCCGGTGTGGTCATCAATCGCGAAAACGGTGTATATGAGGAATTGGATGAATTCTGTGCCCAAGTTAATCTACCCGTTCTGATGCGAATACCCTTTCAGCGTGTTATCGCCGAAGGGATTGCAAAAGGGGAAAATCTATTAAACATTCTCCCCGAAATGAGCGAAGATTTTCAAAACACAATGGATGTAATCAAGACTTTGGTGAAAAAAGGAAAATGAAAAACCTAGTAATTTTAAGCGGAAAAGGTGGCACTGGCAAAACCAGCATAACGGCTGCTTTTGCTAATCTAGCTAAAAATGGGAACCCTCCTATTAAAACCGTGCTTGCAGATGCTGATGTAGATGCCGCTAACCTAGAGTTGGTAATTAAACCCAAGCGAGTTGCCAGCCATGAATTTATTGGCGGTGAAATTGCCGTAATCAATCCTGACACTTGTATAAGGTGTGGCATTTGTGAGCAAATCTGCCGTTTTGACGCAATTCTTCCCCCCGACTCAACCCGGGCTGCATATCAAGTTGATCCGATTGCTTGCGATGGATGTGCCGCGTGTGTGTATCAATGCCCCGAAGGGGCTATACAAATGCAGCCGCAAAAAGCCGGCTACTGGTATCATTCATCCTCCCCATTTGGGGATTTATTTCATGCGGATTTGATCCCTGCCCAAGAGAATTCAGGTAAATTGGTCACAATAGTAAAACAAAATGGGAGATTACAAGCATTGGATAGCGGAGCATCCTTATTGATCGTGGATGGACCACCGGGTATTGGCTGTCCGGTTATATCCGCCGTTGCCGGTGCAGATCTAGGAGTGATTGTGACCGAACCCACACCAGCCGGCGCTCATGATTTGGAACGGGCACTTCAAACCGTCCAACATTTTCGCATTCCAGCGCTGGTGATCATCAATAAAGCTGATCTCAATCCTGATATGACCCAAGCAATCAAAGATGCCAGTAAAGAAAGAAACGTAGATGTAATTGGCGAGATTCCCTTTGATCCCCTGATCACAACAGCCATGAAACAAGGGCAAGATATCATTACATATCAGCCGAATTCACCAGCTAGCCAAGTTATCCAAACTATCTGGAAAAAAATCATCATTCGATTATCCCTCTCCGGAGAGGAATTATGAACGATCCCGCTCAGCTCAAAGAAGAAATAATCGCTAGATTATCCCAAGTAATTGACCCCGAAACCGGGGCAGACGTGATTCGCATGCGCTTGGTAGAGGACTTGCTTGTGACCGAAGATGGGCAGGTAAGCTACACCTTTCGTCCTTCCTCACCTCTTTGTCCGATTGCGGTTTATTTGGCGGTGCAGATAAAACAAACAGTGGCAGCTATTCCAGGTGTAGTAAAACAGCAAATCTTAGTCCGTGATTATGTTCAAGCAGAAGAATTAACAGAACTCATTAATCTGGGTGGGTGAGCAATAAGAGATTTATCGGGAACCTTTTTTCCGTTATAACACAAAGAGAGAACATGAGGGAAGCCTGTAATCGGTAGGATTTGATACTTCGAGCGCAACCAGAACCGGTCGCATACATAAGAACTCTATTAATAATTCAATTCTATCCCGACGATAATACAAGTTATGATAGAATATTATCGGACAAACTATGTCCCATTATTCAACATATGTAAATTCAGGAGGTAAACATGATCAGTAAAAGCATGCAAGATGCCATCAATGAACAAATCAAAAATGAATTATACTCAGCATACTTGTATTTATCCATGTCGGCGCATTTCGAAGGCCTTAACTTGAACGGCTTTGCAAAATGGTTGCGCATTCAAGCCGAGGAAGAGCTTGGGCATGCCATGAAATTCTTCGATTATATTCATGAACGCGGCGGGCAGGTCATACTTAAAGCAATTGACCAACCTCCTGCCGAATGGAAATCGAATATGGAAGTATTCGAGCAAGTCCTTGCCCATGAACAAAAAATCACAGCAATGATCAATAAGCTTTACGAACAAGCCTTGAAAGAAAACGATTATCCATCTCAAATTTTGCTGCAATGGTATATAAACGAACAAGTAGAAGAAGAAAAAAACGCCACCCAGATCATTGAGAACCTTAAATTGATTGATGCCCATGGCACTGCTGTTTTGATGCTCGATCGCGAACTTGGCAAGCGCGAGAGCGATTGATTAAAATATATCTTCTGGGATTAATCCATTAAATCATGGCGTTTGGCTGAGCGAAGCACTAATTCTCGTTGATGACTTTATGCTTCGCTCAGATTTATTTTTATTATTTTGAGTAATTTTTTCTTTATAATAACATTATGAAACTGGCAACCTTAGTTTACCTACGCAAAGCCGGGAAAACGTTAATGGTCTTGCGGAATAAGAAGTTAAACGATGTCCATCAAGGGAAATGGAATGGGCTAGGTGGAAAATTCGAAGCAGGTGAAACCCCGGAAGAATGTGCTATTCGTGAGGTTTATGAGGAATCAGGTCTGGTTGTCAAAAAACTACAACTGAAAGGTTTTTTGACATTTCCCAATTTTGCCAATAACGAGGATTGGTATGCCTTTCTATTCTGGGCAACTGACTTTGAAGGTGAATTGATTGACTCCCCCGAAGGAGAATTAGCCTGGATTGATGATGGAAAAATTCTTTCCTTGCCTCTTTGGGAAGGGGACCGCATCTTCCTGCCCTGGTTAGATCAGACGGGCTTTTTCTCAGCTAAATTTACCTATCGAGATGGAAAACTAATTGATTATCAGGTAGACCATTATCCGATGAAGTAATCTAAAATATTTATTTTTTTTAGTTGGTTTCTTCCTGGCAAGCTTTCAATGATAAAGGTAAGATCACTCGAAAAGTCGTACCCTCACCAACTCTCGAGTCAACCTCAATCAATCCTTCGTGATTCTTGACAATCCAATAAGCAATCGATAAGCCTAAACCAAATCCCTTCCCATCCCTTGCGCGTGTGCGGCTTTTCTCAGCGCGGTAAAAACGCTCAAATATATACGGTAAATCTTCTGGCGAAATACCAGGACCGTTATCCTGCACTCGAATCTGAGCTTGATTTTCATTCTTTGACAACGAGACAATCACCTCTCCGCCCTTTGGGGTATAGTTAATAGCATTTTGAATGAGGTTTACCAATACTTGTTTTAGTTTGTCCTTGTCTCCGCAGATCAGAACTTGATCCATCCCCCCAAGGTGCAATTTCACTTTTTCTTTTGCTACCACCCGCATTTGCTGCATTACCTCCAAGACCAGTGTGTCGAGCTCGATGATCTGAAGATGCAAGGGTAATTTACCCGATTCAGCTTGAGCAAGCAACATTAAATCTCCTACCAGACGGGTCATGCGTTCCACCTCGCTCTCGATACTATCCATTGACTCCGTATCCAACTCTTTCATCATCCGCATTAAATCTACATTTCCTTTGATGACTGTCAAAGGGGTGCGTAATTCGTGACCAACATCCGCTAGAAAGCGACGTTGGGTATTGAAAAGGTTTTCGAGACGTCCTAGAGTTTGGTTAAAAGCATGAATTAATTGTCCAATTTCATCCTGGGGTGGACCTCTATAAGGTATCCGGCGGGAAAGGTCATCTGCTCGAGTGATTTGCAAGGCGGTTTCCGTTACATCTTCTAATGGTGATAAAGCTTGTTGGGTGCTAATCCAACTTGCCATACCAGCAATCAATGTTGATAGAATCACCCCAACGGCTAATACAATGATTAAGGATTGTTGGGCAGCATCAACAACCGCGAGGCTGGTGCCTATTTGGATGGCGCCAATTGGACGATCTCCTAATACCAAGGGAACAGTCAACACCCTTAGATGGATATCTCCATTTTCAGTATTGAGGAGTAAATCATCAAAAACCGGCTGGCTTGATTGCAGCGCTGCCCCGTTGAGTGGTTGAGTTAGATTGCGTACATTTGCCGAAGCTGTGCGTAAATTATTACTGCGATCCCAGACTTGAATAAATGAATCCGTAGCAAATTCTATCTCCGGACTGGTTTTGACATTTAATTCCCCTTGATCCCCTACATAAACATTTCGAATTACCTGGGAAGCCGTGGATTGTAAATTATTATCAATCGCGTTGGTTAAGCTGGCGCTTAAGGTGACATATACGGCTACGCCGAATAGCAAAAGAATCCCTACCACAATGGCAGTGAAGAGCAAAGTCAATCTTGCCCGTAAACTCATTCACCATTCCTTTGTTGAACAAAGGATATCCTAAAATGGTTTGTTAAAGTTAATTGGATTCGCGTAGTACGTACCCCATTCCTCTCACTGTATGCAACAAGCGCGGTTGCCCACCTTCCTCTAGTTTTTGGCGTAAATAGCGAATATAAACCTCAATGATATTGCTCTCGCCGCCAAAGTCATATCCCCAGACTTTGTCAAAAATTGTCTCACGGGTGATCACTTGTCGCGGGCTACGCATGAAAAGTTCTAATAATTCATATTCTTTTGCCGTCAATGGGATTGCCTTGTCCCCCCGCACTGCCTGGCGGGTTCCAGTATCCAAAGTAAGATCGGCAAAACGCAATACCTGCGGGTGAGCCGGCTGAGCGCGACGCAATAAGGCCCGGATGCGCGCCAATAGCTCATCTAAGTTAAATGGTTTAACCATATAATCATCAGCACCCATGTCTAACCCTTGAATGCGATCATTTAAAGTATCTTTGGCAGTTAAGATTAATATGGGTACCGGTCCTCCAGCCCGCAACCGCCGGCAAACTTCTAAGCCATCCATTCCAGGCAACATCAAGTCTAATACTACCACGTCGGGTGGATTATCGCGCGCAATTGCCAGCCCGCTCGGTCCATCTATGGCAGTATCCACCTGATATCCTTCATAGGCTAAACCACGTCGCAAGAATTTTAATATTTGCTCATCATCCTCGATAATCAACACTCGGGCGCTCATATTAACTCTCCTTTTCTCAACCCAGAGCTTGCTGTATAGCTTTTTGCAATGCTTTAATATTATCAGAAATTGAGGCGTTTTGATTGAAAACAGCCGAACCGGCAACACATAAAGTGGCGCCAGCTTGGGCAACCTCCCCAATTGTGGCTGGCGAAATCCCGCCATCAACCTCAATTTCGATTGAATCTAATCCACGTTCTTGAAGCATTTGCCGTAGCCGAGTGATTTTTTGGGTGCTGGATGGGATATATTTTTGTCCACCAAAACCAGGATTAACCGACATAATCAGCACTTGATCTACATCTTCCAGAATTTCCTCCAATGCTATCAAGGGAGTGGCGGGATTCAACGTTACCCCCGCCCTTATACCACCTTCATGGATTTGTTGTATAGTACGGTGTAAATGCGGGCAGGTTTCTACATGAACAGTTACTACATCCGCACCAGCTCGGATGAAATCAGGGATAATCAATTCTGGTTTCTCGATCATCAAATGCACATCCAGGGTAAAATTCATTTCTTTGGCAAGAGGTTTCAGCGCCTCGACTACTAAAGGCCCAATGGTAATATTCGGGACGAAATGGCCATCCATTACATCCACATGAATGACATCTACACCAGCTAAGACTGCCTGACGGACATCATCACCAAGGCGGCTGAAATTGGCTGATAAGATGGATGGGGCAATTCGCGTCTTCATTTTTCCCGCTCCATCGTCCTTACTCCACTCTCGCCAGCTACAATGATCCGTGTAGCCATATTGATAAATAAACCATGCTCAACAATCCCTGCTCGCCAAGCCAGTTTCTCCGCTAAATCGAATACATCGGCAATTCCCTCACTAAAATAACATTTTGCCAAATAATTCCCATTATCAGTCATGGCTGGGGTTCCGTCCATTTCCATCCATTGCTCAGCTCGACATCCTAAACTGTTTAACCAGCGGATATGGGCGCGCGCCTCAAATGTGACGATTTCAACCGGAAGCGCCCCTTTTGTCCCCAAGCGGTTCACTATTTTAGACTCATCGACAATGACAATGAACTCGCGAGCATGGCTTTCGACAATTTTTTCGCGCAATAAGGCTCTCCCGAGCCCTTTAATTAAATTGAGTTGAGGGTCTACTTCATCTGCTCCATCTACAGCCAAATCTAATACCTCAATATCGCTTAAACTACCCAAGGGTATCTTTAATGCTCGAGCTTGAGAAGCAGTACGCTCCGATGTAGGAACACCAATAATATCTTCAAGTTCTCCCGCTTTGATTTTTGTCCCTAGCATATCCACAAAATAACGGGTGGTGGAACCGGTCCCTAGGCCTATTTTCATACCACTCTTTACATAATCCAGCGCTGCTGCGGCAGCCATTTGTTTAGCATCCATGAACATCTCCTTTGAGCTGGTATTTTTATCAAAATGATGCGCTTA
>DYKV01000577.1 GCA_020722415.1 Anaerolinea sp.
GTGAACGTAGAATATAGTAGTGGGTGAACGTAGAATATAGTAGTGGGTGAACGTAGAATATAGTAGTGGGTGAACGTAGAATATAGTAGTGGGTGAACGTAGAATATAGTAGTGGTAGTGTGGCAAAAAACCACAAGAAAGAAAAGAGGGGGGGCTACTCCTCCAAGTAGTAATACTTCTCCTCCCAGGGTTCCAGTCCCTCATTGACCTCGTCGTCAGGAACGAGGTCAAGTCGTTCATAGACGACTTCCCCCTCCCCCCCCTCTTCGGATGATGCGTAAAAATGCACCATTCTCGCCTTGCTAAACGGTTTAGCATTGAAATAATAGCAATCGCTCCCGTACCAGGTAAAACCGGGTTGGGAGAGACTCCAGTCCTCGTACCACTGAGAAAGTGTTTTGCTTTCTCTCATCTCTGCACCTCCTCTATTTTGATTAATCCTGCGGTGTGGGTGTGTTCCCACTCCGACGCCTCTACAGGTTCCAAGACAATATTATAGTACTTAAAAAAAGCACTATAATTTTTTTTGAAGCCATCCAAACCAAGTTGGTTTACAACAAAATGAACCAGCTCGCCCGATCCGTATCGGGCGTTTTTAACCAAATCCGTGGTTGTTATATTTATTCCCATTCTGTTGCCTCCATATGGTCTCTGCGGCGGCCAAGGAATTGATCCTCTTCCTCCTCCAGCTCCTCCAATAAGTTGCGGAGTTCTTTCTCCGCATCCACAAAACGGACAGCATTAGACGTATGCCCCCCTTTACTGTTATACCAGTTTAAAAAAATAACCCCTATTTTTTCATCCACGGTGTAGGAGTGGAGGACGTCCACTCCAGGGGCTACATCATAGGTGTCTATTTCATCTATTTTTTTTAACAGCCATTTTATATTATTCATAGAATATAAATTTTTATATTCTACAACCTCCCCCGTGGGGGCGTATGCCCCTGACGACTTAGCCGTCTGCACCCGCTCCCCTGTGGTTCCATCGGGGTAAAGGATGGTTTGCCATCTGTCAAAGTCCGGGCCACCAGCATCGTAGCCGATGGTCTCAGTTTTTACGATCGGACTTGACTTATCAAGTCCGTTTTTTCTGCAAGCCTCATTAAATTCGCTTTCGATGTACTCGATCGCCTCTATGAAAATCCAAGAATTCTCAAGAGACTTTCTAAAGTTCTCGATTTCTTTCTCATCTTTAAAACTCATCTTGAATTCTGCCGACGCCTGCCAAGCGTCGGTGGGGGATTGCACCCCTAATTTAACTAGTGCCTTAATCATTGTGTCTCCTTGTGTGTTTTGGTGCCTGCATTATATATTAATTTTT
>DYKV01000098.1 GCA_020722415.1 Anaerolinea sp.
AAAAGCCGATCAATTGGGGCAATGTCATTCTAGCGTTATTGAGCGGTTTGATCCTGATTGGTGGCGGTGTATTTGTCCTCCATAACGAGAAACTAATTAACATCTCCTTCGGTGATACCAAAGCGGTAGAAGGAGAATATCCAGCCGATGTAGTCGAGATCCTGCCTGAACTAACCCAGCTCAAACCTCGGGCACGCAAGAAACTGGAAAAAATCTTGCAAAACTCCGAAAAAGCTGAAAAAGTGATTACCCTACTTGACGAAGTCATATCTCCTGAAGAAAAAGAGGAATAGCGATGAAATTGATCTGGAATTATCTACACAAAGAAATTTGGTCTCCGTATGTTGCCGGAATATTGCTGGGAATCGTCGGAATCTTAGCAGTCTGGTTGAGTAATAGCTTGCTAGGCGCCTCCGGAGCTTTTGAGAATCTGGCTGGCTTGATCGGCAAAGCTATCGCTCCAAAATTATTTGACAACCTATACTTTAACTTCATTATGCCTCCGGGTATCACCAACAATGTCGTTTTGCTCATCGGGGCATTTTTCGGTGGGATGTTGGGTGCCGCCACCAGCGGGACGCTGAAATGGGGCAAAAAAGATGCTGCCAATAGCGACCAACAGTGGAAAAGAATTTTCGGCCCACAAACCTGGAAACGCTGGCTGTTGGGTTTCATTGGTGCCATCATCCTTGAATATGCTGCCGGAATCGCTGGCGGCTGTACAAGCGGTTTAGCCATCTCGGGTGGTATGTTACTCGCTCCAGCAGCATTTCTCTTCATCGCCGGTATGTTCACTGCTGGTATTATCACCACCCTGGTGATCTATCGCAATCGCTTTTAGCATAGAAGGAGAAAACGATGACAACAATCATCACTCTCTTATTAGGCTTTTTCTTTGGCTTTTCACTCAATAAAGCCGGATTAACCAAGTATCACAAAATTGTCAATGTTTTCCGCTTGACCGATATGGCAGTCCTCCAATTTATGCTGACCGCCCTGGTTGTATCCATGGCTGGTTTATATACGTTGCGCGGTCTAGGTTTGGTTACCTTTCCCTCCGTACCAGCCACTTATATCGTTGGGAACTTAATTGGAGGACTGATATTTGGGGTAGGCATGGCACTTACCGGTTACTGACCGGGCACCTGTGTCGCCGGGTCCGGCGAAGGAAAATTGGATTATCTCATCCCTGGTCTATTGGGTTTCTTGACTGGTGCAATAATCTATGGCTTGACCTATCAACAAGTCTTTCCAGTTATCTCGAAAATTGCCAATTATGGGAATGTAGTGCTGCCAGATCTCTGGCACTTGAATCCTTACTTAACGGTATTTACCTTTGCGCTGATATCCCTTTTCTTGTTCTATCTCATCGCTAGAGCAGGGTTTAAGCGTAAAGAAAAATAGAGAGAAATAAAGTGGCTCATCGGGAAAGCTTAATCCAACTACATCTTTCCTGATGAACCACTCCAAAGGTACAAAGTGGAGAATAATATGACAACAACTGTATCACGCCGTGAATTCCTGAAATTGGGTGGAGCTGTAACAGCAGCGTTTGCCATCGGACAAATGCTCCCGCCCCTGGTTGCTGAGGCAGCCCGCCAATCCGGCTATCTCAATGCCAATGGAGATGGTTTTATCCCCAGCATGTGCGAAATGTGCGTTTGGCGCTGTGGGTTAATAGCCAAAGTCAAAAATGGGCGGGTGGTGAAGTTGGACGGCAATCCAGAACACCCTCACTCAAAAGGAAACCTGTGCCCGCGTGGTCAATCTGGTCTGATGAATACCTATGACCCAGATCGAGTTCTCACTCCCTTGATTCGGGTCGGCAAGCGGGGTGAAGGCTTATTCCGTAAAGCCTCCTGGGATGAGGCATTAGACTTGGTTGCAAAGAAAATGCTCGAAATCAAACAAAAATATGGGCCAGAGGCAATGGTCTTTTCTTCCACCCACAACATCAGCCAACCACTTTTCGAAAACCTGCTCTACGCCTTCGGTTCTCCGAATTATGGAACGCAACGCTCACTTTGCTTCAATGCCATGATCGTATCCAACATTATGACCTATGGTATGGAGGAGCCAGAAAGATCGTATGACAAGGTTAAATATATCATCCTCACCGGGCGCAATCTGATGGAAGCAATTTCGACCTCAGAAACCCATGATTTGAGCTTTGCCATTGACCGCGGGGTGAAAGTAGTTTATCTCGATCCCCGATTTACCAAGACCGCCGCTAAAGCAACCGAATGGCTGCCCATCAAACCAGGCACAGATTTAGCTTTTCATCTAGCTTTACTTCATGTAATCATCCAAGAAAACTTATATGACCAAGATTTCGTAAACCAATATACGGTAGGATTTGACAAATTAGCCGCCGAAGTTCAAAAATATCCACCCGAATGGGCGGCGCCGATCTGCGGTATCCCTTCCGAAACCATCACCCGCATCGCCCGCGAATTTGCCGCAGCAGGTAAATATGCCCTAGCACATAATGGCTGGCGGACATCCAATTTCGTCAACTCATTTGCCACCGAACGAGCCATCGCTGCATTAAATGCGATAGTAGGCAATTGGGGCACAACCATGTTCCCTTCCAGCGGCGAGCAAAGCAGCGCCTTAGGTGTGCCACCGCAGCCGCCTTTTCCCCGCGTCTCAGCCCTGCGGCTTGACGGTGTTCCATGGAAATACCCCTTTGTTCCCTTAAAACTCGGTATCTTTCAAGAACTGCGCGATGCCATCGTAAAAGGCGATCCTTACACCCCCCATGGCTGGTTCATCTCCCGCCAGAATCCCATTTTATCCTTGCCTGATCGAAATAAAACCCTTGAAGCGTTTGGAAAAATGGACTTCATCGTCACAGTGGATATTTTCCTCAATGACACCGCTTGGTTCTCTGATGTGGTCTTGCCTGAAGCCAGCTATCTGGAACGCTATGACCCTCTCCTGCCAGTAGGGAATAAAGCTTTCTTGCGCCAACCGGTCATTGAACCCCAAGGTGAAGCAAAATCCGCTTTATGGATTTATAAGAATTTGGGGGAACGACTCGGTTTAGGCGATTATTTCCAGTACAAAGATGAAGAAGATTATCTGAAGCAACAACTAGCTCCGCTTGGGGTGAGTTTGGAGGAGGTCAAAGCGAAAGGATATGTACAATTACCAGGCGAAGGAACAGAAGGTAACATTAAATATAATTGGAACACTGCCAGCACAAAAATCGAACTGTATTCTGAGAGCCTAGCTAAAGCCGGTTTCCCCGGCGGGACTGGTTGGGAAGAACCACCCCAACCGGGTCCGGGGCAGTTTTATCTCCTCACCGGAAAAGTTGCCCAGCAAACTCAGTTTGCCACACAAAATAACCAACTCTTGCACAAATATTCCGATGAACCTCGGCTTTGGATGAACGCCAAAGTTGCTGCTCAACAAGGAATAAAAGATGGCGATTGGGTTGAAGTTGCCAGCGAGGTCGGGAAGGTGCATATACGCCTGAGAGCCACCGAAGCCATTCGGCCGGATTGTGTCTTTCTCGTGCCCGGTTATGGGCATCTCTCGAAAGGATTGACAACCGCGTTTGGGATTGGAGCCAGCGACTCGGTGTTACATGTATCCTATACGGATCCAATTAGTGGTAGTCAAGCATTAACACAAACTTTTGTATCGGTATCAAAGATAGCGGATGCGCCTAATGAAAAAGAGCATAAGCCGCTATATTTAGGAGAATAACTTATGGCAAAATATGGATTTCTAATAGATGCCTCACGCTGCATTGACTGTCGGGCTTGTTTAGTAGCCTGTAGCGTGGAAAACAACGTTCCAATGACACATACGCGTATTTGGATGAAAGAGACCGGTGTAACCGGGGAATTTCCCGATTTAGAACGCTATACGGCTCCTTACCATTGTATGCATTGTGTAGATCCATCTTGTGTATCCGCTTGTACAGTTGGCGCGTTGCAAGTAAACAAAGACGGCATTGTCACCTATGACAATGATCGCTGCATTGGCTGCCGTTATTGTATGTACGCTTGTCCATTTGAGGTTCCTCATTTTGAATGGGATAAACAACTCGCCCTCATCAATAAATGCGATTTGTGCGTAAACCGACTGGAAGAGGGTCAGGCGGAACCAGCTTGTGCTGCTACATGCCCCACCGATGCAATTCAGTTCGGTAAACGGGAAGATATGTTGGCTTTAGCACATGAAAGGATTAAAAACGAACCAAACCGGTATATTGATCATGTCTTTGGCGAGCATGAGAATGGTGGAACATCCACTTTCTATATCTCTCCCGTTCCATTCGAAAAACTGGGTTTCCCAACAACCCATCGGGAGGAATCACCAGCGGAATTTAATCGAATGACAACGGAAGAAGGAACACCCATCATTGCCGGCAGCGTCTTAACGGGTATGACCGGGATTTATTTGGCTTTGGAACACCTGCAGAAAAAGAATCCCGTCCATACAATTGAGAAGGATCTCGAAACCGTGGACTCCAAAAAAGAGAAGGAGTGAACGATGTCTATCAAGATAAAGATTAGAGAATTCAAAGATTTACAATCATTACCGCGCTATACATATATTCTGGCTATATTAACTATTCTTGGGATGAGTACAGGACTATATCGCCTGTATGCTGGATTAGGTGCAACAACCAATTTAAGCACTGTATTCCCTTGGGGTATCTGGATCAGCTTTGACTTAACCATGGTTGCTTTTTCTGGCGCGGCGTTTACTTTAGCAGCTTTAGTGTATATTTTCCACATGCATGATTTACATTCTGCAGTTCGCCCAACCGTTTTATTTGGTTTACTCGGTTACTCATCGGTATTGGTAATCCTATTTTTCGACCTCGGGCGTTTCGACCGATTTTGGCATTTTCTTGTGTATCCCAACTTAACCTCCGCCCTCTTTGAAGTGAGTTGGTGTATTGCAATATATACTACAATTCTGATATTCGAATTCAGCCCCGTGGTATTTGAGCGCTTCAATAACAAAAAAGCGTTGGCCATTATTGAGAAAATTACTATCATTTTTGTTATTGGCGGGATTACCCTCTCATCCATGCATCAATCTTCTTTAGGCGCTTTGTTTGTGATTATGTTACCCCGCGTTCACCCACTATGGTATTCCATAATCACTCCTGAGTTCTTCCTTGTTTCCTCACTGGCAGCCGGAATTTCCACTATAATTATCGGTTCCTATCTGAGCATCTGGATGTATGGTAGGACATTAGACCAAAAAGTTATTGAAAAGTTAGGCATTCTTATGCCATGGATTTTGGGGTTCTATTTGTTGATGAAAATAGGAGATTTAATTTTCTCGCATAAGCTTGGGCTATTGTTCACCAGTGGGATTTTCAGTATTCTTTATGTAACGGAACTAACCATTGGGGTAATTGTTCCGTTGATCTTATTTTCAATGAAAAGCTTTCGCAAAGACCGCAATAAATCGTTAATTGCCGCTTTATTTGTGGCTGCCGGGATTGCGTTAAATCGGTTTGATATAAGCTGGTTTGTCCTGAAGCCCCTTCATGGAATAACTTATTTTCCTTCCTGGATCGAAATTTCCCTCTTAATTGGCGTCTTTTCCGGTGTCTTGCTTGTGTATACATTAGTATCTTATTACTTCCCAGTTTTCACGGAAACAATCGCAATAGAAAAAAAGCAGAAAGAGAAAACCTATCCTGCGAAAGTTGCCGAAGCCGTAACCGGAGACTAATCTTCCATCAATTCAATCTCCCGCAAAGTACTTTGCGGGAGATTGGTTATAATTAGTATATGCGCCCCTCATTTTTCCACCACCTGCATCCTCCAACTATTCCCGCCCAACAATCCCGTTGGCGCTATACTTTGGGGGCAGGCGGAATTGCCCTTTTTTTAGCCCTGGTGCTTGGATTTACAGGCATCTTAGAGATGTTTTACTACGCGCCTAACCCGCAAGATGCGCCCCTATCCGTTCAGACTATCGCGTTTCACGTTCCTTTTGGCTGGCTGATCCGCAATTTGCATTACTGGGCAGCCCAGCTTTTAGTTATCTTCAGCGCAATTCATCTTATCCGAGTAGTTTTCACTGGCGCCTATGCCAGATCAAGGAGATTTAACTATCTGCTTGGAATGGTTTTATTCGTGCTAGTGATCCTTTTTGACTTCACCGGGTATATCCTCCGTTGGGATATTGATATTTGCTGGCCGCTTTTGACTGGCACCAATTTAATCAAGACCATCCCCTGGGTTGGCGGATTTCTCTATATGCTGGCAATCGGAGGGGATCAAGCATGTACAACTGCTATGTTGCGTTTTTACACCTGGCACATCTTTGGTTTAAGCCTAGTTTTTATCATCATTCTCATCTGGCACATTTTTCGGGTTCGGCGGGATGGGGGTATCGCCGTCGCCCCTCCGCCCTATCGCAGGAATACCACCCGCATTGACCGCTCTGAACTGCTGCGCAGAGAGGTGTTAGCAATGTTGATCGTCGGCGCCTTTTTGATCCTTCTGGCTTCTTTCTTCCCCGCTCCCATTGCGCCGGCTATCACTGGCAAACCAGATCCAGCGGCGGAGACAGAGGCGCCTTGGTTTTTCCTGTGGGTGCAACAGATGCTTAAATGGGGAAGCCCGCTGTTATGGGGCGTCGGTGTCCCTCTTTTGTTTCTGGTGCTGATCAGTGGCATCCCGTATTTCCTCCCCCAGACTGATCCCAGTGAATTAGGAAGATGGTTCCCCAAATCTAACCGGGCTGCTCAAATTCTTCTGGCCGCAATTGGGACATTGATCGTCATCCTCTCACTGATATTTTTGCTCACCAGAACCAAAATATGAAGGGGAAATTCATGGCTTCTTCCACATTATCCAAAATAATGTTCGCCAGCGGTTTTGTAATGATTGCGCTCGCTGTCGGTTGGTGGAAAGAGGGTCAGCGTCCTACTCCAATTGCGCTTACACCTACTCTAACTGGTAAAACCGAATATTGCCTTACCTGCCATTCCGATTTACCCGAGATCAGCCCATCCCATCCGATTAAAACATTCGGCTGTGTGATTTGCCATGGCGGTGAACGACTAGCCCTGGATGCTCATCTCGCCCATGCCAGTATGCGCGGCGGCAATAATCCATCAGATTTATCGGTAGTGGAGCAATCTTGCGGTGGCGAAGCCTGTCACTCAGGCAGCCCCGCCGACCAGCGCGACCATATTCAGCGGGTCAAAACCAGCCTGCAAGCTACCTATACCGGCGCAATCACCAGCGTGTTGTTCACTTTTGGCGCACAACCGGATTTAACTCCTCGGTATGCGACAAGGACCGTTGAAGATGAAAACAAAACCAAAACCGGTATCTCTGCCCTATTGGCATTTTCCGATGCAAATCAAAGTAATCCATCCATTCAAAAATTTGCCGAGAATTGTCTCAACTGCCACCTCTGGTCAAATGCCCTGCCAGGCCCAGCCTATGCCCGCTTTAGTGGCTGCGCAGCCTGCCACACACCGCTCAGCCATAACCAGCCTACCCTGAGTGACGCAAAGAGCACACCGGTCTTTGTTCACCAGCTCACCACTGCTATTCCCTATACGCAGTGTAATGCTTGTCACAACCGGGGTAACTACAACCTGCGCGATATGACCTTCCAAGAACGCACCGACCAACCGAGCGACCGCTTACACAACTACTACCAACCAATCGCTCAATTCACCCGTTGTGAATATACCCTTGACTGCATTGACTGCCATACCCGTATCGAAGCCATGGGAGATGGCGACATTCATCCCAATCAAAAAGAATTCCAATATGTACGCTGTCAAACTTGTCATGGCACTCCCACTACTCTGCCGCTAACCAAAACTCTTAGCGATCCCAAGGATATCGCCTTCCGCCTAGCGTTGCTTAATCCGGTTGTAAAACTTAATATTGGGGACACAATCCTTGTCACTGAAAAAGGTGAACCACTTTGGAATACCCGAGTCCTCCCGGATGGTACCTACGAATTAATCGGCAAAGCTACCGGTATCCATTTCAATTTCAAACCCGTTATGGGCAGTGGCTGCACTCAAAATGGACAAGACCAATCTTCAACCTATTGCCATCAATGTCATTCGGTAAAACGATGAAAATAAACTTGCTCTCTAGACGTGATTTTTTAAGATTAATATCCAAGGCTCTCCTATCTTTGGCTGGTCTAATAGGTTTAGGGATGATCGTTCGGTTTCTAGATTACACAGAACCTTCAGCCAGCAAGCAAAAAATTGATATTGGTCCAGCCAGTAATTATCCGCTGGGTTCGCGGACGATTTTAACAGATATCCCAGCCGTCCTTTACCACACCCAAGACGGTTTCCTTGCCATTAGCCTGATTTGCACTCATTTGGGCTGTACCGTCGCTCCCCAAGACAGCCAATTTGTTTGCCCTTGCCACGGATCAAAATTCGATTCCACCGGAAAAGTCTTGCGTGGTCCGGCTGAAAAACCGCTCAATTCCTTGACCATCGAGACAGGCAGCAATGGAAACCTTATCATCCACACATAGTTAAGAAAAAACCGCTACATACGATACACCAAAGTTTAGAATATCTCTTTGCCCCTCTCTTCTGATTTTCTAGGCAAGTAAACAAGATTAG
>DYKV01000578.1 GCA_020722415.1 Anaerolinea sp.
GATTGTGGTGTTGATACTTGCCATCGCGCTGGTTTCCAAGCCAGGTGCTTTCAATTTGTTTTCAACGGCGACTGCAACAGCCTCACTTACTCCATTGCCGACTCTAACGATAACTCCCAGCGGCACACCAGAGCCCACATTGACTCCCACTGAAACCATAACGCCGTCTCCAATGCCAACGCCAACCACAATGGTAATGAATGTGCCGCAGACGAAAGCCCGTATATCACGAGCAAATCTTAATTCACTCAACCTACTGGCAAGCTGGGATCTTCCATTTCGACCTCTTAGCGTTGATATTTCCGCAGATAATCAAAAGATAATCTTTGGAGGTGATGATAATCAAATTAATGGGTTTGTAAATCTTCGAAATATTCAAACTGGTGAAGAAGAAAGTTTGGTGATTTTTCCGAAAAATACAGCTGGATATCCTGGTTCCCAAGTTAGCGCGGTGAAATTTCTGCCAAATGGAAATATGGCAATTTTAACGATGCAACGTGACACCTTATTCATCTATGATCAATCTGGCAATCAAATCAATCAGCTCTCTATTCAGAATTATGGGGACCTTACCAAGGCGCTTGACGTCAGTCCAGATGGCCGACTGATTGCTGCTGGAGGGTGCTGCGAAATCAGCATTTGGGATGCTGAAAGCGGAACTCTGGTAATGTCAATTGAGGAAACCAATCCTGTCATTTCTTTGGTGTTTTCACATGATGGGAAAAGTATTATTACAAAAAACTTTGATGGCTATATAAGGATTTGGGATGTGCGAGACGGAAGTTTGCTAAGAGAAATTTGGCGAGGCTTCTCGCTTGCACTAGATGTTTCTCCCACAGGAACTCATCTGGCATCTGGCTCAGTTCGGAGTAAAAATTACCAAGATCCTCAATACAGTGGTGATATTAGGATATGGCGAATTTCTGATGGACAACAAGTGTGTGTAAACAATGACATACTAGACACAGGAAACGGATGGTCACACGAAATTAGATATGAAATTGAATATTCGCCAGATGGATCCATTATTGCTGCCCTCTGGGAAGGATTGGGAACGGGAGGAATAGCGTTTTTTAATTCCTCGAATTGTGCTTTGATTAAAAATGTTGGTGGATTATCTTCGTCTATGATGGATCTTGATTTTTCCCCTGATGGGAACTTGGTTGTCATTGTACATGGAGATGGAACGATTCAATTTTACGGCATTTCAAGATAAAAACAGAAAATTTCGGAGCCTTCATGCCCACTCTCCTCCTCTCCATCCCCGGACAACCCTCGCGCGAGATCAACCTCAAGCGCGGACCGTATCGCATTGGCCGCG
>DYKV01000579.1 GCA_020722415.1 Anaerolinea sp.
AGCGTGAACGCTTCTGGGGGCGAATTGAGATCATCGCTCACACCCACGCTGCTATTCGGATCATAGATGAACGCTTGGGCACCAAAAATGCTTTTCCAATCGGCCACCAAAGCGGTAAAGTCAGTGATCTTCACCTTTCCTTCATATTGCAGCTCAGCTAACGGCACGAGCAAAGAATCTTCAATGACCTGAAGGCTGTTTGGTGCATTGATCTCCTTGGGGGAGAGATGGGTCGATATGGTCAGCATATATTGCGGGGAAACGATGCCTGAAGCATAGAGATCGATTAGCTCCATAACATTTTGAATAAAGCTCCCATAAGTTTCCGATTCTTTGTACTGCCCAACATTGACGATATTTCCAGTAGGATCATCCTCAAAAAAATGATATCGATCTTTGGGTCGCCAAACACCTGATACTTCAGGATCGTTGGTATGATTGGGCGTGGCACTGCCCATCAGAATATCGCCGCGCCAATATGCCCAAGGATATCGCGATCCAGGTACTGGCACTCGAAAACGATCCCATTGTTGAAACTGGGGCAAACTCGGGTCCCAGACATGACCTCCGACCACGGTGCTTCCCCCAACTCCTAACGAATCGAGCAGGTGTGCCACATCGGTATAGTTGTACCCCTTGTGCTCATGGGAATGGGGATCGATGGTCACCTGCAAGTCTTCTTTCAGATAGCGCAACAAATTCTTATGATTCGTGGTCGCGGTGACCGAATCGACCTCATAGGTTAGCGCTGCCTCTAATAACGTCCAATCCGGCTCGAACACCCACTTTACATCGTGGTTGAGGAACAGATTGGCAATCGCAATCGTCTTGTTGCGCCAGGAAAAGTAGCTCTGTCTCGACTGGGGCGATCCCAGCGGCTCTGGGGGAGTATTATCTTCGATATGGGTAAAGATAACAACATAAACCGGCGGTGGCGGCGTTTGTGCAATTGAGAGAGTGACTCCTATAAGTACCGTTAATATTGCAAAGAGCAAACACCGCAAAGAATGTGAATTTATCATACGTAACCCCTCCAATCATTTTATGAATATGAGTTTCTTAGTTTGACTTAATTTTCCGGCAGTTAACCGGTAAAAGAAAATACCGCTGGAAAGGCAGCTCGCATCAAGCTTAACACAATGCCAACCACCATTCAGTTTCTCATTCACCAGGGTTGTAACTTCTCGTCCCAATACATCATAAATTTTTAACGTTACATTTTCATCGTGTGGTAATGAGAATTGAACCTGGGCCGTTGCGTTGAATGGATTGGGGTAGTTTTGATACAAGCAAAATTCATTAGGAATTTGTTTGGCTCCGA
>DYKV01000099.1 GCA_020722415.1 Anaerolinea sp.
TCGAAATGACAGAGACGGGTTCTTTGAAATGACAGGGGGTTTTGTCGTTTCGAAGGAGCATAGCGACTGAGAAACCTTCATGCTTGATGAAAATGACCCATAGGAGCCAGAATATTTTCAAGAGAGCCACATTGAACGACAACTCCTCCCGCCGCGACTTCTGCAAACTCCTGCTCATCTCCCTGGGTGCATTCCTCGCCTCCGGGCCGTCACTTAATAGTCAAACCGCTTCCACCAGGAGTGGGGCATCGACACGCCCCCGCCCACCGCAACCGCCACTGCCCCGCATGTCTGCTCTAGGTTTACCATCGAGAGTATAATATCCCTATGCCAGCCTCAAACCCTGCCCCACAGCTCCCTCCCGGACTGAAGCCTTACTTCCAGGAATATGACACCACCCGACTGGACATCATCCAGGACGCCAATTTGATTATTCAGCGCACTCTGGAATTCGGTACTTGGGACGAGATTCGCTGGCTGTTTGCCGTTTATGGACGTCAGCGCATCCGTCTTTTCCTGCGCCACTATGGCAAACGCTGGTTGAAACCGGTCACCTTCCACTACTGGCGAAAATTGCTAGGGGTTCGCCGCTGGCGCAAACCACCTTTTCCTCAGGTCGGCGGTGAGATATGGGAACACTGACTCTAGAACACCCCCATTGGGAAGCGCTCACGCCGCCTACACAGGAAGCCTTCCGCCGGTTGAGCCGATGGGAAGGCATACAGGATTTCTATCTGGCGGGCGGCACCGGACTAGCGCTGCACCTGGGACACCGCTTCTCCATAGACTTGGACTTCTTCTCGCAGGACAATGACGCAGTGGACTTCGCTCAACGCGCCGCCCTGCGTTCGCTTCTTTACGACCCGACGCTTGCCATTACTTCCGATAAAGACTCCACATTCACCGCTACCTGGCGTGGGGTGGGGATCAGTTTTTTCCGCCTCGATGCATATCCTCTGGTACAACCCGTTTTTCTGGTGGAGGGAATACCCCTCGCCAGCGTGGTTGAAATCGGCGCCATGAAACTGGCTGCCATCATCAACCGCGGCATGCGCAAGGACATGGTAGACTTATATTTCATCCTTCAATGCGTCTCGCTCGAGGAGCTCTTTCAAGTGGCAGCGGTTAAATACGCCCACATACGCGCCTTTCCGGTCATGGCGCTGCGCGCCTTATCCTATTTCGATGATGCCGAGGCGCTTCCCATGCCGCAGATGATAGACCGCACTCCCTGGTCAAAAATAAAAAAATATCTTCAGGCACAAGCCCTCGCCGCTGGACGCAACCAACTGCAGGATTTGTGGGATCATTGATACACCTCTAATGGTATAGCCCATCAAACATTAAGGTCACTTTTATAGGAAAAAAGCGGAAAGGTTGTTCTTTTCCGTTTTTCGCAAACTGACCTTAGGTCGGAAAGTTACCTCCTGCGCTGCTGTTGGGAAAACTGGCGGGGGAATATGATGACTGGCTAATTTGCATGATTTCTTCACAAGCCCATCAGTACGCTGCATGGTTTTACGAAATCGTACAGCAGAGCGATATGGATTTTGAGCAGAGCGGTCTAAAAATTACAAGCGTGATTCAAATGGCGGGTTTAGCCGTTGTTTCAGGCGATATCCTTCTCAGCCTAATTCGTGCAATTCCATCAGAGCGTTTGAAGCGGATCAGGAAAAACCTGGTAGATTGGCACTCTGAAAGATAAAAAAACGACTGGCCCCGTTCTCAGCCGACGGCGGCTTCGCCGATGAAATCAGGCGTTCTGCGCGAATCTAGCGTCAGTTGAAGAATCTTATGAACCACCCCCCTCCCGCCGCGACTTCCTCAAACTCCTGCTCACCTTCCTGAGTGCATTTCTCACCTCCTGCCTGCTGCTTGGACTGCCTCCGCTAGCGCCACCCGGCCTGGTAGTGTACAGCTCACCCTCGTAGCTCACGCTTCCAGCGTAAAAATTCCATGAGCCTTGTGATCATAAATCTCTCCTTCGTTCCCATTGTGGTTCATCATCTCATACCTCATCCTCGTAGCTCCCGCGTTAAACCGAAAACGATAAATCACGGTACAATGTAATCTATGGTGGAAAAAGCACTTTTCCTGAAAAATTCGCCTCTTCAAAACGCAGACGTCATACAAGGTATCGTCTTCGATATCCGCAAATATTCCATCCATGATGGACCAGGCATCCGCACCGCGGTATTCCTCAAGGGCTGTCCCCTCTCCTGCTGGTGGTGCCACAACCCCGAAGGACAATCTACCAAAATCGAGATTATTAAACGCGAAAACCGCTGCATCCATTGCGGGGAGTGCCTGAGTATCTGCAAGCACAACGCCATTACTCAAATTGGCGATCAAATTCTACTCGACCGCGCCAAATGCACCCTCTGTGGAGAATGTGTTGAGGAATGTTATGCCGAAGCACTGGAACTCATTGGGAAAAGGATGAGCGTCGAAGAGGTCATCCAGGAGATCAAAGCCGACCTCCCCTTTTACGAACAATCCAATGGGGGGGTTACCTTTTCAGGGGGAGAACCATTTCTACAACCCCAATTCCTGCATGGCTTATTAATCGGCTGCCATCAATTAGGCATTCACACTGCTGTCGATACCTGCGGTTATGCAAGTTGGAGTACCATAGATAGTTTACGCCAAGATATAGATCTCTTCTTGTATGATATCAAGGTATTAGATGATACCCTTCACCGGAAATACACCGGCGTATCCAATAAGCTGATTTTGGACAACCTGCGCCGTTTATCTAAACTAGGCGCTCAGATTATCATTCGCTTCCCACTCATTCCTGGCATAAACGACAACGAGGAACATGTACGGCAGCTTGCCAACCTGGTCAAAAGCTTACCGCAGGTCAACGAAATGGATATCTTACCCTACCACTCTTCCGCCATTAATAAGTATAATAGTTTAGGTTTGGAGTATTCGTTGGAGGGATTGCTTTCTCCCTCTGATGAACACCTGCAAGAGATAGCGCATATATTGGAAGAAAGCGGCTTAAATGTCAAAATTGGAGGATAGCCGGATGAGTATGACCGATAGGGTTCGCAGATTGCGCCAAAATAGTCTAGAAGCAATACCAACCATCTCGACCGAGCGCGCCGAGTTAATCACCGAATTTTATAGCCGCAATCTTGGTTTGATTTCTCCGCCGGTTCATCGGGCTTTAGCTTTTCAATTCTTGTTAGAAAACAAAACCATCTGGATTGGAGAAGGCGAGCTCATCGTTGGCGAAAAAGGTCCCGCTCCCAAAGCCACCCCAACTTATCCTGAACTCTGCTGCCATTCCTTAGAAGATTTAGATATCCTCGATTCGCGAGAAAAAATCCCATTTAAAGTTTCACCCGCTGCGCGGCAGGTATACGCTGAAAGGATTATCCCCTTCTGGCAAGGTAAATCCTTACGTGACCTGCTTTTCCGCGAGATGACCCCCGAATGGAAAGCTGCCTATGAAACTGGTATCTTCACCGAATTTATGGAACAACGTGCCCCCGGGCATACCGTCCTTGACGATAAAATCTACCACAAGGGCATGCTCAACTTTAAAGAGGACATCCACCGCAGTTTAGAAGCGCTGGATTTCTACAACGACCCAGATGCTTATGACAAACAAGAAGAATTGCGGGCAATGGATATTTGTGCTAGCGCACTAATCTGTTTTGCCGAACGGCATGCCGAAAAAGCTCGCCAGTTAGCCGAACAAACCGATGATCCCCAACGACGCTGGGAATTAGAGCAAATCGCAACCATTTGCAGTTGGGTGCCTGCCCATGCACCACGCACCTTCTGGGAAGCTTTGCAATATTACTGGTTTGTCCATCTCGGAGTAACCATCGAACTCAACACCTGGGATTCATTCTGCCCTGGTCATCTCGATCAGCATCTCTATCCATTTTATATGCGCGGCTTAGCAGAGGGCAGCTTAACCCGCCCTCAAGCGGAAGAGCTGTTGCAATGCTTCTGGATTAAATTCAATAACCAGCCCGCACCACCTAAGGTGGGCGTAACCGCTGCCGAAAGCGGCACATATACCGACTTTGCCCAAATCAATCTTGGTGGGCTCAAACCAGATGGCTCAGATGCTGTCAACGAGGTGACTTACCTGCTGTTAGACGTCATTGAAGAGATGCGCATCCTGCAACCCAGCTCCTCGATCCAAGTCAGCAAGAAAAACCCTGACCAATTCATCCAGCGTGCAGCCAAAATTATTCGAACCGGTTTTGGTCAGCCCTCCATATTTAATAGCGACCTCATTGTTCAAGAACTGGTTCGCCAAGGGAAAACCGTCATAGACGCTCGTTGTGGCGGCTCATCCGGTTGTGTAGAGGTCGGCGCTTTTGGAAAAGAAAACTATAATCTAACCGGCTATTTCAACATACCCAAGGTGCTAGAACTTACCCTCAACAACGGCATCGATCCCCTTAGTGGCCGAAAAGTCGGCCTCGAGACAGGCGATCCGGCCCAATTCAAAACGTACGAAGAACTTTTCAACGCCTTCACCCGCCAACTGAATTACCTAATTGATATTAAAATTCGCGGCAACCAGGTAGTCGAAAGGCTTTATGCCCGCTATATGCCCGCACCATTCCTTTCGATTTTAATTGATGATTGTATTCGTAAAGGTAAAGACTACCATGACGGCGGAGCGCGTTACAACACCAGTTATATTCAAGGCGTAGGAATGGGTACCATCACCGATTCGCTGGCAGCGATCAAATACCATGTCTTTGATCATCATACCCTCACCTTGGTTGACCTCTTGGAGCTTTTGCGCACCAATTTTGAAAATCATGAACGAGAACGCCTGCTCTTATCCAACAAAACGCCCCGTTATGGCAATGACGACGATTATGCTGATAAACTCATGCGCAGTGTTTTTGAAGTTTATTTTTCTGCAATAGATGGGCGGAAAAACACCAAAGGCGGTGAGTATCATATCAATCTGCTGCCCACCACAGTGCATGTCTATTTTGGTTCTGTTATGGGCGCTACCCCAGATGGGCGAAAAGCCGGAATGCCGCTCTCCGAAGGCGTCTCACCAGTCCAAGGCGCAGACCGCCA
The DNA here is from genome assembly GCA_020722415.1 of Anaerolinea sp. Lineage (GTDB taxonomy): Bacteria > Chloroflexota > Anaerolineae > Anaerolineales > UBA4823 > UBA4823. Next base: position 5,071 of record DYKV01000099.1, read on the forward strand.
CGGACCTACCGCAGTGATCAAATCAGTAGCAAAGATGGATCACGTCCGTACCGGGGGCACTTTGCTTAATCAAAAATTCACCCCGCAACTATTGCAAGACGATGCAGGCATCAACCGATTAGTTCAATTAGTTCGCACCTATTTCAAATTAGATGGTCATCATATCCAATTCAACGTGGTTGATGCAGATACATTGCGGGAAGCCCAAAAGCACCCCGATCAATATCGCGATTTGATTGTGCGCGTGGCTGGTTATAGCGACTACTTCTGCGACCTGAGCAAAACCTTGCAAGACGAAATCATCGCCCGTACCGAACAAAAAAGTTGGTAAAACCACCGACTAGTTAAATGTTCTTTAATTTATTATCCGAAAAATTTATGGTATATTTTATTTATTGAGTTGAATTTATTATTCAACTCGTTCTACAATCCAAGACCGGTGCCTTGTCTAAAAACGCTTAAGACATCGCCATCAACTTCACTTATGGAGTGACTAGTACCGGTCAATATGAAAAAGGAGTGTAAAAAATGACTGCTCGTAATCGGTCAAGCCGACTACCAGGATTGGCTTTCCGCGTGGTTGCCATCCTTTTGGTGTTGGCATTTTTCCTGGCAGCTATGCCACGACCCGCCCAGGCGGCTTGCGCCTTTAAATATACCGTGGTATCGGGGGATACACTTTATGGGATTGCCGCTCGTTATCAGGTCAAATTCGAAGATCTGGTAGAGGTTAACAAGCTCAAAGCACCATATTTACTTTACGTTGGGCAGGTCTTGTGCATCCCACCTGGGGCAGTAAAACCAACTGGCACCCCACTGCCTACCGGAGCGGCTGCAACCGCTAGCGCCTCACAAAAACTCCCCACCATTACCGCCCAATATCTAGGCTCGATCGCTTGGGTTGCACTGACCAATTTTCCTAAAGACCGCTTCTTCTATATAAAAATTTATCCCGGTCCCACCCATATCTGGACTCTGGTGAATTCCCAAATGGGGATCATCAGTACCGACAGCAAAGGCCAGTTCGCTGCCTATTTTCATGTACCATATATAGCCGCAAACCAAAAATCGGTCACCATTTGTGCCAAAGATGCTCTCAACGACGACGTACTGGATTGTACTGTTTCATATAACAGTGATTACTATCTGTCGCGACGTGTCGCTCAATAAGCTTACTTCATTTGCTATGTCTATTAAAACACGCCCTGAAAATCATTCAGGGTGTGTTTTCTTTTTCTTCCATGAGCAATAACAGTGATCGAAAAACCGCCTTTTTCACCTTTTTCGGGGCATTGAATGATTTTCTGCCTAACAGAATGCGTTCCCAATCCATTCAAGTAACCTTTCGCGGTCCTCAGTCCGTAAAGCATTTAATCGAATCCCTCGGTGTTCCCCATGTCGAAATTGGAAAAATTATCATCGCTGAGAAATCTGTAAATTTTAACTATCTGGTTAAGAACGAAGATAATGTGCAAGTATTTCCGTACTCTCTACCGCTTGAACTGCCTAAATTAAACCATTCTCAATCTGCTGAATTAATCCGTTTTGTAGCCGATAACCATCTAGGAAAACTAGCCGCCTACTTGCGGATGCTTGGTTTCGATACATTCTATCGCAGTGATATCCAAGATGAGGAACTGACCGCTAGAGCTTGTCAGGATGAGCGAGTTTTACTCACCCGTGACCACCGCTTGTTAATGCGCTCTTGCATCCATTATGGCTACTGGGTGCGGAGCAAACTCCCCCAGCTACAAATCCGCGAAATCGTGCAGCGTTGGAATCTAGCGCCTCTGGTGCAACCTTTCCGCCGTTGTATTCGCTGTAATGGATTACTGATTCCTATCGAAAAAGAGCGAATCCTAGATCAATTACAACCGCTCACCCGATTATATTTCGAGGATTTTCGTATTTGCTCCCAATGTCAGCAAATATATTGGAAAGGATCCCATTTTGAGAGAATGAACCAATTCATCGAACAAACATTGAATGAAGGAAATGTTGAATAGAAAGCTGCCGTATTTCGGGTTAAAGCAATGAGTCCATCAGCTATAGAAAGCCAACAAACTATCTCGCCGCGCCGCATCAATATCACAGATACTTTCGCAGCTCTTCGCTATCCCAATTATCGCCTTTGGTTCTATGGGCAGATGATCTCTTTAATGGGAACCTGGATGCAAGCAACCGCCCAAGGATTTCTTGTATTCGAATTAACCCGTTCCTCCGTTTACTTAGGATATGTCGGTTTTGCCTCGGGAGTGCCGGCTTGGTTATTTACTCTTTATGGGGGATTCATCGCAGATCGAATACAACGGCGTAACCTTTTAATCATGACTCAGACTTCCATGATGATCCTCGCCTTTATCTTAGCCGGTTTGACCTTCTTGGGAATAGTACAACCCTGGCACATAATCGCTTTATCCTTCTTGCTCGGAGTTACCAATGCATTTGACGCTCCAGCCCGCCAAGCCTTTGTTTTAGAAATGGTGCCCCGTGAGGATTTAACCAACGCGGTGGCACTTAATGCCACCATGTTTAATACCGGCACAGCTTTTGGTCCAGCAATTGCTGGAATTACCTATGCTATGTTCGGGCCTGCCTGGTGTTTCATAATCAATGGTGTATCATTTATCGCCATCATTGCCGCTTTAGCGATGATGAAGCTTAATACCTCACCTCTTGACCAATCCCAAAAATCAGTATTTCAAGGCATTCGGGAGGGATACCGTTTTGTTCGCACCGATGTGACTGTGCGCACATTGATCCTCTACTTAGCCGCGGTTAGCCTATTCGGGATGGGCTTTGTCACATTAATGCCGGATTGGGCAGTAAAGATACTTGGCGGCGATGCAACCACAAATGGACTTCTCCAATCATCCCGAGGTATCGGTGCTTTAATCGGCGCCTTGCTCACAGCTGTCCTCTCCCGAATGGAATTGCGCGGCCGATTGGTGACCTGGGGAAGTTTTCTTTTCCCCTTAACGTTGATTGTGTTTGGTTTAATTCATTGGCTGCCACTATCCATGCTGGTTTTGGTCATTATTGGGATAAGCCAGATTGTTTATATGAATAACTCTAATTCCCTAGTGCAGACTGAAACGCCGGATCACTTACGCGGTCGGGTCTTGAGCATCTATACTTTGGCTTTTTTTGGTTTAATGCCAGTTGGATCATTATTGGTTGGCGCCCTCGCCGCTGCAATCGGCGAAGTGAATACACTCATTCTGGGTGCGCTTTTACTATTGCTTTGCGCTATTTGGATGCGCATTAAGGTACCTGAAATCTGGCAATCAGCTTAGATATGGCGACAGAAACTCTCAATTTACCTAAAAATCGTCCTGTAGGCTTTCGCAAAACCCATTCAGCGCGCCCCGAATAGGGACATTTACTGGTTGATTCAGAGTGTAACTGTTCCGGCTGGCTATTTTCTGCCAAATTCGGCGGGCAGAAGCCCTTCGGGCTGGTATGCTAATCCGATTTAGCCGGCTCAGGCAAAGTAAGGCAGGGATTTATCCC
>DYKV01000580.1 GCA_020722415.1 Anaerolinea sp.
TTAGGCAAACGGCAAAATATAATACTTCCAATAGCAATGCCGAACTGTTATAATTCTGCACATGATGCTAAAACTTACTCCAGAAATAAAAGTTACTCTCCAGAATGCTTGCGGGTTACTAAAGGGAGCCCCTCGGCGGCTCTTTATGGCTTCAGTCGTGGTGCAATTAGACCGAGGCGGCCAACGGCTGTTGGCACAGGAATTAGGCTGGAATCGCGACCTGATCCGAAAGGGGCTCCATGAGTTGCGTAGCGGCATAACTTGTGCTGATGCCTTTTCTTCCAGAGGGCGCAAGAATTGGGAAGATCTTCATCCGGAATTGGCGATAGATATCAAAGAGATCGTCGATTCCCATTGCGAAACTGATCCAACCTTTCGCACGACTCGATTGTATCGGCGTCTCACAGCTGGTGAGGTGCGTCGTCAACTGTTGGAAGATAAAGGGTATCAACAGGATCAGATTCCTTGCGAGCGTAGCATGCGTGACCTTCTTGCAAGGTTGGGCTTTCACCCTCGTAAGGTGGTGAAGAGTAAGCCATTGCGAAAGATCAAGGAAACAGATGCCATATTTGACCAAGTGCATCTGGCTAATCAGCACGCAGATGCAGATAGTGGAACCATCCGGTTGTCTATTGATTCCAAAGCGGTAGTGGCGATTGGCGATTTTAGTCGTGGCGGCACAAGCCTCAAACAAGAAGAGGCTTTGGATCATGACTTTGCGCCTGATGTCAAGTTGACACCATTTGGAATTTTTAGACCGGACACCAGCGAGACATGGCTATATTTCACAAGTGGCACAGCAACTGCTGATTTTATGGTCGATCGGCTACAAGAACTTTGGCCTGGATTAAAAAAAAAGGTGTTACTCCGCATACCTTGGTGATTAACGCTGACAATGGCCCTGAAAATAGTGGAGTCCGTAGTCAATGGCTAAAACGACTCATAGAGTTCAGCGCTATTGAAAACATCACGATCCAACTGGCCTATTATCCGCCATATCACAGCAAGTACAACCCAATAGAACGGGTATTCGGTGTGCTTGAAAACTATTGGAATGGCGATCCATTACGGACAGTCGAGAAAGCCCTAGGCTTTGCAAGTGAAATGACTTACAAAGGGGTGCATCCTGTAGCAAAATTAATCACCAAGGCCTATTCCAAAGGTGTCAAGTTAAGCAATCAGGCACGAGGTTATTACGAGCAAGCACTGTCCAGACTGCCTGAATTAAGAAAATGGTTCATCACTATCGATCCTGCAAGAGCCAGAAATGTCTGCGCTTTGGCGATTGGCTTGGAATGATTTAATGTTGCCGATTGCCT
>DYKV01000581.1 GCA_020722415.1 Anaerolinea sp.
TTGTCGGAGATACGGGGGCGTTGCTCGAAATATGCGGTGGCTGTAGTGTCATAATCAACTTTAATTGAAAATGTCTGCGAATCATAGTAGCCCGAATTGCCTTGGGCTTCCAATGTTGTATCGACCCCATTTTCGGAATATATAACTCTTTTAAGTTGCGAGCCTTTTGCATAGCAAGTCAAAGAGACATTGGTTCCAGGCTTAACCGATTTCTTTGTTGGAGAAACAGTTCCTTTACCATTTGCGTTTGCTGTAAAAGACACAAAATTGAGGATTGTAAACGTGGCGGTAAGCGTGGCTGAATTTGCATTGGGTGACCCCGCAAGCTCTTCAAAGGTAGCGATTCCCGAGGGGCTCAAATCGGTGAAGCTGCCTGTTGTCCACTTGTCAAACTCGTAGATGGTTCCATCGGCCAAAGCCTCGAACGATATGGTGTCGTTTGGCCCTCTTACGGGGATGGCCTGGGTGTGTCCGATCTCCAGACTATCTATCCCTCCGACGGAGGAGCCTGCGCTTATCGAGGCTATACCTCCTTCCCTTGCCGTGACCCCGCTAGGGGTGGCGACGGATTCGACATAAAGTATCTTGTTGGTGATTCTTACAGTAAGCGTTGCTTCTACGGGCAATAGTTTTACGGCGATATTTCCGTTCTCATCCAACCCGTTCTTCACATAGTTGTAGCCGTTATAGGCTTGGAATTTGGCTGTACCCTCGACATAGTCGGAGCCAGCAGGAATTACGACATTGGTGGCATCTATTACCACACAAGGATGCCTGGTTAGTACGGAGTAAGATATCGCTGCATCAGAACCTTGGGGCATATTCTCTGCGTCTTGGATTTCCGTTACAACAGGTATACATTCCATATTGGGATATTTACCGCTTGCTGGTGGGAACATGTTCACATGCAAATAACCCGGCATGGCGGGTGCTTGGTTGTAGAGAGTTACACACGAGATCTGTCCGGCGGAAACGGTGACGGTTTGGTCCATTCCCGTGACCCGTGAATTACCATTCCATCCCGACACGGTGCCCGTCGCTTTTATTTCGTACGCTTTTCCCCATATACCATCTCTTGCTGATCCTTTAAACGTATATGATCCATCCCCGGCGGGGGTTACTCCTAAAGCTCTCGAACTACGTCCATCGTCGGTGGCGATACGGAAGCTGTTGTTGATGTAATGTTTGCCGTTGTATTGATCTCCATCTTTATATCCCTCATTTAGTGATACATTCCCTATAGGGCATTGGAAATCCACGGCACACAAAGGGAGAGAAAGAGAGAGGAGGGATATTATTCTGGCAAGATTCTTTTTAG
>DYKV01000100.1 GCA_020722415.1 Anaerolinea sp.
GCGTAAGCGGCACAAGGCCAAAGTCCAAACCTAATCTGACATTGTCAAATTAGAATGTTCATAGTCGCCTCTGGGAATGTGTCCGTGGAATTAGGAAATGTGGTCGCCATTTCCCTGAATTTGTCTGCGCATCTCGATTATCATCCCTGGCTCGATAGGTATTTTTCTGCTCTCTCTATAGCAGATTCCATTTCATTAACTTCGCGCATAAACCCGAGGCTTGACTGTTGAATCTGTTCCCAATAAGCCCCACGAAAAAACACGGTAGTCGTATCATTCCAATCTTCGCATGTATTGTTCCATTTTGCACTCATAGCATTCCAGATATGTTCACAAGTTTGGGAAAAATTAGTTTCCATATTCACTGCCTCCGTCCTCATTGATAAGTCCTTCAATTGGCTCCTCTCGAATCAGAGAGAATTTCTTTCCGTCCCGTAAAAACAATTTTGCCGTCATATGTTCGTAGTCTACCACCAGAGCCATGCCTGCCACGTTTCCTGCGCCAATAGATTGAATTCGCTCTGCAAGCATTTCGTTACTGAGGCTCCAATGGGAGTGACTTTTATCCAACATTAACTCGGTCTGGTGTTCGATATACTCCTGGGAACCCTGTTTCCCGTGCAGGGTGTTGGATAAATTGAGTTTACCAGTTGCATTTGTTTTTATTTCCATAACAATCATAGAAATACCTGGCGCGGTGTATATGCCATCAAAGCCATGCGCGCTTTTGTCAAAATGCAACTCTTGAAGTCCGAATTTCTTGCTAAGTATTTGTGCTGCCAGTTCTTCGCCACGTAAGCCAAGTAAGCGTTTTGATTCGCCAACATTTCGCTTAATCATCCCAACCGCGGCGCCCATAAGAGGGGTATTGCCGCTAGATAAAACGCGAACTGCCGAATGATGCATTTGCAGGGCATAATAGCTGTCTAAGGCGAGGATTCGATTCTGAAGAAAGTTACGAGCATCTGCTGTCAAGTCGCCGAGAAGAGCAAAGTATTGTTTTTTACGTTGCCGAAATCGGGTATCCTGCTCTACGAATTCTTGAATTACGTCTTTTATCGTTCGCAAGCGCTCACGAATATTGCCTGCCTGCGATTGATAGTAGGATACATCGGACTGATTGTCGTTTCTCTTGGCGTAATTTATATCATCTTCATACCTGGAAAGCTGACGAGATAAGGATTGCTGAAGTGCATTTAATCTTTCCAGGGTATGCCTGACTTTTTTATCAATACCTTCCGCCAATTCACTTTGTTCACGAGAAAATGTTTGCAATGCATTGCGTAAAATTTTTAGAGATTCAATATCTGCGTAAACTTCTGTCATAACCCTGTCACCTCTTGTGCCAAAACAAAACCACCCCTCTTCCAAATGCTTGAGGGGAAATTTAGAAAACAAGAACTCAACGTAACTGTTCAGCCACTGTTAGATTTGCGCCTTTTCCCTCACCCCTGCCCCTCTCCCGGGGGGAGAGGGGCGAAAACGCGCGATAAAAACAGCACTATCCCCTCCCCCACCGGGGGAGGGTTAGGGTGAGGGCTGAATAGTTACAACTCAACAAGCTATCTTTTGTGGCTTAAATACGTTGCAAGATCGGCTATTAAGCCCTTCAGGTACTCTTCATATCCTTTTGCTGATGCAAGATAGTGGGCTATGCCGGGTAAAGTTTCTTCTAAAAGCTGCCCAAATTGGGCGTACTTGTCATCATTCCAGGCAGAACCGATGGAACGCCAGTGATTATTGAGAGAGTTAAACTCCTGAAAAAGCAAATGGTCAAATTGACTGAGATGCCTGAGAAACTCCTCTGTTACTTGTAAGTCATTACTTATTTTTGTTGACATAATTAATATCTCCTTTTATCGAGTTTCGTTAGATTGGCTTATAGCCTGAAATCGGGCTATAAAGTCCTTGATACGCCAGTATCGTTTGTAGAAAAATTGACAAGAGTGTTGCTTAAGGAAAGTAATATTTTTTCCCTTTGATAAATATATAGCCATCTTTTTTCAATACGGGGTTGCACTTAACCGATTTGTCCTTAAATTCTTCCCATGTAATTTTACGGCTTTGCCCATATAACAAAGACCAGACATCATAACGAGTCCCATATACATCGTTTCGTATTGTTGTCCATGTTGGGCATTCAGAATTCTGGGGCAATATTGTCTGAGTTGGGATGACTTTTGGTGTACTGGATGCCGTTGGCTCACTACGTACAGGAGCATTCCAATCCCGCCACGGGGTTTGTGTTGGAGAATGCGTTATTTTTACAGGACGAGAAACTGCAAATGCGAACAGAAGCAAAAGAAAAGTGCCGAAAGCGATAGCCCAACTTATATACATTTTCTTGATGTAAGCAAAAAAGCGGAAATTTCCTATTGCTATGCCAACCAAAATGAACACAATCCCAACGAGCCACCAGGAATGGTGAAAAACCGAGGAAAGCAGTGCAAGAACAAGCGAGGCAATCCATGGACCCGCAGAAAAAGCCACCCCAAGAGCGATGATAAAGAAGATAATTCTTATTGCCATGTATGTAACCCTTTTCTTGTAAGAAGTAAGCGCCTATTTTGTTTTACCTGCACCCGAATCATATGTTAACAACAGCCGGATGATTACAATGACATCAATCCCAATCATCATGGGGAGTAAGAAATAGCCAGATGAAAAAGAAGATGAGCCCGTAAACGGCAAGCGCTTTTCCAAGAATTTGAGATGCGTTCTCCTCGTCGCCCTGCACGTACAGGAAGTAAGAAATTAAAAAAGGAAGACCCACACCCAAGCCCCAGCCAATTGTCTCTAAGAGCCATCTTGTACGGGGGAATATAATATTTACGCTTACCTCTAAATAGGACGCTTGCATATCTCTGTCGTCAGGGATGATTTTGACGTGCATTACGTGTATGCCAAGAGATATTTCAGAGACCGGAATATCAATATCAATGGTCAAATAGCCCGGTCTGTTCGCTTTAATTTCGTGGCGGTAGCCCGAATCACTTGAGTGAATCTGTAACCAATTAGCCCCTCTTCCTTTGATATTGCGTGTTTCTGTATCGTAATCCACACTATTGCCAAACGGATGCTTTACTTCAATGGTATCGGAATCTTTAAGGCCCTGTTCCATGGTCCCAAAATCTAAAGCGCTGGGAATCAGTTCTAGCTTTGGTAAAGACAAGTATCGAACTTGCCGGGCTTCTTCGTCCCTGCTATCTATTTTTAGCCAGTTTTCCATGAGAGCGCGGGATTTCTCGTACTCGCCACTTTCCAGCAGTTGCTTTGCCGGGCGCAGATAGGTCTCGCGGAGAACCTGCCGGGCTTCTTCATCATCCCTGGCAATTTTTAGCCAGTCTTCCATGACGGTGCGGGCTTGTTCATACTCGCCGCCTTCCAGCAGTTGCTTTGCCGGGCGCAGGTAGGTCTCGCGGAGAACTTGCCGGGCTTCTTTGTCCCTGCTATCTATTTTTAGCCAGTTTTCCATGAGAGCGCGGGATTTCTCGTACTCGCCGCCTTCCAGCAGTTGCTTTGCCGGGCGCAGGTAGGTCTCGCGGAGAACCTGCCGGGCTTCTTCATCATCCCTGGCAATTTTTAGCCAGTCTTCCATGACGGTGCGGGCTTGTTCATACTCGCCGCCTTCCAGCAGTTGCTTTGCCGGGCGCAGATAGGTCTCGCGGAGAACCTGCCGGGCTTCTTCATCATCCCTGGCAATTTTTAGCCAGTCTTCCATGACGGTGCGGGCTTGTTCATACTCGCCGCCTTCCAGCAGTTGCTTTGCCGGGCGCAGGTAGGTCTCGCGGAGAACCTGCCGGGCTTCTTCATCATCCCTGGCAATTTTTAGCCAGTCTTCCATGACGGTGCGGGCTTGTTCATACTCGCCGCCTTCCAGCAGTTGCTTTGCCGGGCGCAGGTAGGTCTCGCGGAGAACCTGCCGGGCTTCTTCATCATCCCTGGCAATTTTTAGCCAGTCGTCCAACAGATTTCGAATGTGTAAATACTGTTTATTCGATATATCTTCTTGCATTAAGATTGCAATGGCTGGTTCCAAACTGGCTCTTCGTAGAAGAGATTTGGCTTCGCTCTTTTGGCTCAAATATTTCTGCACACCGCGCCCGGCATGAAGGTACAGCGCACTCGCCTCACTTTGATTAAAAAGCTCCGGTAAGGTATCCTTGTCTTTCAATGCGCTGTTTAACAAAAAAGAAAACAGTTGATATTCCATCTCGGTTGCGGCGGAAGAAGACCGCCCTACTTCTAACGCATCGAGGGCAAACTTATACCAATAATTGATTCGCTCATCCCGACTGGGGCGGTACAATGAACGTTTGAGCAGCTCGCGTGCAGGAAAAAGAAACACATTTTCCAAAGACGATATGTTTCGTGCCTCGCTAAACCACACTTTCAGAAGTGGCCTCATCGATTCGTAGAAATTATTTTCAATGACCTGGTTAAGAAAAAATATTCTCGCCTGTGTGTCATAATGGTTTTGTTCTAACCAGGATTGGATAACCTGCCAGGCGACTTCAAAGTTTCTGGCTTTCATCTTATCTTTCGCAAGGGACAAATAGCTCGTGCGGCGCAGTTGCCCGGCTTCTTCGTCCTTGCTATCTATTTTTAGCCAGTCTTCCAATAGGGCGCGAGCTTGTTCGTACTCGCCGCCTTCCAGCAGTTGCTTTGCCGGGCGCAGGTAGGTCTCGCGGAGAACCTGCCGGGCTTCTTTGTCCCTGCTATCTATTTTTAGCCAGTCTTCCAATAGGGCGCGAGCTTGTTCGTACTCGCCGCCTTCCAGCAGTTGCTTTGCCGGGCGCAGGTAGGTCTCGCGGAGAACCTGCCGGGCTTCTTTGTCCCTGCTATCTATTTTTAGCCAGTCTTCCGTGATGGCGCAGGCTTGTTCATACTCGCCGTCTTCCAGCAGTCGCTGGAAGTAGGTCTCACGGTCTGGGTCGTTGTTGTCTTTTATCCAATGGTTCAAAATTTTCCGGGCTTCTTTATATCTTTCTTCCTCAACGCGCAGTTTGGCAAGAATGTAGTGAGAAAAGAAAGAAATTTTCTGCCATTCGGCGGCAAATGTTTCTGCAGCTTTTCTCATGTCGGGAAATTGGGCATCTTCCACAGGAAAAGTCTGAATATCAACTTCTTCATTCAGCGACAAATCTCGTATAGATTGAAAAAAATCCAGATTTTGCGTTTGTGTCATCCCGGATGTGGTATTTAAAAACTCCCTCCACCATTTCTGAGCGCTAACAATCTCTTGAAAAAGGGACAATGATTCATCAGAAATAGGGTGAATTTTTGTGTTATCTGCTTTCAGGTTCATTCTTTACCATCCTGCGCTACCGAATCGCTGTTGCCCAAGACAAGTCCCAAAGACTGAAGCCATTCTTCATGCGGAACAACATAGGGTCGGAACTGATGCACTTCCCCGCTTTCTTCCGCTTCATCGCGAAGCAGGGCAAAAGCGCTACCTATGCTTGTCTTGCGTACCCGGGTCAGTTCATACACATCATCGGCGTTGGTGTGAAAAAGAATACGGAAAGAGAAGGAGTTCGTCCAATTCGGTTGGCTGCTTGTAGCAAAAGCGCCTGCCGCATTTTCCAGCGTATCCAGCGAAATGAGCAGGTGAATGCCCACCTCGGGTCCCTCACGGGCAACTTTCAAGAATGCCTGTCCCGCTTCAGAGTTTTCATAAGTTCTTTCCGGTTTAATATCTCGCCACTTGGGGAAGTTGGGTAAGAAGACAAATATTTCCGGGTCATCTTCTGGAATATCGTTTTGTAGCCTATCTTCCACCTCCTGCGCCAGTTCAGATAACAACGTAACCGCCTGGCGCGAGTTGACAAAAGTCAGGTTTGGTATATCTAAAGCCCGAAATGCCTTGCTTGCCTTATCTTGGGGTGGACGAAACTCGGCAACATGAAATTTAGCCTTATCAGCAGGGTATTGGGCAATCAGGCTCACCAGCATGGAAAGCAAAACACCTCCTGCCTGCTCTCCTTTGCCGCCAGCCAACAGTACATTCGCGCGAGATTCCCGTTCGATGGAGATAAAAACAGGTGGTTTAATTTCCAACGATTCTCCCACCCAGGCGCGAGCCGGTTGCAAGACCCGGTTAAGTTTTTTCCGTCCTTGCAACAACTGAATTAATTCCTGGTTATTTTCCCATTGCGCCGGCTCATGTCCATTGAAAACAAATTTCGCGCTGCCCTGCGGAAAAATCCCAATAAGACGTTGTCGTTTCTCATTGTCAAGAAAAGCAACCCGCAAGCGCACATTGCCCTCTGGTCTTCCAAGTTTATCGTTGTAAATAGCTTCCCCTGCTTTTTCAAGTTCAACTGCGCCGGTGTTTCTTTCTCCTAAAATCGTCTCAGAAGCATCCCGACTTGCGACCTTAAAAGCAATGCGAATGCCTATCTGTTCGTATATGTCTTTCAATTGCGCAGATGAAATTTTTTGCGAGCTCAATAGAATATGCAACCCGAAACTGCGTCCTCTCTTCACCAGGTCTTTGAGCAGTTCTGTCGCTTCGCCGGCGATATCATCATTCCCTTCAACGAGTTGTTGGAATTCATCCATCAAAAGAATAATTCTGGGCAATTGCTTCCCAGATTTTTCTCGATATTCAGCAATATTGGATGCATCTATTTCTTTTTCTTTAAATAAATTACTACGCGAAGTAATTTGTTGTTGCATGTTCCTCAAGACCTGCAAGCCAAAGTTGCGGTCACTTTGTAGCGCTAAAATTTGAGCGTGAGGCAGATTTTGATAGAGTTTAAACTCTACGCCCTCTTTAAAATCTATCAGGTACATTTGTAGTTCACTTTCACTATATAACAACGCCATCTGTGTAATGAGGATGTGCAAAAAATTCGACTTCCCAGAGCCGGTTATCCCTCCTACCAGGGCATGGTGTGCCCCGCTTTGCCCAAGAGAAAAATACTGGATATCCCCTTGTTCGTTAAAGCCAATCGGCACCTCAATCCCCGTTGCGCTGTTGCCCGTGAACCTTTTTTCTGGGGGAATGGCAATGGCATCAAAAGAAAGCGAAAGTGAGGATTCTAATAACTTGTTAGAAAATACGCTCACAAGCGAATTTATCATCTCCAAGTTGGGCAATTTATCAGGAACAAAGGATGAAAACGACTTGCCGTCGTTTTCCAGATAATCAGGTCGTGCGGTAATGGTATGTGCATCATCCAGAATATTTTCAGGGTAGAATTTTTCAGAACGATATTTGGCGTTTTGTCTTTTGTGCAATTCATCCTGATTGACAGTTCCCAGCACATACACGCCTGCTTTCATTCCATTACGAGTAATATTTGTGAGGCGTGCCAGCTCGGAGTCACCCATCTCGGATGGATAATCTATAAGAACAAGGACATGGTATGGAATAGCAAGCGAAGCATTGCGGCGATTATATTCCTCAATACTGGTTCCATCCTGAAGTTTTTTTTGGAAGGTGTCGGAAATGAATTCCTCAAGATAGGCTAACTTATCGTCAATATCCTGCCTGCGATAAAGCGCCTTATCAAAATATAATTCTTTTGGCAGTCTGGTAAAGGCTGTAATATTTTGTCCCATCCCAATGGGGTCACACAAAATCATCTTCACTCGCCCTGGCGGGCAGGATAAAACAAAACGAAAGAGAGCGCTTTGTAACAAGGAAATTTCGTTGGCGCGTGTTTCTTTCTTCCCGCTAAAGAAGACAGTACTTTTTTGTGTAAGAAACGGAAAGAGGATTGGTAAGCGAAAATCTATTTTTGCAAAAAGATTATCTTCGCTTTTCAGACTATATTGGCGCCGCAACAAGAAGAGAATCTCACTCCGTAAGGTGGAAAGTTCTTTATCACTCTCGTCTTTTGCCCTCAGTTCACCGATTCGCAAATCTGTAGGAGCAGAATCCATAGATTCCGGAGGAATGTATTCGTTCCATGCGCCATCATCCCAGGGCAAAAACGACCAGTGCTGTGCATCCTCCAATCGTTGCGTATTATAATCGGCTAATTCTCGCAAGAAAGTTGCATAGTATCTCACCCTGGCTCTTCTCATTATTTCCAGTTTGCGCCAGGCGCGAGCTATTACGGCATAAACAGCCCGAGAATCCGTGGTTTCTTCTTTGGAAAATTCTTCCCACACAGCGGTTATTTTTGGGGGCAACTCGTTAATAACCAAATTTGTCATGACTTCCTCCAGCCTATTACGAATCCGTTGGGAAATTAAACCTTATCACACTTTAGCATTTTTCCTCGATATATGAGTTTGTCGCCCTAAAAATAAGCTAAAAGCCCTGTATTTTGGGGATATAAATTAAAGTGCGATAACGTCTATTATACCTAATTTGACATTTTCGTATAGTTGTCATTGCGAGGAGCTAGGGCTTTTTAGAATTCTTACACATATGGTCAAAAGGGTAGGTGAGGGCAGTGCCCTCGCCTACCCGGAGACCGTCACGCCGCACATCCAACGGCTTGGTCGTCAGAGCAACACCCTCACGCACACGCCAGATGTTAGAACTTTAAAAAGCCCTAGCTGGTGATTGCCCACAAGTGTAAATGCTGAA
>DYKV01000007.1:0-31098 GCA_020722415.1 Anaerolinea sp.
TATAAAACTCGATGCTTTCTGTCACTGCGAGCGAAGCGAAGCAGTCTCCTGGTTTGCGAGGGGATTGCTTCGTCGCAAAGAATGCTCCTCGCAATGACATCTATACGAAAATTTGACATTGTCAAACTAACAAGATACAAAAAAACCGAGCGGGTAGGGACCATCGAAAGGAGCCATAAAAACACCGCTCGGCAATCGTAAACTCGTTCTATTTAAGCTTCCTCTAAGTTTGCTAAAACTATTTCCGCAATGTCGAGAACTTCCATTTCACTATTGACTTCTTTTGCGGCATCATTGAGCATAATCATACAGAATGGGCAAGCCACGGCTAATGTATCCGCTCCGGTAGCTTGGGCTTGATGGAAGCGAGCCGTGTTAACCCTTTCATTACCTTGCTCTTCCTCTTTCCACATTTGAGCCCCGCCAGCACCACAACAAAATGATTGCCGCTGGTTCTTTTCCATTTCAATCAGATTAACTCCACTTGCGGAAAGAACAAAACGCGGTTCTTCTAATATACCGTTTTGCCGGCCAAGATAACAAGGATCGTGAAATGTCATAGAAGATGGATGATCAGATTTTAACTGGTCTTTTTTGAGAGATAATTTTCCTTGCGAAATTAATTCATTGATATATTGACTATGATGAATGACCTCGTAATTCCCGCCAAAAGCTGGATATTCATTTTTCAGCGTATGCAGACAGTGCGGGCAGGTTGTGACAATACGTTTTGGAGCAATGGAGTTTAGCATTTCCACATTAGCTGATGCGAGTTCATTAAAAAGGTATTCATTCCCTGCGCGACGGGCTGAATCACCTGTGCATTGTTCTTGCTTACCTAACACTGCATAATTTACATGAGCATGTTGGAGCAATTGAGCAAATGCCCGGGCTGTTTTCTGGGCGCGAGCATCTGTAGCAGGGGCACAGCCAACCCACCAGAGAATATCCGGTTCTGGATTGGTTTCAATTGTCGGTACGTTTAACCCTTCAGCCCATTGCATGCGTTCAGCGGGTGCGATATTCCAGGGATTCGCGTTTCTCTCCATACCCTTGAAAGCGGTCTGTAATTTATCAGGGAATTCGTTTTCCATCAAAACTAACGCTCGCCGAATCTCAAGGATGTCTCGCATTGGTTCATTTCCTACTGGGCAAATATCAACACATGCTCCACAGGTAGTACATGCCCAAACCGCTTCCTCTGGGATAGCAATCTCTAATAAAGTTTGTTGGCTGGATTCGCCTTTCGCAAAGGCGTCCCCGTGTTCATTAAGGTAATACCGTTTGTTTATTTCCAAAGCAGCTGGGGATAGTATTTTGCCGGTATTATAGGCTGGGCATACTTCCTGACACCGATAGCACATAATACAGGCGTACGCATCCATGATTTGTTCCCACCCTAGATCTTCTAATTTCAACGCCCCAAATTGTTCTAAAGATTCATCCTCGAAGTTAAGCTTCTCCAGCTCGCCCATGGAACGACGTTCTGGTTTTAGCCAGAAATTCAATGGCGCAACAATGAGGTGAATATGTTTGGAGAGCAGGAAATAGGGGATAAACGCCAATATCGTGCCTAATGCTAACCACCAAGTCGCATGTTCCGCAATAACATAAGCTGTCGGTGACCACCCTTGCCATAACATAGATAAAGTACTGGCAGCCGGTTGCCAAGCATCCTTACCGCTGGCAGCTAGCTTAAAACTTTCGCCGACAAATCGGGAACCAACATGGATGATAATAAAAGCTCCTACAATGGCTGAATCTCGACGAATACCAGCGCGAGCTTTTGGCTGAACAAATACCTCTGTGCGCGCGTCTAGGGTGGCTGGCTTAAGTATGAAACGGCGAATAAGTAGAACAATCATGCCGGTTAGAACAGCAACACTAAAAATATCCCCAAACAGGTGGTACCAATCAGCAAGCGCACCGGTACCTAGAAAGTGAAAACCAGGAATAAATCCTTCGAGTACATCCCCAAGATTAACCAACAGATAAAATAAAAAACCCCAGGCTACCAATCCATGAAATAAACTTGGGATGAAACGGAAACGAAATACCGGTTCAAAACTGATAATTCGAAAAAAGACTGAAACAGTTCGCTTTCTAGCACTCCTCCAATCTACTTTCCCATGACCTCTTCGTATTGAACGAACGATGCGATTTGCACCATAATAAGCCCCATATAACGAAGCAATCAGTGCAAGGAGAAAAATCACCTTTTCGATTGAACTAAGCATGTCATCTCCCTTTACTAATGCGGTGTATTTTATATAAGTTTACCATAGGGTTAAAAGAAGATGAGTAAAAGGTGAGATTATTCCTGATGTTTAAGTGAGTTCTGACAGCTTTTAATAGGGTTTACGTTTTACTAACCATTCTAAACCAATGAAAAATATCCAAATCAGCGCCAGTGGAATTAATCCTAATAAAATGCATATAAATCCAGATATTGCCGCGCTTTTTCCATAAAAAAGATATATTAAAATCTCTGCTATAATGATGATTAAAATTAAACCGCCAAAAACGAGGCGATTTAATGTTTGCTTGGAATATGCTCGTAAATCCCGCATCGGATTCTCCTAAATAATTAGAAATGGAAAACTGGGAACTGCTTTTT
Organism: Anaerolinea sp.; assembly: GCA_020722415.1. Classification (GTDB taxonomy): domain Bacteria; phylum Chloroflexota; class Anaerolineae; order Anaerolineales; family UBA4823; genus UBA4823. The sequence continues at coordinate 2,618 of DYKV01000007.1, forward strand.
CAAACCGAAATCAACCATGCATATACCGCTCGCTTGGAAGGGAATGAAGGAAAAGCGCGAGTCTGCGCTCGGCGGGCTGCAAATATTCTTATTCAACAATATTTCAAAGAGCAACAGCTCTATTACTCAAAAAATGCCATTAAGAACTTGACATCTCTTCAAAGTCATATCCATCCGTCTCATCCCGCTCAAGGATTGATTACCAACTTGCTGCTCCGAGTTGATGAGAATTTTAAACTGCCAAGTGGGATAGACCTGGTTGCGGATGTATTACAACTAAAAGATTTTTTATTTCCTCATTGATCTCGGGCAAATGATTTTGGGATTCTTGCCTTCCTCCGCCAAAATTCTATGGTGCTAATGATGATCAAGATCGCTCGGATTATTAATATTGCCGTTATAACAATTACAATACTCGTAAACAGTGTGTGAAAAATATCATGAAACCCAATCGATTTTCTAGTTTGGATGGGTAAAACCTCTTGTTCAAGCTGATGGCGTAATTTCCCAACAAATTCTGCTCTTGGTTTTACTGGTGCAAAGCTTTGCGCCAACACGGATTCTAGATTTATTGTAGAGCTGTTTTCCAAATTTTTACTCATCTTTTTACTTTTGGGCTGTAGAATTGCTGAGGTCTTTTTTTTGTAGCGAGAAAATCGTCATTTATTTCATTGGAAAAATAATTCTCGTATTCTTTACGCAGTGATAATAGTGTACGATGGTAGAGGCTTTTGATTGCACCTTCGCTTTTTCCCATAATTTGTCCGATTTCAGAATTCGGTAGTTGTTCTACAAATTTCAAGATAATTAGTTGTTGTCGCTCAGCTGGTAATTTTCGGATAATGCGAAATAGTTTTTCTTGTTCCTCAATTTGAACCACTTCTGATTCTGGATGCTTGGTCAACGGTAAGGCGGCTAGAGAATCATCGAGGGGAAATTCTTTTTTTCGTCCATTATCGCGATGCCAATTTGCGACTAAATTATGCGCAATCCGGTACAACCAAGCTGAGAAAGGTAATCCGAGGTCTCGATAACTGCGGATATGGCGCATTGCCCTTAGAAACACTTTCGCTGTTAAATCTTCCGCATCTGCAGTAATTCCGGTCCGATAATAGATATAGTTATATATCCTGGCAACATATTTCTCATAAAGCCAGCCAAATGCATCTGGATCACCAGAAGCAGCCAGTTTCAATATTCTCTCTTCTTCGTTTTCGTTCAACCCGTCTTCCATTGTTCTGACGGGGCTTCATTAAATGAAACCCCAAAATTTGATAGTAGTTTCCAAATCAGAATAATATCATAACAGAAATCTTATTTTAATGTATAATAATAAAAAACGGGGATGATGGGCTTCGACGGGAGAGGCTGGCCCCGAATTGCGAGCCGAGAGGCGCCGAGCTCGTAAAATCAGCGCAAAAAATTAAGTGCCAATCGCACAAGCTACGCTGCTCTTCCTCTCGCTGCATAAGCGAGGAAAGATCAGCTGGTCTTCTTAGTAAGACCACGTCTGCCTACCCCGTCCTCCAACCGGAGGTAGAGCGGGCGTGACAAAGTTGGAGTGCCACACAGGATGCAGCTAAATGTGTGAAAGAAAGACTTTCGGGTCTTAGCTGCTAGTTAGATAAGTCTCTTGTCCCTTGGGGATTATCTGATGAGATGCACAAGGGTCTAGGCTCGTAGAGATTCGAGGGACGAATCTTTCGGACGCGGGTTCGATTCCCGCCATCTCCACTCCTTGCCGTTGGAATTTTCCGGCGGCTTTTTATTTTACATACAAGATAAAACCTTTTAAATAAGCGGATTCTGGGAAATTGAGCGCAACCCCGTGATCACTAGCTTGATGTAAAACCTCAAGTATTTTAACCTCTCGGTTTGCATCTAATGCTGCTCCGAAGATAATTTTTTGAAATAATTCTAAACTTATCCCGCCAGAACAAGAAAATGTAGCTAAAATTCCACCGCGATCGAGCAATTTCAACGCGATGAGATTAATATCTTTATATGCCCGGGACGCTTTATGGATAAATGATACAGTCGGCGCTAATTTTGGAGGATCTAAGATTACCATATCATATACTCGCCCTTGATCTCGCCGTTTCCTTAATTCTGTAAACACATCCCCTTCGACAATAGTGACGCTACTGGGATCGAATTTATTCAATTGCACGTTTTTCTGTAACATACTCAGCGCGGCAGCAGAACTATCTATGCATTCAACAGCCTTTGCTCCCCCAGATAAACAGGGTAACGTCATTCCTCCACTATAGCAAAAACCATCCAGAATTTGGCGATGGCGGGCGTACTGTTTTACCCGCAGACGATTTTCGCGTTGGTCAAGGTAAAAACCGGTTTTATGGCCGTGATAGATATCAACCCAATAAGAAAGATCGTTTTCATGAATTAACACTGGATTTTCAATGTTATCACCCCAAATTATTCCAACCCTCTCATCTAAGCCTTCTAGGCTGCGCATGTCACTATCAGAGCGTTCCAGAATGGAGAATGGGTTTAGCTGTTCCGCTAGAGTATCTATGATAACCGACCGCCATTTTTCACATGCCCAGCTAAGGAATTGAACCACTAAAACTTTGTCATATTGATCGACAATTAATCCAGGCAATCCATCCGATTCTGCGTAAACAAGCCGATAGGCATTCACCTTTTCTCGATTGAATAAATTGTACTTTTCTTCAATTACACTTTTCAACTTATTCCGGAAGAAATTTTCATCAATTCGGATATTTTCATCCCAGCTCAAAATTCGAACGCGAATTTGTGAATAAGGATTAAAAGCTCCCCTTGCCAGCCATTCACCTTTACTGGAATAAACATCAACAATCTCACCGGCTGGAATAAAATCATCCGGCGATTGAATTGCACCAGAAAATATCCAAGGGTGATGAAGGTTTACCGAACGTTCTTTGGTGGGTTTTAGAACGATCCTTTGTGGAAAGGTTACTTTTGTAATACTCCAACCTCCCAACCAGCTTTTTCAATGATGTCCATTGCCTGCTCTATTTCCTGTGGTTCATGGGCGGCGGTGACCGTTGCGCGCAAGCGGGAAAGCCCGGGCGGAACTGCAGGGGATACAACTGGAAGAACAAAAACCCCATTGCGCTGAGCTACTCGGGTCATGGAAAAAGCAGCTTCATCACTGCCGCATAGTACTGGAACAATTGCCGTCTCCGTTAACATGGTATCAAATCCGCGAGCCCTCAAACCATTGATAAATTGAGTGGTGTTAGCCCTTAATTTTTGGATTCGCCATGGCTCTTCTAAAATGACTTCGAAAGCCGTCTTTGCCGCAGCCGCTTGGGCAGGAGGTAGAGCAGCGGAGAAAATGTATGCTCGGCTAGCATGACGCAGGTAATTAATCAGATCTTTGCTTCCGGCAACATATCCGCCAACCGAGGGAATCGTTTTACTTAATGTACCCATCTTAATATCTATGGTATTTGGCATATTAAAGTATTCTTCTATTCCGGTGCCTTTTTCCCCTAATACGCCAACGGAGTGAGCTTCGTCAATCATTAACCAAGCTTTGTATTTTCTACAGAGTTCAACCACTTTGGGAAAGTTGATCAAATCACCATCCATGCTAAAAACCGCATCAGTGATGACCAGCTTGGCAAATCCATCTGGAACTTGTTGTAATCGTTGCTCTAGAGCAGTCATATCATTATGTGGAAAACGGAGGAATTTGGCACCTGACATTAGGCATCCATCCACAATGCTGGCATGATTGAGCTTATCTGAAATGACATAATCCCCTCGGCCGACTAGTGTGGAAACAACCGTTAGGTTGGTTACATAACCGGAGGTGAAAGTTATTGCCGCTTCAGCATGTTTGAAAGATGCGATAGTCTCTTCCAATTCTTGATGGATTTTTAAACTACCAGCTAATGTCCGCACACCATGCGTACCGGTTCCATATTTTTCGATTGCTTTTTGAGCAGCCTGATTGATTTTTGGGTGTCCAACCAACCCTAAATATGAATAGGATGCATACATTCCCATTTCGCGACCATTTACCAATACGCGTGATCCTCCACGTAATTCTTCAATTGTTTGATTATAAAAATATAAATCTTTTGAACGAATTTCTTCCACCCTTTGATTCATTGCAGTAACTCGTTTGGCGATGTTGTCTTTGATTGGGTACTCCATTATTTCTCCTTTTACTCCTTTGGTTTAGGTTTTTTATCTTCAATACCGTTTATTTTTTATTTAGTATGCCATTGCGGCTCGATTGGTTTTAACAGTCAGGTCAGAATTTATCAGCCTACTCTCCAGCCATTTTCATGAGTTCTGCTTCGCTGAGTGTGGGTATCTTTAAAGCCTTTGCTTTCTCTAGCTTTGAGCCCGGGTTAATACCGACCACCAAGTAGGTCGTATTTTTGCTTACCGAATCAGTTACTTTACCGCCATGCTTTTCGATAAAGTCTTTAGCTTCCTCGCGTGAAAAATGATCCAGTGTACCGGTAATGACAAATGTTTTACCGGCAAATACTTGCGGCTCTAGTTTGTTTTGTTTTAGCTCAATCTGTACTGGCCAAACGCCATATTTTTTTAGTTTCTTTAGAAGTTCCTGATTTCGAGGGGTTTGAAACCAATCAATTATCGCTTGGGCGATATTAGGGCCAATACCTTCAATCTCCATTAAGTCAACTATAGTCGCATTCATTAAATTGTCAAGAGAACCAAAATGAATTGCCAGGTCATTGGCAACGACTTCTCCAACTCCCCTTATACCCAAACCGATGATAAATCTTGGTAAGTTTTGATTTTTTGATTGTTGGATTGCGGTAATGATGTTTTCAGCTTTTTTTTCTGCATACCCCTCAAGTTTTAGCAGATCTTCTTTTTTGAGGGTGTATAGATCCGCAGCATCTTTCACTAAACCAGCATCAACAAATTGCTCAACGAGTTTTATTCCTAAACCAGCTATATCCATCGCCGAACGGGAAACAAAATGTTCTAGGTTGCGTACTAATTGAGCTGGACAAGCGGCATTTACACAATACCAGGCTACCTCCCCTTCAAAATGTTCCACTTTTTGTCCACAAGCCGGACAAGTTTGGGGAGGGTGATAAGGTTGCTCGTTCCCTGTACGGGCCGCGATAATGGGTCCAATGATATACGGAATCACATCGCCAGCCCTTTTTACAACCACTCTATCACCTATGCGAATATCTTTCTCCGCAATAAAATCGAAATTATGCAATGTAGCTTGCTTGACGACCACTCCCCCAATTTCAACTGGCTCCAAAATAGCATACGGAGTTAATACTCCGGTTCTGCCAACATTTACTCCAATATCCAATAGTTTTGTCGTTACTTCCCGAGCTGGAAATTTAAACGCAAGAGCACCCCGTGGATCTTTTCCTACTACACCTAATTGATCCGCTAATTGAATATCATTGAGTTTAATTACCGCACCGTCTGCTTCATAGGCGAGTTGGTCACGTTTTTCCAAATAATAATCATAAGCACGCAAAACGCTATTTAAATCAGGGCAGTAAAGGCTTTCTACAACTGGAAAACCCCATGCAGTTAATAAATTTAGTAATTCCTGTTGCGTCCTGGGACGTTCTCCCTCTATTTGAACTATGTCATAAGTTAACAGCGTTAATGGTCTGGAAGCAGTAATAGCCGGATCTAATTGACGTAAGCTGCCTGACGCAGTATTGCGTGGGTTGAGGTAAACTTTTTCGCCAGCTTCTTCCAATTTGTGGTTAAGCAGTTCAAAATCTTTCAATGTAATGAACACTTCTCCCCGCACAACTACGTAAGGTGGGGCAGGTGAATTAGAATTTGATATTGGTATGGATAAGGGAAGGGCTTTAATTGTTTTTAAATTTGCGGTAACATCTTCACCAATAATGCCGTCGCCGCGGGTTGCACCTTGAACGAAAATGCCATCACGATAATGGAGTACCACCGTTAGACCATCAATTTTTGGTTCAACCACAAAGTCAGCTTTCTCTACTCGCTCATCTATTTTACTAATTCTCTCGAACCAATCCAGGACCCCGTTCTTGTCAAACGCATTTGAGAGGCTTAAAATTGGTTTAGGATGGTTAATTTTTTCAAATTTATCAGAGGCAGCGCCGGCAACCCGTTGAGTTGGTGAATCAGGAGTTATCCACTCTGGGTGTTCGCTTTCGATATGTTTTAATTCAGCGTAAAGCTGATCATATTCATAATCACTGATGACCGGATTATTTAATACATAATATTGGTAATCATGAAAACGAATTTGTTGCCTTAATTCTTGCAAGCGTTTTTTTAAGTTGGTTTGATCGTCCATACCTTACCCTTTGATTTATGTTTGCATTGAAAACAATGTTTCTTGAATTATATCTACAAAACTCGCTGTATAATAGAGAAGAAATACTTAAGATTGATTAAGGAGGAAATAATGTGGGTCAATTAATCATTCGAATGTACGGAACAAATTGGTGTGGAGATTGTATGCGCGCAAAACGGTTTTTCCAAGAACAGAAGATTCCCTATAAATGGATTGATATTGACCATGATAAAGAAGCGGAAAAACTTGTTATCCAAATAAACCGAGGCAATCGCAGTGTTCCCACTATTATCCTCCCCGATGGGGGTATTCTCGTTGAACCTTCAACTGCGGAATTAAAAGATCGTATTTTGAATTAATATAAGGATGAGAATAATGAGCGATAAGATTTTAGTTGTTGAAGATGAAGTTGCCCTGCGGGACACACTTGCCTATAACCTTGAAAAGCAAGGTTATCAGGTAGAAACTGCTAATGATGGACAAAGTGCTATTGAAATAGCTCGTAAAGTACAACCAGACTTAATGATTTTGGATATCATGCTCCCAGTTTTAGATGGATTTGAAGTCTGCCGTATTTTACGACAGGAGATGAATATTCCTATTATTATGCTAACAGCAAAAGATGAAGAAATTGATCGGGTGATTGGTTTAGAGATGGGTGCCGATGATTATGTGACCAAGCCATTCTCAATGCGGGAATTAATGGCAAGGGTCAAGGCTAATTTGCGGCGCGTAAGGATGGTCAGAGCTGAGATTGACACAGAAGCACAAATGCCGAAAGAAGTTATCCATTTTGGAGACCTTACCATCGATCTCACCCGTCGTGAAGCTTACAAAAATAATCAACCATTGTCATTAAAACCAAAGGAATTTGATTTACTTTTGTTTCTAGTGCGTCATAAGGGGCAGATGCTCTCCCGCGATCTGATTTTAGAAAGGGTGTGGGGATGGGATTTTAATGGCGGCAGCAGAACTGTGGACGTCCACATTCGATGGCTGCGCGAAAAAATCGAAGCCGACCCAGCCCAACCAAGACGAATTCTAACTGTGAGGGGTTCGGGGTATCGCTTTGAGGGTTAAATGTTCAAAAGCATTCGCTATAATATTGCTTTTCCAATTATTCTCATCCTTATAATTACAATATTTGCTTTAGGGAGTTTTTTTGCATATTATTTCAATAAGCTTTTTTATGAGATGATCCGACAGAATTTGGTTGCTCATGCCCAGCTTGTAGCTTTAGCGTTTACTGAACACCCAATTCAACCCAATCCGGATCGAGAAATGCAAATAAAACAATGGGCAACAATATTAGACGAACAAATCATGCTTATAAACAAGGACGGCAGGATTATTCTCGCTTCGGATTCACCAGAAAACCGATCCGAGAATTTCCTGGATAATCCCGAAATTAAAATGGCACTCACCCAAGATTATGGTATTGACCATCGCCGCAATGACCAAAACGGGATAGACACTCTATATATTGCCGTTCCAATTAAGAATGAAAATAAAATACAAGCCTTTGTGCGAATGGCAATCCCTTTAGGACAATTTCACAGCCAACAAAGGCAATTAATGACCACTCTGGGAAGCATAATGGTCCTGGCAACTTTGGTTATCTCACTATTTACTATTAATATTTTCCGAATAGCAACCCGCCCTATTAATGAATTAACCAAATCCATCGCGACATTAACGGAGTATGGTTTCTCTTCAGATTGGAAACCGAAAAATCCTATTCCCGAACAGAATAACGAAGTTAGTCGGCTTACAGTAGCTTTTAATTATTTAACGGAGCAATTACACACCCAAATCGAAGCACTAGAAAACGAACGCAATAAGATATCTGCAGTCTTACAAGAAATGACGGATGGGGTATTAATAATAGACAAAGAAGGCACAATACAATTAGTCAACCCTGCAGTGCAGAGAATGTTAAATTTGGGTGAATTAAATCTAATTGGGAAATCCATTATGCAGGCGCTGGATTATCCTCATTTCATTGAACTTTGGCAAAAAGGACGGGACATTAAGGAGAGCCAAAGCGCATTAATCGAGATACAACCAAAGAAGCTGTATATTCAATGCACCACCGTCCCATTAGATCAAGTGGCTGAGGGAAGTGTATTGATGATATTGCAGAATTTGACCCGCCAGCGGTATTTGGAAACAGTTCGGCGAGATTTCATCAGTAATATCTCTCACGAACTGCGTACGCCACTCGCCTCGTTAAAGGCTTTAACAGAAACCTTACAAGAAGGCGCACTAGAAGACCCTCCAGCAGCGCGGAAATTCCTGATCCAAATCGAGACCGAAGTTGATTCCCTGAGTCACATGGTTTCGGAATTATTGGAATTATCCCGCATCGAGTCTGGACAGGTGCCACTCCGATTGCGCCCCGCGTCACCAAATGAAATCCTCGAAAAGGTGGTAGAAAGATTGGGATTGCAGGCAGAGCGAGCCGGAATACAAGTGATCGTTGAATGTGCTCCTCATCTGCCAGACGTTTTGGCAGACCCTCAGCGTTTAGAGCAAGTCTTAGGGAATCTTTTTCACAACGCAATAAAGTTCACCCCTCATGGGGGAAAAATTATTCTTTCTGCTCGGGCTGAACGCGATAAAATCTTATTTAGTGTGAAAGACAGCGGCATCGGTATCCCGGCTGAAGATTTGCCGCGTATCTTTGAACGGTTTTATAAAACCGATCGGGCGCGGGCTAGCGGGGGGACCGGGTTAGGTTTAGCCATTGCCAAACATGTTGTCGAGGCTCATGGCGGAACGATCTGGGCCGAAAGCGTTGAACGCCGAGGGTCAACTTTTTATTTCTTAATTCCAAAGGCATGAAGATTAATAAATTGAAAATTGCATACCTGAATTTGATACCCTTACGTATATTATGAAGTAATATATTGATAAGCATATATTTTAGAAAGGGATCAAAATGCGTATTATCGGGAACATCGTAGCTGGGATTTTAATCTTTTTTGGCGTTCTCTTTATTTGGGGAGCTTTTAGTCCGCAAGGGAGTACAGGATGGATCATTATTGGCGGTATAACCGTCGGGATTGGGCTGGTAATTATTTGGTTTGTTAACCGAACGAGAATTGCCCCAACCCAAGCGAACCAAAATGTGACCATCAAGATTGATTTACCAGCCAACATCAATATGGAGAATCTACAATGCAAGAATTGCGGCGGCAACCTTACTATGGATAACATAGAAATGGTTGCTGGAGCTCCAGTTGTTCACTGCCCTTATTGCAATACAACCTATCAATTAACTGAAGAGCCAAAATGGTAAAGGCTCCATTAATCAAAGGAGTTATCTGTGAGTAAGATTTCGAAGAGAGTAACTTTAGGTTTATTTTTTCTTTTTATTTTCTTTACCTACCTGCCGGGCATTGCGCAAACTTATTTATTCCAAGTAACCAGTGAAAATGTCGATGTTTATTGGAATGATGATGGAACGCTTACTGTTGCGTATCAATTTGCATTTCAAAACTCTCCTCAGGCAGACGCCATTGATGTAGTGGATATTGGAGCTCCGACAGCCGACTATGATATCCGAGAAGTTACCGCATCTATTGATGGACATCCTCTCTCCCGCATAGACAAGTCACCCTATGTAAAAAATGGGGTGGCAGTTGAGCTTGGTCAATATGCCATTCCGCCTGGCAGCAACGCTACTTTACAAGTTGTTATTAATAAGATACAGAACGTACTTTATGCTGACAGTCAAGATTCAAATTACGCTAGCGCCGTTTTTACCCCCACCTGGTTTGGTTCCGAATTTGTTGAGGGATTAACAAATTTAACGGTAACTTTTCATCTACCTAACGGTGTTCAGCCAGAAGAACCCCGTTGGCATACAGCTCCGCCAGGGTTTCCCGAACAACCTGCCACTGGTTATGATCAAAATGGGCGAATTACTTATACCTGGATAAATCCTGCTGCTTCAGCAGCAACCCAATATAAATTTGGTGCATCATTCCCCAAAAAATATGTGCCGGCTACAGCCATTGTAGCCCAAAGCCTTAATGTCGAAGACATTGTCAATTTCATCATTGGTCTTATCTGCATTTTATTGCCCTTTTTGATTGTTTTCATAGTTATTTATTCATTCATTCGGGGGTACCGCCGCAAATCACAATATTTGCCCCCTAAAATTGCCCTCGAAGGACATGGCATTAAACGTGGCCTCACAGCTGTTGAAGCAGCCATTTTAATGGAAAAACCTTTAGATAAAATCCTTACAATGATCTTGTTTGCCTTGATCAAGAAAGGAGCTGTAAAGGTTGTCTCAAAAGAGCCATTTGAGCTCGAGACGATCGAACCACTTCCCGAAAATTTGCGTCCTTATGAGTTAGATTTTATTAAGGCTTTCCAGAAAAAATCAAAGAACGAAAGACAAGAAGCATTGCAGGAATGTGTGATCGGCATTGTTCGATCCGTTCAAGAAAAAATGCGCGGTTTCAGCCGCAAAGAAACCATTGACTATTATAAAAACATCCTTCAAACTGCTTGGAAACAGGTAGAAGAGGCGAATACTCCAGAGATCAAATCACAAAAGTTCGATGAGAACTTGGAATGGACTATGTTGGATAAAGATTATGATGACCGTACCCGCACCGTTTTCAGCCAAGGACCTGTCTTTGTGCCGATCTGGTGGTCACGTTACGATCCAACTTTCTCTTCAGGCAGGGCTCCCAGTTCGAGCATTCCTTCTCCTTCAACTAGCGCGGGACCGGCTCAAATCAGCCTTCCGCACCTACCCGGTTCTGATTTTGCTGCATCTATGGTTAAAGGAGTCCAGAACTTCTCCGCATCGGTGATTGGCAATATTGAATCTTTCACTGGTAAAGTCACATCAAAGACAAACCCTGAACCCGTTTCGGTTCGGTCTAGTTCTTCTCGTCATACAAGTGGCGGTTGCGCGTGCGCTTGCGCATGTGCTTGTGCTGGATGCGCTTGTGCTTGCGCAGGCGGAGGCAGATAGTTTAATCCGATGAAGATGATTAATAAATTCAATCACAACCATAACAAAGCAGTTATCTTGCCACGCTTATATAATTTTGACAATCTGCCAAAATTCCCACGGGTTACCGTTCACTTACGGGTCGAAGACCAAGGTAATTCAACATTGATCATCAATGGAAACCACATCTTGCATCTCAATTCCACTGCAACAGTAATGGCTTTTTATTACCTCAATAATTATAGCGAAAAAGAAGCCCTGCAAGACATCTACCGCCTTTACCGCCAAAAATACTCCGTTTTGAAGGAAGATTATCGTGCGCTGATTAACACCATCGAGTCAATTCTGTATAACGGTTCTGTTTGTTTTTGTGAAATACAAAACGTTGATGCGGTATATCCCTTCCAACATTTTCCCTCTGCGCCTTACCGAATGGATTTAGCCTTAACCTATGCTTGTAATAATAATTGTTACCATTGTTATAACGAACCAGGGCGGTCTGTACATTCTTTATCATTGACTCAATGGAAAGAGGTTTTGGATAAACTAATCGAAATTGGGATCCCGCATGTAGTGTTTACTGGGGGAGAACCCACTCTATTTAAAGGTTTATCTGAATTACTCGCCTATGCGAAGAAAATAGGGATCATTACCGGTTTGAATACGAATGGAAGACGATTAAGCGACACCATTTTTGTACAAGAACTGGTAGATGCAGGGTTGGATCATGTGCAAATCACATTCGAATCGGCTCATCCGGAAATCCATAATCGGATTGTCCAGCATCCTTACGCCTGGGATGAGACTAACTCAGGACTTATCAATGCTCTTGCTCAAAAACTTTTTGTAATGACCAATACCACCTTACTGCGAGAAAATACCCCTACTCTTTTGGACACATTAGAATATCTTGCCAATTTAGGCGTTCCAACGGTGGGAATAAATGCGCTCATTTATTCAGGAAGAGGCAAAGCAGTTGATAATAGCCTTTCAGAGAATGAACTTTTCCCTATTTTAGAGGCAGCTCAGGCTTTTACGCAGAAAAGTGGACAGAAATTAATTTGGTACACTCCTACAGCTTATTGTCATTTCGATCCCATGTCCCTTGAGCTTGGCATTAAAGGCTGTACAGCAGCACTATACAATATGTGCGTTGAACCCAACGGGGATGTTTTACCATGTCAATCTTATTATCAAGCCGTGGGAAACATCTTAACGCATAACTGGAATGATATATGGAATAATCCACTTTGCATTTCTTTAAGAAATCGTACTTATTTGAATGAAGAGTGCAAATCTTGTATATTACAAAAAGAATGCGGTGGCGGTTGCCCACTTGCGCCAGTCCATCCAAAACCTGAACAGATCTATGGGATGCTGATATGAAAAGAGTAATTAATCAATTAATCCATTTATTTGAACCTCTACCACCTATTCCACCCGGCATTTATTCATCCAAGAATAACTTTATGTTGCCGGGAGTGCAAAAAGCATTTCTGCGGGTGGAAAAAGACGGATCAGGAGTCTTGATCCTCAATGCATCCATCGTGCTGCATTTAAATCTAGTGGCTGTTGACATGGCTTATGGCATTATTCAAGGATGGAGTGAACCCAAAATTATTGAAAACATCACGCGTAAATATCGCGTATCCCAACCAGTAGCAGAAAACGATCTCAAAGGATTTATGCAAAAACTATCAACTCTGATCCAACGCACCGATTTGGATCCAGAAGAATTTATCGAAATTGAGCGAGAAACACCCTATCAAACATCCCATCTCTCTGCTCCTTATCGCGTTGATTGTGCCTTGACTTATCAATTGTCCCAAATGGCTTCTAAAGACTATACACCCGTGCAGCGGGTTAAAAACGAATTAACAACATCACAATGGAAAGATATTATCCGCAAAACTTGGCAAACCGGCATTCCGCATATCATCTTCACTGGCGGTGAGCCAACAACGCGAGAAGACTTAGCTGAATTAATTGCTTTTACGGAAAACAATGGACAAGTCTGTGGATTGATCACAGATGGGCTAAAACTGAATTCTGAGGAATATTTGAATCGTTTGTTACAATCTGGATTAGATCATGTCCTGATTACACTTGATGTAGATCTTGAAGAAAGCTGGAATGCTATAAAAAGAGTAGCCTCTAAAGAAATTTTCACAGCCGTACATATAACTTTAATGCCCAGTTATCAGGGTAAATTGACTGAGATAGTTGAACGACTGGTCAATGCACAAATCAATGCGGTCTCCTTGAGCGTTTCAGATCCAGTACATAAGGAACTGCTGAGCATAGCGCGAGACTTATGCACTTCAAAAGGCCTCAGGCTCATTTGGGATTTACCCGTCCCTTATTCGAAATTCAATCCGATTATTGCAGATATGATTAATGAGCAAATAGTGGATGGCGCGGGACGCGCTTGGGTTTATGTTGAGCCAGATGGAGACGTTCTGCCTGCTCAAGGCATAAACGTAGTCTTGGGCAATTTATTAGAAGATGAGTGGGAAAAAATCTGGCAGGAATGTCAAACCTATGCGCACCAAGCGAATGCTGCACCAAATTAATCAACAATTTCTTTTCCAAGCTTATTGGACAAAACCCCTTCGTGATTATCTCTTAAAAAAGATAAATCTTACTGTTGAATCCCGTATCCTTGAAATTGGCTGTGGAACTGGCGTGATATTAGAAGATTTTTATCAGCATGGATATAGAAATCTTGTTGGATTAGATATTAATTTTGGCTACCTCCGCTTCGCCCGCCCAAAAAAATGGATTGTTGATCTTGTAAATGGGGATGGATTTAATCTTCCTTATCCTCAAGGAACATTTAATGCTTGTTTGTTCCATTATTTTTTACTCTGGGTATCGCCAGTGGATTTAATTATCAAAGAAGCCATTCGGGTTTTGAAAGACAATGGCGTTATCATCGCCCTAGCTGAACCAGATTATCTTGCCCGCATTGATTATCCCCCTGAAACCCAAAAAATTAGCCAAATTCAAAATCATGCCTTGGCACAATCCGGAGCAGATCTCACAGCAGGTAGAAAATTAAAAGAACTTTTTGCATCGAATGGACTGAAAAATATCATGGGAGGAATTTTTGGACAGGAATGGTCAAATCAGTTCTCTGAAGAACAATTTAATTTCGAGTGGAATTATCTACAAGATGATCTTCTTCCACATCTATCAATCGAAGAAATAACAAAGCTGAAAGAAAACGATTATCAAGCCTACATCGAAAATAAAAGAATATTGTTTATCCCGACATTTTGGGCTATCGGTTGGGTTTAGAAGATTTCTTTGGGATTCCGATTTGAATTCGATTCCCCACAATGCGGGTTGGATAGGCTGGAATATCCTCTACAGCTGGTAAGCTGAGTACTTTTCCTGTAGCTATATCAAATCGCGCGCCATGCCGAGGACATATAATTGCCATATCTTCGATTTCTCCATCGCCAATTGGAGCGCCATCATGCGAACATTCATTTTCAATTGCAAAATACTCCCCACCTATATTAAATAACACAATCGAATGGTTATCTAACTCAAAAAAAAGTCGCTGACCATTTCCCACCTCATCTGTATTAGCGACATCTATAAATCTGCATTTTGAAGGCTCAAGTTGTTTATAGTTAAACATAGATTTTATTCTACATCTGTCAGATCATCACTGGCTTCTCTTAATCCGTACACACCTGCCTTGAGGACTTTTAATGACAATAATGCGCATTTCAGGCGAACAGGTCCCAATTCAATCCCCAGCATCTCGAGTATGTCCTGTTTGGTTAGCTTTTTAATTTCCGAGATGTTTTTACCGACTATAGACTCGACTAACAAATCTGCTGATGCTTGAGAAATTGCGCATCCTTTTCCATCAAAAACTGCTTCGGTAATTATCCCATTATCATCTACACGCAAATCAATCCGAATGTGATCTCCACATAATGGATTGTCATCTTCGAAAGTGATATCGGGTTGATCTAACACACCTCGATGCATCGGATTTTTATATCGATCGATAATTAATTCCCGATAAAAATCATCCATCTTTTGTGTTTATGCTCCAAAAATATCTTTAACTTGATAAATCGCGTCAGCTAGACAATCAATTTCTTCGATAGTATTATAAAAATAAAAACTCGCTCTGGCGGTTGCACTAAGTTGATAGCGATCATGTAAGGGCATAGCGCAATGGTGGCCGGCGCGAATCGCAATTCCATATCGATCTAAAATTTGAGAAATATCATGTGGGTGCACCCCCGTCAAAGTAAAAGAAAGTACTCCACCCTTTTTCTCAGCTGTTGGCCCATAGATATTAACCCCGTCTATCGCCCCAATTTTTTTAATCGCATAATCAATTAATTTTTGTTCGTGATGGGCTATTGTTTCCATTCCAATTGATTTAAGGTATTCAACAGCAACACCCAATCCAATTGCTTCCGCTATTGCCGGTGTCCCGGCTTCAAATTTGTAAGGAATTTCATTTGCTGTAAACTCCTGCAAATAAACCCGTTTTATCATGTCGCCTCCTCCTAAAAATGGAGGCATTTTTTCAAGTAGATTCCTTTTCGCATATAGGACACCAATGCCGGTTGGCCCGCACATTTTATGTCCCGAGAATGCAAGAAAATCCACATCTAAATCTTGAACGTCCACCGGGAAATGGGGGACTGATTGAGCGCCATCTAATAAAACGAGTGCCCCACTCTTGTGCGCTTCGGCAATCATGTACTTGGCTGGGTTTATTGTGCCCAGTACATTGGACATTTGCGTGAAGGCAACCAATTTTGGTTTTAACTCTAATTTTTTATGAAATACTTCATCATCTAACAATCCATCATCAGTTACGGGAATGAATTCTAACTTTGTCCCAATTGAGGAAGATAAAATTTGCCACGGTACGAGATTTGAGTGGTGCTCCATCTCGGTTAATAGGACAACATCGTCTTCTTTTAGGTTTGTCCTTCCCCAAGAATATGCAACCAAGTTAATCGCTTCGGTTGTGTTCCGGGTGAATACAATTTGCTTGCTGGATGGGGAGTTAATAAAGTGAGCTATTAAAGCGCGGCTTTTTTCATATTGCGCTGTTGCCTCTTCGGCTAGTACATGAATCCCGCGGTGGATATTTGCATTACTCTTTCGGTAATATTCATCCATCGCCTCAATAACCACTTTTGGTTTCTGGCTCGTTGCCGCTGAATCGAGATAGACAAGGGGAACGCCAGTCCTCACCTGGCGTTCCAGAATGGGAAAGTCTGCTCGCTTTTCTCTTAAGTCAATTGTAGATAAGGTGACAGTTCGGTTTTCCATATATTATTCTTAACCTGCTTTGACTCTTTTTCTTTTGCGTGGTAAACGGATATTGTGGGAATCCTTTGGGCACCACAATACCCGATCGGGTATCATCCAACCATCAGTCAAATATACATTTTGCTGAAATTGAACGGCTAACATTTTGGGGTCAACCTGGACAACTGTTCCGAGTAGCCAATCTCGTACACGATTACCATCTTTTTCGTGGTCACAAAACACTTCGACCATTGTCCCCACCTCGAAAACCTCATCAAGATTCGGCGCTTTTGTGAAATGGATTTCTGTCAAATTCCACCTCCATTGGTATAACTGAATAAATGATTGCTTCTTTAATGATTTTATCTGATTTTTCTTTTTATAATAGATCGAAATCTCCGCTGAACCCCCGCGAAGGGGACACGTTGCATGATTGGTTCAAAAAATCCCTCGACAATTAGCTGCACTGCTTCCGGGTAAGCAATTCCTCTACTCAATAAGTAGAATACTTCTTCTTTATCAATACTCCCGACGGTCGCTCCATGGGTGCAGCGAACATCATTAGCAAGAATTTCTAATCCAGGGATAGAATCCGCTCGGGCTTCGCGGCTTAGGGTAAGGTTTCGATTTGCTTGATATCCATCGGTTTTTTGCGCCCCTGGCGCCACATAAATCATTCCCTGCCAGACCGAACGGCTTTGATCTTTAAGTGCTCCTTTGAATAATAGATCACTAGTTGTGTTAGGTGCTAAATGGTTTTGTTGGGTATCATGATCTAAATGCTGATCTTTATTGGTGAAATAGAATCCTGACATAATTGCGGTTGCACCTTGACCAATTAAATCCAGATCACTGAAATTCTTGGTTAAATGGCTTCCCGTTGCGCCAAAGATCCAATCCAGCCGCCCATCGCGATCAACTCTCGCCCGCTCATGGGAGAAATTCCATACGTCATTACCCCAAGATTGCATCTCGATAAAAGTAAGATGTGACCCCTCGCCAACATAGATTTCGACAATTCCGGCGTGAAAACTTTGACTATTTGATTGATTAGGAGAGGATAGTTCATGAATATAGGTTAATTCGCTATCATCATCTAACCATATTACTAAATGGCTGAATCTCGCTAAATTCTGACCCGGTGACCAAATAACGCCATGTAATGGTTCTTTCAGGTGAACTCCACGAGGAATGTAAACAACAATTCCATCCTCAGCCATTGCAGAGGCTAACGCAGCAAATTTACCATCCTCTGCTTTGACAATTTGACCGAGTGACTGGGCGAGAAAATGTGAATAGTTTTTATGGGCTGTTTTTAAATCGGCGAATATAACCCCCGATTCAATGATTGAAGAATCTACCGTAGTAGTTGTTCCTTGTCCAGGGATGAGTATAATCTGGCCGGCTTGCTTTTTCCCTAATAAAGGTAAGAATAGATTGCGCGGCGGATGAACGGGATGATCGAAGTTGGGTTTTAGAACATAGGTGTCTGGTTTTAATCCGCGCAAATCGGTTCTTCGCCAGGCTTCATCCATAGTTGTCGGCATTGGGAGATTCTGGTAAATTTCCCAGCTTTTTAAACGATACTGTAAAAGAAAATCACCATCTACCGAATTGATAGAATAATTAGGGATATCTTCAAGATTGATAGAAAATTCTTGCAGATTTCTTTTCTGATTGACTATTTTTTTCGATATAACAACCGGAGTTGCCATGTTACCCAATTGATCCTTCCATTTGTAGTTGGATAAGCCGATTCATTTCGATTGCATACTCCATTGGGAGTTCTTTTATCAATGGTTCAATAAAACCACTAACTACCATCGAGGTCGCCTCGTCTTCATTTAAACCCCGGCTCATCAAATAAAAAAGTTGCTCTTCACCGACTTTCGAAACGGTTGCCTCATGCCCAATTGTGACATCCTCTTCATCTATTTCGATATACGGATATGTATCCGATCTAGAAGTCTCGTCTAATAATAGTGCATCACAAACCACATTGGATTTTACGTCTGAAGCACCTTTGTATACTTTTAATAAACCCCGATAAGAAGAACGCCCACCCGATTTACTTATGGATTTGGAAACAATTTTGCTCGATGTGTGTGGGGCAAAATGAATGACTTTTCCACCAGCATCTTGGTGTTGCCCTCTTCCGGCAAACGCCATCGAGAGGATTTCTCCATGGGCACCTGGTTCTTTCAAATAACACGAAGGATATTTCATTGTCAGTTTTGAACCTAAGTTTGCATCCACCCATTCCATCGTGGCGTCTTCATAAACTAGGGCGCGTTGGGTCACTAGGTTGTAAACATTTGTTGACCAATTTTGAATGGTGGTGTAGCGTACTCTGGCGCCTTTATGAACGATGATTTCAATTACACCACTGTGGAATGAATCGGTTGTATAAGTTGGCGCGGTACATCCTTCAACATAATGCACGTGAGATCCCTCATCAGCGATGATCAGTGTGCGCTCAAATTGGCCAATATTGGCGACATTCAGGCGAAAATATGCTTGTAATGGCAGATCGACCTTCACCCCTTTAGGCACATATATAAATGAGCCCCCAGACCATACAGCACTATTCAAAGCTGCAAACTTATTGTCTTCAATGGGAATCACGGTGGAAAAATATTTTCGAAATAAATCAGGATGCTGTTTTAATCCATCTTCAATGGAAAGGAAAATTACACCTTGTTTTTCCAGCGAAGCCTGTATATTATGATATACCATTTCTGATTCATATTGCGCGCCTACACCAGCTAGGAATTTTTGCTCGGCTTCGGGAATACCCAATTTTTCAAAGGTATTTTTTATCGTATCTGGCACTTCATCCCAGGATCGTCCAGTAGCTTCCGCTGGTTTTACATAATAATAAATATCATCCAGATTTAATTTAGAAAGATCACCTCCCCAGGTTGGCATGGGCCGTTTTAGAAAATGCTCGAGAGCCCTTAAGCGAAAATCAAGCATCCATTGTGGCTCATCTTTCATTTCGGAAATTTGCTCGACTACATGCCGATCTAACCCTTTTCGGGATTTAAAGACCGAAACATCCGGATCTTTAAAGCCATATTTATACTCACCAATACCTTCCAATATTTTCGTGTCGCTTGCCATGCTTCACCTCATCCGAGAATACAATCATCCCATCACTATATCAGTTTTAGTTTTCAACCAGTCATAGCCATGTTCTTCGAGTTGAATAGCGAGATCAGCTTCGCCAGATTCAACGATTTGTCCTTCCATCATGATATGAACATAATCGGGTTTGATATAGTTCAAAATTCTTTGATAATGCGTAATTACCAAAATGCCCGTTTCTGGACCCCTTAATTTATTTACCCCCTCAGAAACTATGCGAAGTGCATCAATATCAAGCCCGGAATCTGTTTCGTCTAAAATGGCTATCTCGGGTTTCAACATCGCCATTTGGAGCACTTCTACCCGTTTTTTTTCTCCACCACTAAAACCATCGTTCAGATAACGACTAGCAAAAGCCGGATCCATTTTGAGTACTTCCATGATTTGCTTCAGTTGTTTGCGAAACTCAGGGATTGGGATACCTTTATCTGCTGGGTTTGCAGCTTTGCGTTGTGAATTAATTGCCGCCCGCATAAAATTGGCAACTGACACACCAGGAATGGCAACAGGGTACTGAAATGCTAAAAACAACCCAAGGTGAGCTCGCTGATCAGGTGATAATGTAAGGATATTTTGGCCCTTAAACCACACCTCACCTTTGGTTACTTCATAATTTGGGTGACCCATTAATGTGTAAGCGAGGGTGGATTTTCCCGTTCCATTAGGCCCCATTAAGGCATGGACTTCCCCCTGCTTAACCACTAGGTTCACTCCTTTTAATATAGGTTTATGATTTACACTTACGTGCAGATCATTGATCGCTAATTCTGACATACTTTTTGCTCCTGAGATTTGTTCTTTTCATTATAACTTTTACGACCATTTGTGTCAATATTATAGATAATTATCTTAATAATTCTATAATTCTTTTCAAAATGGAGATGATTGAATATAATATTTAGGATAATATTCTTAATATTGACAATAATTAAGCCCCATGCTATACTGAATTTAAATTTATTGGTAAATGGTAAATTAGTTTATAGAGAAATGAATAAATCTATGGAAATGCCCGCAGTAACAGATGAACAAAGTCGTACGACCAGACAGAAGGTTCTAAAAACACTGCTAGTTCGGCAACATTGTACTATTAACGAGTTAGCTGAAACGGTGGAGATCAACCCGATATCCGTTCGTCACCATATAAATAGGCTTGAGGCGGAGGGCTTGGTAACTTCCTTTGAGGAAAAACACGGAGTTGGAAGACCTAGAAGGTTATATCATCTGACGGAAAGGGGGCGGGAGCAATTTCCTACCCGCTATTTGCGGCTAGCTTCTCGCCTACTATCCCAGCTAAAAGATCAACTCCCTTCTGGAATGTTGAATCAGCTTTTTTCCGATATGGCTAGAGATATTGCGTCCGATTATGAATCCAATCTAGATCAATTATCATTAGAAGAACGTTTGGATTTAATAAAGCAACTTTTGAGCCAAGAAGGCTTTTCGGTGGATTGGCAAAAACAAGGAAATGAATATTTCATTCAAGAAATAAATTGCCCGTATTTCCATCTCAGCCAATCATACCCCGAAGTGTGTTCGGTTGATCAGACACTCATCTCCACTTTACTTAATTTACCGACCGAAAAAATCCATTGTGTTTTAAATGGTGATGCCACTTGTACTTATGTTGTATCTGAAATAGAGAAGGAATCGAAATATGCCAGATGAAAATGAACCAAAGACAATTTGGATGGCCGATTCAACCCATCCGGCTATCTCTGCCGAATTGCGCGAAAAACTTCGTGAAATTACAGATCCAGAATTAGGATTGAATATCATCCAGTTAGGCTTAGTGAGGGATGTGGTTATCGAAGATGAAAGTGTCACGGTTAAAATGATCCTCACCACTCCCTATTGCCCTTATGGTCCAGCATTACTCGAAATGAGCCGAAAAAAAGTAGAGGAAATCGTCGGCAAACCGACTACCATCGAATATGGCATGGAAGTCTGGGATTTTTCGATGATGGAAGATGGCGCAGCGGAAGAATTGGGATTTTTTTAGGTGACAATCCTGAAGAAAACGCTCCTAAGCTATGGAGCGTTTTTTGGTTTTAATGGCATATTTATTGCTCTTCTTTTGTTCTAGACCTTGTCTTATTTTCTAGGATAAAGTAGGATTAAATTATGACGACCACCAATGAGACAAACGATTCTTCTCATCAATTGCTTATGCAAATTCCTGTCATTATAATTGTTGCGGGGTTGCTGGCTACTCTATTTACTGCTTGGACAGAACCGGGGATTTCGCCTAATCCGGTGTTAAATGATTATCAAGCGATTAATGCAAACAGCACCTCAATCAGTCCGAACCCTATTGCGACCGAGGTTGTCATTCCCGTTGGCATTGTCGCTGGACACTCTGGAAATGACTCGGGGTCGGTTTGTGCTGACGGGCTTAAAGAAGTAGATATTAACTTAGCAATCGCATCACTTGTTCAAAAACAGTTAGCAGAAAAGGGGATAAAATCAGAGATACTTCAAGAATTCGATCCGAGATTAACTAACTATAAAGCTAACCTGTTGCTTTCTATTCACGCTGATTCGTGCACATTTATTAATGCTCAAGCAACTGGCTTTAAGGTTGCAGCAGCGTTATCTAATCCGCACCCAGAAAAATCAGCGAGGTTAGTCTTGTGCTTGCGCAAGAATTATGCAAAAACGACTGGTCTCACCCTCCATAATAGCGTTACCAGCGATATGCAAGATTATCATGCGTTTAATGAAATTAACCCAGATACGGTAGCGGCAATTATTGAAGTGGGGTTTTTAAATCTCGACCGTCAAATTCTTACTCAGAAACAAGACCTTGTTGCCCAGGGGATCACCAATGGTATTATGTGCTACTTGAATAACGAAGATATTAATCCATAGGATATAAACAACGTGAATATTGTTTTAGGATAGCTCATCCATGATCATTGATGAAGCAATCAAGGCAGCTAAACAAGCCCTGCGCAAAGGAGATAGAAAAACTGCCCGTCAAATCGCCCACCAGGTGATCGTTAAAGATCCAACCAATAAAGATGCGTGGTTGATTTTAGCTGCGCTTTCCCCTCCTGATACTGCGGTTAAATATTTACAAAGAGTATTGGAAATAGACCCTCAGAACCTCACCGCGAAAAAAGGTTTGGCGTGGTATTCAGCTCAAAATATCCAGCCTTCTCCCTCAACCCCAATCTCTTCAAGGCAGCAGCCTTTTCAAGTCAAGCGAAAACAAATAATCTTGCCTTGGTTTTTAGTCCTTCTGGGTATTATCACAGTCGGTTTGACTCTATTACAAAATATTCCATCACTTGCCTTTCCCGCAATTCAACCAGCCGCGACCCTGATTCTGCATGAAAACCCGCTGATTGATAGAGCATCCTTAACCCCTACCCCAACTCATACGGCCACTTCGACCCCATCCCCTACCCAAACGGCAACTCCCGCTCCTACCATTACTTTTACCCTTACTGCAACCCAATCTGCCCCTACTCCAACTAGTCCGACAAAAGCTGCATCTAAATCTGCAACCAAAAAGAAAAACCAGCAAAGTAATCATTCGACAAATAATAATAAACCCAAAAATAATTTCCCACCCATTTCCCCTCCTAAAGGTATAGACAAAAATGAGCATTGGATTGAAGTGGATTTGAGTGCGCAGAGATCGTATGCTTATATTGGAACATCGAGGGTTAAAAGCTTTTTAGTTTCGACTGGCACTTGGCTCCATCCAACCGTTACAGGTGTATTCAAAGTTTATGTCAAATATCGTTACGCAAACATGTCTGGGCCTGGATATTTTCTTCCCGATGTCCCCTATGTGATGTATTTTTATCATGATTATGGATTACACGGCACCTATTGGCACCACAATTTTGGTGTACCAATGAGTCACGGATGTGTGAATTATTCCATCCCAGACGCGGCTTGGTTGTTTGACTTTACGAATATTGGTACAATAGTGTATATTCACCCATAAAGGATTTGAAGATGGTTGCCAAGCATGTTTTTGCACAATTGATTTACGATGAAAATGACCAACCAGTTGAAGCAGTTTATGTTGGGCAAGAACCTTTCTATGTTGTCAATGACAAAGGATTTCGCCGTCATATTCCAGCTGAATCGATCGATCGCCAAATATTTGACGCAATGATCGAGCTAATTGCCGGTCATGAAGAAATCATCAGCGAACAAGCCGCAAAGATGCTTGGGCAGGAAGATCCGTTTTCGGTAGCTATGATTGCAACCCAATTAAAAAATATTAGCCAACAATTCCAGGCATTGCAAACGCAGGGTATTCCAGATGAGGCACGCGCTTATCTGGGAATGATTGGATTTAAAATAACCATCAATGTTCATGGAGAAGTGCTCGAAATCCATCAACCGGGTATAATTGATTCTGAGGATGATGAATGAGGATTGGTAGCAACCATGAGTGAAGATATTGTTGATGTTACCGAACTAGATTTTCAATACAAAGTCTTAGAGTATTCCTATCAATCACCTG
The DNA here is from genome assembly GCA_020722415.1 of Anaerolinea sp. Lineage (GTDB taxonomy): Bacteria > Chloroflexota > Anaerolineae > Anaerolineales > UBA4823 > UBA4823. The sequence goes on from DYKV01000007.1 coordinate 26,840, forward strand.
TTGTGATAGATTTTTGGGCGGTATGGTGCTCACCCTGTAAGGTATTAACCCCAATTCTGGAGAAATTAGCACTGGAAGCTCAAGGGGCTTTCCGCTTAGCCAAAATTAATGTGGATCAGAACTCCAATTTATCGGTAAGGATGGGTGTACATAGCATTCCTCATGTGAAAGCGATTAAAAATGGACAGATGGTTGGGGAGTTTGTTGGTTTGCAACCTGAGGCACGTATTCGTGATTTTATTAAAGAGATTATCCCCAATCCATCAGATCTCTGGATCGAAAAAGGTAAACATTATTACCAAATCGGGGATATACATGAGGCTGCCGATGCATTCCAGCAAGCATTAGAGATCCAGCCCGGGGATTCGCGGGCGTTGTTAGGGTTAGCAAAATGTTTAGTTCGCCAAAATAAATTTGAGCAAGCTAGAGAAATGTTACAAAACTTTCCGGCTAGTAAAGAATATGCATCAGCTGAGCTAATCCTCCCACTTGTTAACACATTGCTTTCTCCTCTCCCCACAGAAGATATAGTAGAAGACATCCAAGAAGCAGCATATTTACATGGTATTCGATTGATCAAAAAGGGCAATTATTTTGCGGCACTAGATGGTTTCTTCGTTATTCTCCGTCAAGACAAACATTTCCATCATGATCAATTAAAGAGTATCATCTTAGGCGTTTTAGAAATTCTCGGCGATGAAAACCCAGACACGCGCTATTACCGCCAAGAATTAGCTTCCATCCTTTTTTAAATCACCTCTTCATTTATTTGTGTAAAATAAGATCGCCCCAAGTCATTGGGTTAATTAAAATTCTGGTCTTTACATTGGAAACCATCGACTGTTGTAGGTTCTTTGCTAAATTATCATTGTCTGAAATAGAAAAGGAAAATCCATAAATTGATCCTGCTGAGGGAGCAACATTAAAAACACTCCAAGGAATTTTTACTTCCACCCGGTAACCATCTACAGTGGGTATGGCTGCGATTTTAACCGCTGGCCTTTCGCCTTCAATGGATGCCGGAAACCATAAGTATGCTTCTGGATTGCTCCCAGGGGTTGGATTGCCTGGTGAGATCCCTAATTGATAATCATCATTCGATAGTGCAGCTAGATAATAATCTGCCGATACATATTGATCGAATAAAATTTCCAAACTATCCCCCTTGAAAATATCCTTACCAGTTTCGTTTTGAACATAGCGATCATCTTTCACTTTAGCGGCGATGTATAAGGCATGTTTATCCCAGCCAACCATGAAAGCAGCCGAGCAATCATTCAAGCCCTCCCAGTTACTGGAGCCATAAACAACATAGTTAGCATTGTATTTTTCCAATCCCCAATCATCAAAAACGCCATCTATTGTTGGCGGCGAATCTAGATGAATTGCTTGGACTGGGAAGGCATTGCGGCGATCTGGTCCTACATAAGAGACCGGTTTCGCTTTTGTTTTGGTTGGTTTTGGTGAAGCAGTAGGAAAAGGTGTGTTGCTCGGTTGAATCACCGTTGCTTGGTTGGTTGATGTAGCTGTTTCAGGGACTGCGGTAAGAGTTGGAGTGGGTGAAACAAAAATCAATGAGGGGTTAGTTGGGGTTGTCAATGGGTAGACTGTGCCGAAAATTGCTGTTAATGTGAAGTCAACCGTTGGAAATAAAATCGGCGTTGGAGCAGAGATATTGGTTAAATTACAAGCCAGCCCAATTAGCGCAATGGCTCCTATGAGGATGATTAAGGTGATTTTGGACGATCTGTTCATTTTTCATATCCTTCCGTTATCTATTATATCTTATACCATATTAATAAAATCCTTGACATCTTGGGAGGAAATACCTTATAATCATCTTGCCTGCCCAGAAAGGGCAGGCTTTCGCATGAATAATTATAATAGAAAAGGAGTTTGAACGATATGCCTCCCCAACCAAAAAGAAAATTATCCAAAGGACGGCGCGACCGGCGCAGAGCACACGACGCATTAGAAACACAAAATTTAGTCCAGTGCAGCAATTGTGGTGAGATGCGACTTCCTCACCGAGCTTGCCCCAACTGTGGCCATTACAAAGGGCGCGAAGTTATCAGCGTCGAAGAGAAAGAATAAGCCGGGCGGGCCGTGAGATACACGGCTCGTACTGATTTAATAAGATGTTTCCCCTAGATCCAGCAAATACCGCTTTTTTATTCCCTGGTCAAGGTTCCCAATCTATCGGGATGGGGTTGGAATTAGCCAAGGTCTTTCCAGCAGCAGCGGAAATTTTTCAACGAGCTGATTCACTCTTAGGCTATTCAATCAGTAAGATTTGTTGGGAAGGCCCACAAAATACCTTGAATGAAACGCAATACACCCAACCTGCCCTGTTTGTTCACTCGATAGCAGTTTGGACATTGATAAATCAATTATTCGCAGGATTTTCACCTAAGTTTGTCGCCGGACATTCTATGGGCGAAATTAGCGCTTTGGTTGCATCTGGCACAATCACCTTTGAAGATGGACTTAAACTCGTTCAACAGCGGGGGAGGTTAATGAAACAAAGCGGGGAACAAAACCCTGGAGGAATGGCTGCGATCTTGGGTATGGAACGTGAAAAGCTGAATGATATATGCATTAAGATAAGCACAGCAGGAAATCTTGTCCAGGTCGCTAATGACAACTGTCCTGGACAAATCGTTATCTCGGGGACACAACGGGGCATCCAATTAGCAATGGATGAAGCGCGTAAAAACGGTGCAAAAAAAACTATCCTGCTGGCGGTCAGTATTGCGGCACATTCGCCAATAATGCTCCCTGCTAAAGAAGAGTTTGCTAAATTTATCGATCAAACAACAATGATAGATCCGACAATACCCATTGTTGGAAATGTTTGCCACATCGCCATGGTTACTGTTGAAGAGATAAAGCAAGACATAAAAGAACAACTTACCTCGCCTGTATACTGGACTGATTCGGTTAAATATATGATTGAACAAGGAGTAAATAACTTTATTGAAATAGGAAATGGCAACGTTCTCAGTGGATTAGTAAAACGCATTGATAACCATGTGAATGTCATTTCTGTCGGAACACCAGCTGATATAGATAAGTTGGATGCGGTATAATCGGATTGGAGAATGTTGGCGAATGGATACATTAAAAACTCTTTTATTAACTGACAAGGTTGCTGTTGTTACTGGCGCTTCGCGCGGAATTGGAAAGGCAATTGCCTTAGAGTTAGCCCGACGCGGAGCAGCTGTCGTAATAAATTATCACAATAATCAAGAAGCAGCTCAAGCTGTCCTTAAACAAATTGAATCTGAAAATGGCAAAGCCTTCCTTTATCAGGCGAATGTTGCCGAATTTCAAGAAGCACAAGAGTTAATAAAAGCAACAGTAGAACATTATGGGCGGCTGGATATTCTTGTTAATAACGCCGGTATCACCCGAGATACCCTGATTATGATGATGAGCGAAGAAGACTGGGATATTGTTCAGGATGTCAATCTTAAAGGCACTTTCAACTGTTCGAAGGCTGCATTACGGATAATGCTTAGACAACGATATGGTCGAATAATTAATATCACTTCCGTTGCCGGACAAATCGGCAATGCTGGTCAATGTAATTACTCAGCCTCGAAGGCTGGGCAGATTGGATTTACCAAAGCCCTTGCCAGAGAAGTAGCTAGCCGGAATATCACGGTAAATGCCATTGCAGCCGGTTACATTGAAACAGATATTTGGTCCAATGTCTCAGAAGAGGCAAAAAAAGCGCTTCTCTCATTAATCCCACTGAATCGTAAAGGAAATCCAGAAGAAATTGCTTATGCCGTAGCATTTATCGCTTCGGACCAAGCTGCGTATATCACCGGCCAGGTCCTTGGTGTGGATGGTGGAATGGCAATGGCATAGTAGGAAGGAGGAAATGTTATGACAGCAGAAGGGAAAACGACCATAGCTCCTGATGTTTTGTTGACGATTGCGCGTTTAAGCTGCCTCAAAATAGAGGGAGTCAGCCGAATGGCAACTGCTACTAAACCTATCAACCGTCTTCTCAGTAAATCGTTAAAAGATGGAGTACAGGTACAGGTTGAGGATGACACTGTCTTTATTGATTTATATGTCATTCTGAAAAGTGATGTTAATGTTCGGGAAGTGAGTCGAACTATTCAAAAAGAAGTAACCCGAGCCATTTCCGAAATGGTGGGAATGCAAGTTGGCAAAGTCAATATCCATATTGAAGACATTGATTTCCCACAGAACTCTGTGGAAAAATAATCCATGAAACCACGCAC
>DYKV01000007.1:31198-42501 GCA_020722415.1 Anaerolinea sp.
TAGTGCGTTCACCCACTTGGAAGACGATTCAAAAAGCAACTCAAGAGATTAAACAGCTTCCGACAACATTAATGAGAGAGGCAAATTTAGAAGATGCAATAAAGGATATCCCCTCACCACAAGACATCCTGAAAGATGCAAAAATGGATGAGGTAACCAACACGTTAAAACAAACCAATCAGGATATTGCTGAATGGCTGACACCACCCCAGATAATCCTTCCCACCCCAGCTGATGAAGAAGAGAATAAGTTAGACACGAAAGCAAACAATTCAACCAAAGATAATTCCAATCCCGCTTCCTGATAACTATGCGCAATCTATTAAATAATATCTGGTTTATCATAAAACTCCCTTTCCTAATTATCCGATGGGTTGTCCGTACTCTTAAAAATTGGTTTTCCCACATAGCCGAGAATGTGGAATATCTGCTCACAGAAGAAGATGAAGATGTTCCGATTGAAGAAACGTTAGTTAAAACAATTCAAAACCCTACTGGCGTCCTTGTCCATATTGACGCGTTAAGAAAACACATCTTTCGGGCATTGATATTTATTGCTATTACTACCAGTTTCTCCTTCATCTACACTGCCAAAATTGTTGACTTTCTCGCCAAACCGGTAGGGGGGTTAAGTAAATTGGTAGCCATTGATGTAACCGAGCCTATCGGGGTTTTCATGCGAGTAGCTCTTTTAAGCGGTTTCACCCTAGCCTTACCTTATGTGATCTTTGAATTGTGGTTATTTGTGGCACCTGGTTTAAGGAAAAGCGCTCGTTTTCGTAGTTTGGCAACTATTCCAGTTGCCACTTTCTTATTTTTCATTGGCATGGCATTTGCATATTTTGTATTGCTTCCAGTTGGTATCCCCTGGTTAACCCAAGTGATGGGAATCCGTACAGAAGTAAGACCTTCTAGTTATGTTCAATTCGTAACCAGCGTCTTATTTTGGATCGGTATCACCTTTGAGTTTCCACTTATCATTTATTTTTTGGCGTTGGTGGGTATAGTGAAAGGAAAAGCATTAGCAAGCCAATGGCGGATAGCAATTATCGTCATTGCTGTATTAGCTGCCGCGATTACCCCAACAGTGGATCCAGTAAATATGAGTTTGGTGATGCTTCCAATGATGGTTTTATATTTTATCAGTGTTGGTTTAGCTTATCTCGCCGAAGGTAGTCGCCGCAAACAAGCGGAACAAAAACACAATTAACTTTTCGGGGAGGATGTTCCTATGCGTTCACGAAGGGCTCTCCTTTACATGCCTGGTTCTGACGACCATAAGATCAAAAAAGCCCTTGAGCTAGGGGTGGATTCGATTTGTATGGATTTAGAGGATGGCGTGGCAATTAACCGCAAGGATCATGCTCGCCAAGTAATAGCTCACGCACTGGCTAATTATGACTTCAAGAACGCTGAAAAAGCGGTTAGAATAAACCCAATCAATAATCCATTTGCGCTTCGCGATTTAGAGACAATTCTCCCTGTTCGCCCCCATGCTATCGTATTACCAAAGGTTCGCTTTCCCACAGATATACGGAAAGTATCGGCTATAATCACTGAACACGAAAAAAAACAAGGGTTACTGATTGGCGAAATTCGTTTATTAGTAATTATCGAAACACCCCAAGCTCTAGTTAATCTCCGAGAAATAGCTCAAGCTGATTCAAGAATAGAAGCCTTAATATTCGGAGCCGAAGACCTTATTGGTGAGATAGGTGGTATAAGGACTCAAAATGCAAACGAGGTTCTTTTTGCCCGAAGTTCCGTGGTATTGTATGCTGCAGCATTTCAGCTACAAGCTATTGATATGGTGTACTTTAATTTCAAAGATCTGGATGGCTTAGCTGTGGAATGTCAAAGAGGCGTGGAACTAGGATTTAGCGGGAAACAAATAATTCATCCTAATCAAGTAGACATTGTACAAAATGCATTTACGCCAAGTGATGATCAAATTGCTCAAGCCGAAAAAATAATCCACGAATATAATATATATACAGAGTCAGGTGTTGGGGCATTTGCCCTAGACGGAAAACTCATTGATGCTCCAATAATCAAAGCTGCTTATAACATCATCAATAAAGCTCGCGCCGCCGGAAAAATTATCTAAACAGGAGGAGATATGAACAAGGATGTGGCGATTGTTGGTGTGGGTTGGGAAGGATTTCACCCAACCTCAGTAGATTATTCCTATAAAGAGTTGATTTACCAAGCCGCTAATAAAGCCTACCATGATGCCAATGTTGACCCACGAAAAGATATTGAAAGCTTTATATCCGTTGCTGAAGATTTCTTTGAAGGGACTAGCATTTTTGATGAATATACTCCCGATCAGCTCGGAGCCGTGCTCAAGCCAATGCATACGATTTCTGGAGAAGCTTTACATGGCCTGATCAGCGCATACCTGATGATCCGCAGTGGTCTTTTCAAAATTGTTGCAATCGAGGCTCATAGTAAAGCGTCAAATATTAAATCTATAACCGAAGTGACCCGTTATGCTCTCGATCCTATTCTGCAGCGCCCCCTTAATTTTCACCCAGATTTTGTTGCCGGTTTGGAAATGCAACGGTTTCTTCACCAAAGCCAATGTTCCATCTCGGATTGTTCTATGATCGTTCAAAAAAATCGCTATAACGCTCTTTCTAACCCGTCAGCAGCTTATCCTATGTCATTAGCGGAGACCAAGCTTTCAGAGGATGATTTTTTAGCTTACCCACTTTTAGAAAGTCATATAGCGAAACCAGTTGATGGTGCGATAGTCATAGTATTGGCTAATGGAGATGTGGCGAAGGATATCAGCTCGCAGCCTATTTGGATTAAAGGGGTAGGATGGTGCAATGATTCGTATGCATTGGAATATCGCAATTGGGGAGAATTATCCTATGTGCAAAAAGCTGCCAAAATGGCATACTCCCAATCCCAAATTACTAATCCCATTGAAGGTATTGATTTCGCCGAGATAGACGACTCCTATGCTTATCGAGAGGCGATGACGTTAATTGCACTAGGCTTTGCAGATAATACAACCATTAGAGGATTAATCAGGGAGGGTGCTTTTTATCCAGATGGAAAACTCCCGGTGAATGTTTCTGGGGGCAGTTTAGGAGTTGGCTACTTATTTGATGCCAGCGGAGCTCAAAAAACGGTCGAAGCAGTCCTTCAATTAAGAGGTATCGCTGGTGCCCGTCAGCTAAGTCAACCCAGCACCGCCATTGTCGAGAGTTGGCGGGGAGTTCCAACTACTAGTTCAGCTGTGGTGATTCTCAGTAATCAAAGAGAATGAGAGGAGGATAACGATGGGACTTAGAAAAGTCGCGGTTGTTGGCGCAGGGATGACCCAATTTGTTCGGCGGGCTCAAGAAACCCCAAAAGAATTAGCTTTCAAAGCCACCCGAGCAGCTCTGGATTCTTGTGAATTATCTATCCAAGATATTGATGCAATTTGCCTGGGTACTGCCCCCGATACGTTCGATGGCATCCACATGAATGGCGAATATTTAAGCGACGGGGTTGGTGCATTGGGTAAACCATATATTCGCTCTTATGTTGGCGGAGGTACAGGTGTGTTTGTCCCAATTCAAGGGTGGTACCATGTTGCCTCTGGTTTGTTTGATCTGGTTCTCGTTGTTGCGGAAGAAAAAATGTCCAGTTATTACCCCCATCCGCAAGGGGCATTTTTAACAATATTTGATCACACTACCGAACGTCCGCTTAAACCAAATTTATTGTGGATATTTGCATTAGAGATGAATCGCTATATGGCAACCTACGGGATTTCCAAAGAAGATATTGCTCAAGTTTCGGTGTTACATAAACGAAATGCGGCTGATCATCCAGCGGCTTTGTTAGGAGATAAAAAAATAACCGTTCAAGATGTATTAAATTCAGAGGTGTTGGCTTGGCCGGTTCAGCGGTTAGATGTCAGCCCTGTTTCTGATGGTGCGGTTGCGATTGTCTTGGCTGCTGAACATGTAGCCAGAAGGATTACCGACAAACCAATTTGGATCGAGGGGGTTGGTTGGTCTCTCGATACTGCCTATTGGACGAATAGGGATTTAGCTTATCCACGTTATGTGGAAGTTGCGGCAAAGATGGCTTATGAAATGGCAGGAATAAAAGAACCACGTAAAGAAATCCATATTGCCGAACCCTATGATCCGTTCGATTATAAAGCCCTTCATCACCTGGAAGGTTTGCAATTGGCCGATCGTGGTAAAGCCATTGAGTTATATTTGAATGGCAGCGCGAAAAGAGACGGGAATTTACCAATCTGTCCATCTGGGGGTTTGCTCGGTGTAGGCAATCCTATTGCAGCGGCAGGGTTAATGAAAATTGCAGAACTATTTTGGCAACTTCGTGGTGAAGCTGATGGCAGACAAATTCCCGGTTCACCACAAAAAGGAATCGCTCAAGCATGGGGGGATTTGATGCAAGTTGGAACCGTAGTCATTATGGGAAAATGAGAGGAGAAACCGATGAACGCCAAGAACCGTTATTATCCGATCAATTCACTTCCTGAATCCGCTTTTCAGGATGGATCAATCCTGTTTTCATTTGATACCTTTAATACCCGCTATGCCTGGGATTGTGGAGTCGCAATTGGAGAATATCTAGCAGGCTTACGGGAAGGAAAAATTATTGGATCCACTTGCCCAAAATGCCATCGAACGATGGTGCCCCCTCGTCTCTTTTGTGAATGGTGCTACCAGCCCGTTCATCATTTTCTTCCGTTACTGGATACTGGCACGATTTTAACCTTTTCACTTTGTTATGTTTCTTGGGATGTACAACGAATCACTGAACCGGAAATCCCAGCGGTCATCGCCATAGATGGAGCCTCCAAAAACCATGGTATCTTACATAAAATTGGAGAGATAGAACCAGAAAAAGTCCATATCGGCATGCGGGTAAGAGCTCTTTGGAAAGCCCCAGAGGACAGAACAGGTGATATCACTGATATTTTATATTTCAAGCCAGAATAGGAGGAAAGTAAGATGTACCCATTTCATCATCCATTTGATCGGCCAGTACATTATGAAGGATTATTTCCAGTAACTAATCGCTACACATACGGTATAGCAAGTGAAAAATTTTTCCGCGCATTAAAAGAGGAAGGGATAATTCTTGGGACTCACTGCCCGCACTGTGACAAATTATATGTGCCAGGGACCATTTTTTGTGAAACATGTCTCTCAGAATTAGAGGATTGGCGAGCGGTAGATAATGTCGGGAGAGTCGATACATTCACCGTTTTATATAAGAACTTAGATGGAACATATCGCACCGAACCTGAAATTGTGGCTTTTATCCGTCTTGGTGATGGAGGCCTGGTGCATCGTCTGGCTGAAATTGACCCAAAATCAGTCTTAATTGGCATGCAAGTTGCAGCGGTATTTAAACCGCCAGAAGAAAGAACTGGTAATATACTCGATATTCGATACTTTAAACCAGTCTAAAACGCATGCACAAAGACAAGACAAACGTTCAGCCACATAAAATTTTTAGTGTGAAATTGCATCCGATTGCACCTTGGAAATGGGGGTTATGGATTACTTTTATTTTTTCTGTCAACGGGATTTTGTTTGCGTCCCTAGTTTTCTTTTATTGGAAGCTCACCAGCCAATACGGTCCTGCAATCGGCTGGATATATACCTTAAAAATATTCGGATTAAGTTTGCTGGTTTTTTTGATCAGTATCATCCTAACCTTAATAAATGTGCAAAGAAGCAATCAACTTCTTGCAATTTATCAAGAAGGAATCATTGTAAAGCAGAGCAAACTACGGAAAATATCCTGGAAATCCATAAATAAATTTGAGGCAGTTCGGGAGGAGCATTATTTTTTGTGGTTTTGTATAAAAAAAGTATGGGTGTTTATATTTCAACTGACTAATGGAAAAATTATCAAAACCCGTATTCCCAGGGATATTCCAGAGAAATTTATTTTGGATACCCGCTCGGCATATCAACTATCTCGGTTGATTACAGAAACTATGGAATAATCTTCCCAATTTAACATAAAAAGAATACCTATGATCACAAAAAAAATCCATCGTACCCTTCTATTTCTCCTTTTCTTTATCCCTTTAATAATTCTAAATAGTTGCAGCTTCTCAGAAGTCCAACAACTTCAACTCATGAAAAATCTAGATTTGACCAAGATTTTTCCTGCTACCGCTGCTCCATCCCCACAAGTATTAGAACAGAGTACCACTAATGCAGAAAGCACAGATGTAGTTGCTATTACATTGAAGGTGCATATACCGGCGAACACTCCAGAGAATCAGCCAATAATATTAAAAATCATGGAAGAAGTAACCGGTTTGGCATTTAATGCCAGTCGTTTTGAAATGCAAAATAATGGCGAGCGTATCTTTGCTTATACTTTAACTGTCCCAAGGGGATCTATCCTAAAATATCGTTATGCGCGGATAGCGGGCAATAATGAAGTGCAGGAACACATCTCGGATAACCGCCAAGTTCGATATAGAATGCTTTATGCCAACGACTCAATAACCGTTGAAGATGTGGTCAGCCGTTGGACAGATACTTTATTTGAGGGAAAAACCGGTCGGATCACCGGGACAGTAACAGATGCCAGCACAAAATTACCGGTTCCCAACATCCTAATTGATTGTGGCGGCGTCCAAACTTTGACTTCTTCTGATGGAACATTTCTCATTGAGGGCTTACTACCTGGCATCCATAATCTCGTTGCTTATGCACTAGATGGCACCTATCAAACTTTTCAACAAGGAGCGCAAGTTAAAGCCGATTCAACTACTTTAGCCGAAATAAAACTTAAGCCGGCGAAGATGGTTGGTGTTGTGTTTGTAGCCAAGTTACCTCAAAATACTATTCCAGCCGTGCCGGTCCGAGTAGCTGGTAACCTATATCAATTAGGAAATACCTTTGCCGATTTAAATGGTGGTATCAACACGATTGCCTCTCGCATGCCCGTCCTTTCCTTACTACCAGACGGTCGTTATTCGATGAACATCGCCCTTCCAGCTGGCGCGGATATTCATTACATTTACACTTTAGGGGATGGCTTTTGGAATACTGAGATAAATGAAAATGGAAAACCGAATCTCCGCCATTTTATCGTACCAGACAAAGATACCCTGATCGAAGATTCGGTAGAAGCTTGGTCAACGAAAGACACCCGTCCAATTAGCTTTGATGTTACCCTACCTGAATCGACCCAGAAAGATGACTTCGTTTCCATTCAATTCCGCCCAGTTTATGGATGGACAGAACCAATCCCAATGTGGCGCTTAGGGGATAAGCGATGGGGATTTATTCTCAATTATCCGCTTGATTTCGCCGACCAAATTCATTATCGCATTTGCCGGAACAATGATTGCGGCATTGCTGATGCGAGTAATACCGCTGGAGCGGATAATCCCGGTTTAGCGATTGACCCTAACTTATTATCTAATCCCTTGCGGGTCAAAGTTCCGGCATGGGCATGGGCAGAACAACCATCTACTCCAGTGGAGATAACTACTCCACAAGTCACCCCGCGGGAAAATGGATTTATTGCTGGGATAGAATTCCAAGCGATCTATCATCCATCCTACAATCAGAACTTTTCATACATGTTAGACTCCGTTCAAACTTTGAGCAGTAATTGGTTAATCATGACTCCCACTTGGACTTTCACTCGCCAATCCCCTCCAATTTTGGAAATTAAACCAGGAGAAGACCCGCTTTGGTTAGATATGAATGATTGGTTACGAGAGACAACCGATCGTGGGATCAGTGCTGCGATTTTCCCGCAACCTAAATTTCCGATTTCTCCTTCTGAGTGGTGGAGTTCGGCTACAAGGGATTATTCCTGGTGGCAGGTTTGGTTTGAACGGTATCGTAACTTTGCTCTCTATCATGCGGATTTAGCAAACCAAAATAATGCAAATGCATTGATTTTGGGTGGAGACTGGTTGTCCCCAGCCTACCCTGGTGGAAAATTGAGTGACGGAACCGATAGCGGAGTCCCTGCTGATGCAGAGGTACGTTGGCGATTACTCATTCAGGAAATTAAGAACCATTTCAAAGGTCCCTTATTTTGGGCGATAACTAGCGATCAAGCCAGTAATCCTCCTGCATTTCTTGATATGGTTGATGGTATATACATCCTTTGGTCTGTCCCCATGATTGACAATGCATCCGAGAATGCAAATCCTGCTGATTTAGCAACCATTGCAGGGCAAAAATTGGATCAAATCGCATTACCCTTGCATGATCATTTCAATAAAGCTATTGTCCTTGGCGCATCCTATCCATCCGCAGTTGGAGTGGAGTCTGGTTGCATTAAAGACGAAAGCAATAATTGTGTTAATTGGGATGATCTTGGGCAACCAAAACTAAGTCAACTAACCGTCAAAGTTGATTTACAGGCGCAGGTGAATCTCTATAACGCCCTTTTTAGCGCTCTCGATTCTCGCCCATGGATTAATGGATTGGTTTCACGAGGATATTATCCAGCAGCAGCTTTAATCGATCCGTCTCCATCTGTACATGGTAAACCCGCTGCGGATTTATTGTCTTATTGGTTTTCAAATTTGTTAGCTGAAAATGAAGAATAACTATTGCGGATAAATAAGATATAGGCTGCATTCTGATAATTCCATGCAGCCTATTTTTTATCATCCAAAGTACCTATCCGCCGCTAATAGCTGGAATAATATGAATAATATCCCCATCTTGTGGTTGATAATCCGCTGCCACTGTTTTTTGCTCAATTACTACCAGCAGGTCTTCAAACTTTAACGGTATATCTACTCGCTCGATGATATCGAGAATTGTGCTTCCATTGGATATTTCTAAATTTATTTTATCAATTCTCCCGTTTTTAGTCTTTTTTTGAGCAATCGTATGTAATTGAACAACTACTCGAATCATATCCATTAACTGCTAGCCATTTTTATCTAAATCATCAAAAATATGATCTAGATCTGATTCGGGAACATCAAAAATAGACTGGTTTGGTGGTAAAGGCTCCTTAGTCATCCATTCTGGAATACGGTCATGAGCAGAAGTAAACCCAGCCCGGCGATTAAATTCTTTTTCTAACCAAATTGTCTCTTTGCCCAACTCTTGAAGGATATTCTCGCTTACTTCCCATCCATATCTTGCCTCGATTAATTCTTTGATAGCCTGAGGTGCGCTGGCAAACCCATTACCGGCGAAAATACACGCTCCAAGTGTGTCATATCCAGCCATATTAATTTGGGCAGTGCGAGAAATATTCGCTTGAATGCTTGGATCGAGATGATCTACTTTGGCTCGAATAGTCAATCCAGCAGTGTGGTCGGCGCCTTGTGGAGATGTAGCATAAGTTACGCCAGTACCTTTAATAGCCCGGGGGTCGTAGGCGCTCATCGCTTGACCTTTCACCGCTGGTACCCGTTTCACCCCTAAGATTTTGCCCGTAATAACTGCGCCATTCCCCAGAACACGGCCTAACAAGGTATTTTGGCGGATTTCATGAACTAACTCTAGGGCGCGTTCTCCATCTCCAAATTTCATTAAGCCAGCTTCTGCAGCAACTCCCAGGGCTGCACCAATCTCAATACTATCCAAGCCTAAATCATTGACTTCCCAATTTAATTGAGCTATGATGTCGAGGTCGTCAATTCCGAGATTAGGTCCCAATAGTCCAACAGTTTCATATTCGAGGGGTGAGACAATTGTTTTGCCGTTTTTATCCGGGTAAACATTAGAACATTGAATGATACAACCAGGCATACAAGCATGTGATGGTTTTCCCTCCCCATCCCGCTCTAGTATTATCTCCCGCATAGTTTCTCCGCGTATTTTCTCTAACCCTTCAAAATGCCCTGCTGAAAAATTACGGGTCGGCATACCGCCAAAACCATCTGACATGCCTGGCATTGCATTCGTTCCATAATCATGATAAATTTTTGTTTGCGGATGATCTTTTAATGCTTGGTTATATATCTTCTGTGCGTTTTTAAACTTTTCGATATCTCTTATTGGAGGATTCTCTCCTCGGCCAGCGTCGATTACGATTGCTTTTACTTTCTTGGATCCCATTAATGCCCCCAAACCACCCCGGGCTGCAATCCTCGATGGGACTCGATCTTTGTCAAGATTCACAATCCCCGATGCTAAATATTCCCTTTCACCCGCTGGACCAATCAAGACCAAGGACACATTCTTCCCATATCGATCTAATAATATCTCTGTACTGCGATAAACACCTAATCCAATCAAATCATCAGCGGGTTCGAATTGGACCCCGTTTTTACTTATGTGTAGGACGATCCATTTATCATCGGTTGGTTGATCCTCCAACACCAGTGCTTTTATGCCTAAGTGAGCGAGGCTTAAGCCAGTCGTGCCGCCCGAGTTGGCTTCTTTCGCCCCTCCCGTTAAGGGACTTTTACCGCCAAACGATATTCGATCACAACTCGACACTTTATGCCCAACCAACAAGCCTGGAGCGATGATTAACTTATTATATTTCCCGAGAGGGTCGCAATCTGGTTTGACTTCATCGAGGAGAATCCTCGCCACCAGCCCACGTCCACCTAATCTTTCCCACGTTGATGGAGAATCTTTGGTTGTATAGCTTCTTTCTCGCGAATTAATCCTCCATACCAGCATAGGTACTCCTTTATTTCTTATCAAAAGCATAATTGATGATATTTATCCATGCACTACTTTGTTGAGAGCATCATGGAAAATCGCCAGCGCTTGATCAATCTCAGCGGAACTTACAATTAAAGGTGGAATCCAGCGAATAACATTATCATAGGTTCCACAAGTTAATAAAAGTAATTTTTGGTCCAGGCAAGTGTGAACCACTCCTTTGGCTGTTTTCTTATCTGGTTTTCGATCTGGTGTCCTGAATTCGGTTGCAATCATTAATCCAAGGCCGCGCACATCTCCAATAATTGGAAATTCCTGTTGAATTTTTCTCAAACCTTGTATCAATTGTGCTCCCCGTTCCTGAGCATTGACTAACATGCGGTCTTCTTTCATCGCTTTTATGGTCGCCACTGCTGCTGCCGCTGACACTGCGTTGCCACCATAAGTTCCACCATGTGACCCGGGGATCCATTTATCCATAATATCCTTCCGACTGAATACTCCCGCCAAAGGCATTCCAGAGGCTAAACCTTTTGCAACCGTCATGATGTCTGGTACGATGTCAAAATGTTCAAATGCAAACCACTTACCGGTTCTTCCAAAGCCAGCTTGAATTTCGTCTGCGACTAGTAAAATACCATATTTATCACAAATCTGGCGCAAGCCTTTCATAAAACTTACTGGCGGGAC
>DYKV01000582.1 GCA_020722415.1 Anaerolinea sp.
TATGGTGGGTAAATAATTTGGAGTAAACAAACGGCTAAGCGTCAGGCGAAAAATTTCTCGAAACGAAATCTTCACTCTAGCAGACCTCAATAGAACATGCCAAGGTAAAGATACTGCGATTCTCGAAATCATTATCAAGACAATAGCAGCACCAAAAGCCCACCCGGAAATCTGATTAATCGCCGTGAAAATACCTTTCCAGCCCTCTTTCTCAAGTAGATATACTAACAAGCCCAATGTCATCACGGTGCCTGCCAGACGAAGTATGAATACTTTTCCCCGCGCAGAAAGAGAAGCTGGTTTCATACAGATTGATCCTTGCCTTCCCGTAGGATTTGACGCACTGTGTAAATTGGCTTATGTTGTGACTCGTGGTAGGTGCGAGCGAGCACCTCAGCTTGTAACCCCATCAGAACCGACTGAAAACCAAGGATAAACAACATCACACTGAGAAGCAATAGAGGAGAACGGATCAAATGTTCTCCTAAAGTCAATCGGCGGATAACCAAAGCCACCACAGTTAAAAAACTGAGTCCGATCAAAACAAAACCAGTGCCACCAAAAATGTAGATCGGTTTTTGAGCATAACTCATTAAGAATTTAACCGTAAACAAATCCAGGATCACCTTGAAGGTTCTTTCTAACCCATACTTGGTTTTGCCATACTTGCGGGGATGATGGTGAACCGGCACTTCGATTATCCGCGCTCCCACATTGCTGGCATAAGCCGGGATAAAACGATGCATCTCGCCATAAAGACGGAACCCCGTGATGACCTCGCGGCGATATGCTTTAAGTGTGCAGCCATAGTCATGTAAATATACACCTGTGATCACCGATATCAGCCAATTGGCAATCCGCGAAGGCAAAGTGCGGGTTAGAAAAGGATCTTGACGGTCCTTGCGCCATCCACTGACTACATCATACCCTTGCTCAATTTTATCTACCAAAAAAGGAATATCAGATGGATCATTTTGCAGATCAGCATCCATCAATACGATAACCTCGCCGTGCGAATGATCAATACCAGCAGCAATTGCCGCAGTTTGACCGAAATTACGGCGCAAACTGACCACAATCACGTGTTGGGGATCTTCTTCAGCGAGTCGTTTGAGGATATTTAAGCTATCATCGCTGCTTCCATCATCAACGAAGATAACCTCCCAGTCTATATCTTTACAGGGAAATAAAGCTTCGTCTAAGCTATTTTTTAGCAGCGGTAGACTTTTTTCTTCGTTTAGTAATGGGATAATGATAGAAATAAACATTTATATTTTTATTCAACGACGTAACGCTTCATCATGGA
>DYKV01000583.1 GCA_020722415.1 Anaerolinea sp.
TCCAATTATTTCAAGTCAATAAGTCAGATTTTCGGCAAAAGCTCACGGATCCAGGAGAAAGATATGCGCATAACGGGAGCTATTGATATCGAACTGATTGGAGATGATGATATCCAATACGACGTATCCAGAGACAAACTCATCGGCACTGGGGTCACAATTGCTCGCAATGAGTTGAAGACCGCAATAGTCCGGGCTGCAAAAGAACTTGGATACTACGATCGTTTTCACGAGGAAACTAAAACCGCGATCGAGTATATTGACAGCGGCAAACCCGTGGACCCTGAACGGCGACATAGTGTCCAGCGACTCGACAATGAATCAATTCTATCCGCAGTTCTTAAGGCTATTTCCAAGGACCCATGGCCACCCGGACTGCACCGGATCATTGCAGATAAATTGGAGATTCGACCGCATGCGGAGTTTAAAGCTATTTCAACTCTTATAGAAGACGGCAGATTACAGAAGCCGAAAAGAGACGAGACCGACGGATAGGTCTAACGAATCGTTCCACCGGATCGGCGAGGAAATGCACTCGCCTCCCGGTGAACCCTGCGTTATACGATGAAAGGAGTGATTAAAAGTCATAAATACTTTTGGTTCTAATCTCGCTGTCAACTATCAAACTGGAGGAAAACATTATGAGCATGATGAAGGAATTTAAAGAGTTTGCGGTAAAAGGAAATGTTGTCGATATGGCGGTTGGTATCATTATCGGTACTGCATTTGGAAAAATCATCTCATCCTTTGTGAGTGACGTGATTATGCCTCCAATCGGAGTGTTATTAGGAGGGGTCGATTTTTCTAGTTTAGCTGTCACAATTAAACAGGCAGTCGGAGAAACACCGGCTGTCGTAATCAGTTATGGGAAGTTCATTCAGACGGTTGTCGATTTCATAATCATCGCTTTCGCGATTTTTATTGCTGTGAAAGCGATTAATACACTCAAGAGAAAAGAGGAAGAAGCACCTAAGGCGCCACCAAAGCCCTCGGCAGAAGAAGTATTGCTTGGAGAAATACGTGATCTGCTGAAGGAGCGAAAATAGGCGACACAAAAAATAACATCGTATAACAACCGCATAAACTTGGGCTGGCAATTCCGCTGCGCTTCATTGCCAGCCGGTTATGCGGAGCGTTGGCACTTAAATACATTAATAACAAATAGGAGGCGATGACGTGAAAAATGTAACGGTAGTGATCCTCGGTCTTTTTGTTGTGCTTGCAGGTTTTGGCCTGTCTTCGGCTGCCGATCAAGATGTAAAAGGGAGCAAGGATCCAAGTCTGCTTTCAAGGATGCCTAACT
>DYKV01000584.1 GCA_020722415.1 Anaerolinea sp.
AGATGCCGACGAGTGGCCGGCCGACCGCGAGCCGGTGATTTTGTTCCACCTAGGCGTATGATGCGCGCGGACGCGTGGCCGGCGAAACACGCACCATTGACGGCCAATCCTTCACCACACAGTGGACTTACTTCAGTAACGATGCAGTCGCGACCATGACTTACCCGGACGGCGAAGTAATACACCATTCCTACTATCCTCAAGGAACGTTGAAAAGCGTCACAGGAACATCTTCTTATGCTTCTTCCATCCAATACGATGCCTCCGGACGAATGACCAACATGAACCTAGACGCAAATTTAAAAACCGCCTACCAGTACTTCTCTTGGGACACGGTCAATGGCGTGGGACGCCTGCAACGCATTACCGCAGGAACATCTTCAGCCCCTACCTCCTTAATGGATTTGAGATACTACACCGGTTCCAACACCCCCCAATATGATGCCATGGGGAATATCACACGCATTGTAGATGCCAAACTGGGCCAGACGCAAATTTTCAACTACGACTCACTCAACCGCCTGACTTCTGCAACCACCAGCGGCGGCAGTGCTTATGGCCCGTATAACGAACATTACACCTATAATTCCCAAAACGGCAATCTTGCCAGCAAGGCCGGGCTAACTTACACCTATAATACACTGCACAAACACGCCGTTCAGCGTGTGCATGGCACGGGCGGTACGAAGAAGACGATCACCATCCGCGCTTACGGTACGATTTGTGGTGATACCACACCCGGCACTGGTCCCACAATGGAATTATGGGTAAACGGTGTGCGGAGAAGTATATGGACGAACGTCTCGACCAATTGGGCAAATTACAATGCCACGGTTGCTCTTACCGGAAACGACATTGTAGAAGTTGTGTTTACAAATGATTGCTATCAAAATGGCAAAGATCGCAATCTGTTTGTAGATTACGTTGTCATTGGTGGACAAACCATTCAAGCGGAAGGTGGTACAACCGTCTTAGATAAAGGAGCCAGCACAAGCGCGTTCGACGGGCTAAATGTAATTGCCGGGCAACAAGAACTGTACTGGAGCGGTGCGCTGCGTTTTGCAACCGGCAAAGCAATGGACGTAGGTTACGACTCGAATGGCAACATGACGCACCGCCTTGTGGCTGGAAACGCCTATTTTATGGCTTATGATGCTGAAAATCACTTAACGACTGTTCAACGCGGCACGACCGTCATCGCCACCTTCACCTACGATGGCGACGGAAATCGGGTAAAACCCGTGCTGAGCGAACAAACCGCATTCTTCATCGGCAATTCCTACGAAAAGAAAGGCGGTC
>DYKV01000585.1 GCA_020722415.1 Anaerolinea sp.
GCCTTGCAAGGTTTGCATTATTACTTTCCTTTGGCACCCCAGATTACCCTTTGGCGAGGTTTTCCCATCTTCCGCAAAACTGATACCCTCACGATATTTTTAAGTTTTCCCATCTTAGGTTTTGCCTATTTTCTCAATCTTGATATTGCCTTTTCTCTCTGGTTCTTCCATCTTTTGAGTAAATTAGAGACCGGCTGGTTCAATATTACCGGTTATACCATCCCTGGTGGCAATGAGACTTTTGCGGGAAGCTCTGCGATGACCTCCTTCCAGGGTGGTGGGGCGATGTTGGTTCTTTTCTTCACTGTCCTCTGGTTAACCCGAAAACATTTAGCAGATGTTTTCCGTAAGGTCTTCCGTAATGACCCAAAGGTGGATGATGCAGAGGAGATTCTTCCCTATCGGGTAGCGGTTATTGGGATTATCCTTGGTCTCCTTTTGATGGGAATCTTCCTTTCTCTAATTGGAATGCCCTTTTTAGTTATTATTATCTTTCTCTTCTTTGTGCTGGTGGTTTTTGTGGGATTAACCAGAATCATTA
The DNA here is from genome assembly GCA_020722415.1 of Anaerolinea sp. Taxonomy (GTDB): domain Bacteria; phylum Chloroflexota; class Anaerolineae; order Anaerolineales; family UBA4823; genus UBA4823. The sequence continues at coordinate 542 of DYKV01000585.1, forward strand.
CCCAGGCAGGAATCGGATTTGCCCGAAGCCAGTGCATTCCTCCGGATTTCACTGCTTATTCCCTTTCCCCTGAGCTTATTACCCCGGCCGGTTACACTGCATTGGGTCTTCAGTATTCCTGGGCAGCAGATATCAGAACTTCGGTGATGACCTCTACCGCTAATAACCTGAAGATTGAGGAGGAGGCGAAGATAAAACCACGGATTATCTTCTGGGCAATATTAACTTCAATTACAATTGCCTATTTCTTATCAGCCTGGATGACCTTACAAATTGGATACAAGCATGGAGCGCTTAATGCATCCAATTGGTGGTTCTATAACCTGGGTATGCCCGGATCCATCGCCTCTTTTATTTCCGATAAAATTAACCATCCTCCTACCCGGGAGATTATCCTTTCCAGATATCTCTTTACCGGTATTGGAGCAGCAGTTATGGGTGGTTTGGTATTGATGCATCAACGTTTCTTGTGGTGGCCGCTACACTATATTGGTTTCCCCATCTCTGATACCTGGGTGATGCGCTGGGCCTGGTTTAGTATCTTTTTAGCCTGGCTGATAAAAAGTTTAATTTTACGTTATGGAGGTCCTCATATTTATCAACGCTCTACTTCCTTCTTTTTGGGTTTAATCTTAGGTTTGGTTGTATCGGCTGGTATCTGGACACTCATTAACAGTATCGCGGGCACCACTATAAATCCGGTAATGATTGGTATTCCATAACGGATCATTTTGTCTTGATTAGAGAATCTTCCTGAT
>DYKV01000586.1 GCA_020722415.1 Anaerolinea sp.
GGTATCTTTGGATTACAACGAGATTTTTCGAGGGAAAAAATAGATTGATATGGGTTAAGGCGTATAAAACCCACTGAATTGGTTTGGTTTATTGGTGTCTTTTGAGCAAAACGAAATGGAGAAAAAAGTGAAACTGATAAGCATACGTAGCATGGGCATTTTTTTATTATTATCTTTGAGTTTGAGTATCTTATCCCCTATTAAAAGTACCGCTCAAACTACATCATCAACTTCGCCTACAGTCGAATTGATGCAAGCCGACGATTTGGGCATGACGTTGCGATTTACTCTAGGCAAATACCAGTTTAGTCGGGTTGACTTGGATGGAATGCAATTCGATCGGATTGAATTGGAGAATAGCGGACGTCTAGAGGATAGCGGCAAACCCAATTTGCCTTTGGTGGCTGAGATGATCGGCGTACCTGCCGATGCTAGTTTTCAGGTGACTGTTCTCGCTCAAGAGCGGAAGGAACTACCTGGTTCATTGTATATTGAACCAGCCGGTTCTTACGCACCATCTGCTGAAGATTTAAGTCCTGGAGAATTAATTTATGTTGTAGACAGCGATACCTATGCAAGCAGCGCAGAGTATCCTGGAAAAATTGTCGAGTTAGGCGACCCAGCTTGGATGCGCGAACAACGGGTAGCGCCGCTGCGGTTTTATCCCTTTCAGTATCATCCTAAAGAACGAACACTATCGGTCTATACCTCGATCACTATTCGCATAGATTATAAATATCCGAATGGACTTATCCGGCCTAGCCAGCAAAGCGCATTGACCGCTGTACCAACCAGTCCATTTGAGAGCATCTTTCAGGAAAGTTTGCTGAATTACGAACAAGCCAAAGCATTTCGGTCGCGCCGGCAAAGCAGTGAATTGCTGAAACCCATGTCGTCCAATTTGAATGAATCCAGCGCTACCCCGCGGTATAAAATCACCATCACAGAGGATGGAATTTACCGCATCACCTATGAGACTTTGCAGAGCCTTGGATTCCCGGTAGACACGGTTGACCCACGAACTTTTGCAATGACCAACCAAGGGCGCCCGGTGGCGATTTATGTGGATGATAGCGGAAATGATCCGGCCAAATTCCAACCCGGTGAATTTATTTTATTTTATGGGCAACACTTAGACGGCAGCTATCTGGCTTCGTTGTATGCTGATGAGGCAAATCAATGGCGGACGCAGTTTATCCATCCTTCCGGTAATGTCATCCAATGGAGCCCACAATTCAATAAGCAAATGATCGAAAAGTATACTAATAAAAATGTCTATTGGTTGAGTTATGGGGAGAG
>DYKV01000101.1 GCA_020722415.1 Anaerolinea sp.
TTTATTATTAAGCTTGTTACCCGAAAATTTTTTATGGTATAAGAAATACAAACGTTTCAATAAAAGTCATGTCTAGATGAACACTCAATTACAAACCATCACTACCATTATTCTCCCTAATTGGAAAGGTTTTTTTATCCATGCTTGAAGAGACATACCTATACGAAGAGATTCACGCGCAACCTAGAGTGATTGAGACTCTATTGCAATCGGAAAGAGAGACGATCAATAGTCTAGCATCTGCAATAAAAAAAAGAAATATCACCTTTGTATTGATAGCCGCGCGGGGGACAAGTGATAATGCTGCCCGCTATGCCAATTATTTGTTAGGCGCCTACAATCAACTGCCCATCGCCCTAGCAACACCTAGCTTATTCACCATCTATCAAGCGCCACCCCGTCTGAAAAACGCTCTGGTATTGGGAATCAGCCAAAGTGGTATGAGCCCTGATATTGTCGCCGTGCTGGAAGAAGGCAAACGTCAAGGCGCTTTAACAGCGGCTATAACCAACAATCCAGAATCTCCTCTAGCCCAATCAGCTGAATTTGTTGTCAATCTCAATGCTGGCGAAGAACGCTCCGTAGCTGCCACCAAAACTTATACCGCTGAGCTAACCGCCATTGCCGCCCTAAGTGTTGCTCTTGATGAAAACCCGCGCAGATTTTCAGCGCTACAATCTGTTCCGCAAGCAGTGCAAAAGGTGCTCGAGGTGCAGCAGAATATTGCCCAAATCGTTCCCCGTTATCGGTATATGCGCGCTTGTGTGGTGATCGGGCGCGGGTTTAATTATTGCACCGCCTTCGAAATGGCTCTCAAAATTAAGGAGCTCACTTATACCGTTGTGGAACCATTTAGCAGTGCCGATTTTTTGCATGGACCGTTTGCAATGCTTGAAGAAGGATTTCCGGTTTTTACAATCGCTCCAAGCGGTGCTTTACAAGAAGAGATGCAACATTTTCTAAAAACTATTGGGGATGTTCATGCAGAATCCATTGTGATCAGTGACAATGCGGATCTATTAAAACTGGGTAGAATGCAAATCCCATTACCGGTTCAGGTTCCTGAATGGCTTTCTCCGATCATTTCCATTGTACCTGCTCAACTTTTCGCATTAGATTTAGCGGCTGAGCGCGATATAGATCCCGATCACCCGCGCAGTCTGCACAAAATCACCCAAACTCATTAAGAGAGTTGACCGCATCTCCCATTTGGGTTGAGGGTTTATAATAATATAGACGATTTTTATCTTGTTATACTTATTAAGCTATAATCCATCTCTGATGACCATGCTCAACTTATCTAACCCTAAACCGAGAAACCAAAGTAACAGGAATATTTTTAATCTCATTATCCTTCTTTTATTAATGTGACATTGTGTTTAATGGCTTTTTTACCATTACTGGAATTAAAACTAGTCAGTCAAAGGACCGTGCATGACAAACACTCATTTTTATGATAAGGTTTGTGTGATTAGTGGTGCATCTTCGGGGATTGGGAAGGCGCTGGCATTGCATCTCGCTCAAAAAGGAGCAATTGTTGTCCTAGCAGCCCGCAATAAACCTGCTCTACAGGAATTAGCGGAGCAGATTCGCCAGAGTGGTGGGAATGCCTTGCCCATCCCAACCGATGTTACCCAGCCTGAAGCAGTTGAAAATCTCATCCAAACGACATTAAAATCTTATCACAATATAGATTACCTGTTTTCAAATGCCGGTCAATACACCCGTTCCCGTATCGTAGATATGAAAACGGAGTTATTAAAGCAATCCTTCGAGATCAACTTTTACAGCCATGTCTATTTCACCCAGGCGGTTTTACCGCACATGCTAAAAAAACGACAGGGTCATATCATATTCATTTCTAGTATGGATGCCAAAAAAGGGCTGCCTTTGGATGCTCCGTATGTATCCGCCAAGTATGCATTGGCTGGTTTTGGGGATGTTTTACGGCAGGAACTTAATGGAAGTGGAGTGAATGTAACGATTGTCTTTCCTGGCCGAGTGGATACCCCATTGATCGGTCATCTAAAGGTGCATTGGATTTCTGCTAAAATCTCTGCGGAAAGATGTGCCAAGGGGATCTTGCACGGGGTACAGAAAAACAAAGCAGAAATTATCCTGCCGCCCCAAACTTACCTATTATATTATTTACAAGTATTTTCTCCCCGCCTCGCCGATTTCGCCGTGCGGGTGTTTAAATTGGAAGGAAGTGAAAAGGAATAGGAGTATACAAAATGAGTCAGATTTTATCCCAATCTACCACATTCAATCCCAGCCACCATTGGCTTCGCACCTTAAATTTAGCTTTTGTCCCCGGGGTAGAAGAAGATACTGTTTTAAATCAATTTGTGGAGGGACTGTTAGATAGTTTTAACTCGCATGGTCATCAGATTGTGGAGACACCAAACCCTCAAACAGATGTGATCCTTACAACGGCTAAGTTTGGAGAACCGCTCAATTGGCGTAAAGCATTGCTATTTACTGCGCGCTCGAAATTTCATCTTCCTCGTTCACCGATAATTATCACCATTTTACATAGCACCTCTGCCCAATTCCAAGCCTTACTGGATCATTTTCAAAAAGCATTGGAAAAAGATACTCCTCATCCAGAAGATTTTGATTTTCCAGGCTTGGCAGAAACCGCTTATTTGACATTATACGAACAGGGAAAACGTGGTGGAGCGATCCTTTCATTATTACGCTTGTTACAATCTCAAACGAAATGTATCCGCTTAATATTAGTAATCGGCGATGAGAAACCGCAGGAAGCCTACACGTTCGATTTAGTTGGCGCTTATCCGCGCAGCGACGCAGATAACCCGGCTGCATTCTATGAAGACATAATGCTCCGCATTGTAACCGCTGCCAGCACACACGAGATTACCGCCCATCAGGTTGTTGGAACAGAAATCCCTTACGAAAAGTGGCGCACTTTGTCTACGCCCTTGGCTATGCGGCAAGCTGGGTTTGAGTTAGGTAGACGACGGTTTTTTACCGATATGGTGCGGATCGCCAATCTTGTATCTGTTCCAGCAGTGGCAGACTCGGTGGCAAACCAATATTCTGAAGGTTGTTTTGCAACCTGGGACCCATATCTCCAGGCTCTGATCGCCACCATCACCGGCAGCGCTCGTCCGGTTGACAAAGATAATCTTACAGAGGATGAATTAGCTGTTATCGTTGGCGTCCGGTCCGATAGCCAAGGTGCTTTGGTGCGCCATGTAACCGGGAAACGCAATGACCCACCATCATCTGAAGCAGTGGAAATGATCTGGATGGATCGTGATTTACCTCAGATCGAGATTCTCAGAGATGACCAAACGCCGGTAAAAGTACCAATTGCCCGCTCAAAATTACATGGTCATAGGGGATTGCGGGCTTATGATCCCAAAATCATCGAATTTATCCCTTTGGACGATCCATTTTATTATTATCCGGTTTCTTGCTCGACCGAGGCGCAAGCTCAAGCTATCTACAGGGCATTTAGCCGTTCAGAGGCTTTCCGAAATCCACAAGACCCTCGCAAAGTCGTTTTCACTATCTTACCAGGACACGGGATTGTCTTGGCAGAAAAGTGGGTAGATGGCAAAGCGCCATTCCAAGTGATTTGGGAATTAATGGATAGCGGCGCCATCCAAATTGATAACTACGTTCCGCAAGGACCCTTTAATTATGTGCTATCACCTAACGGCTTGATGGTGTTAAATTTATTATATTAACGGGTGAGAACGAAGGTGGGTTAGCGCAGTTTGGGCTAGAAGGGCAGTACCGATCGGCAAACAACGTTCATCAATATCGAAACGGGATTGATGACCATAGCGAACATCGCCTTCAATTTTTGCCCCTAAGTAAAACATAGCCCCAGGTGCTTTCTGAGTGAAAAAACCGAAATCCTCTGCGCCCATCTCATTGTCTGGGATTCCAACCTGATCTTCGCCAAGCATTTGCTTAGCCACCGTGCGGATGATCTCCACTGCTTGGGGATGATTGAGCATCGGCGGATATCCAATCTCCCACTTCAATTGATAATCACCACCCAATGGACGAGTTATCTGTAAAGCGTTTTCGACCTCTTGCTGGATAATTTGTTGGACTTCTGGTTGCAAATAGCGAATGGTACCAATTAATTCCACTTGATCCGGAATTACATTACTAGCCGCCCCACCATGAACTGCGCCAATGCTCACCACTGCTGGTTCAAAGGGATGGATTCTCCGCGAGACAATCCCATTAATGGCTTGGATAACCAGAGACGTAAGATAAATAGGATCCACAGTTCGGTGAGGAAACGCTCCATGTCCACCATTGCCAATTACCGCTGCGTAAAAGGTATCTACCCCTGCCGAAGAATAACCGGAATTAATCGTGATTTTTCCAACACTTAAATTACTATCCACATGGAGAGCAAAAACCGCATCTAAATCATCAGCTGCTCCATCAGCAATCATGCGCGGCGCCCCACTAATGCCCTCTTCATCACCAACTTCTTCGGCTGGTTGAAATAACAAGCGAACTTTTCCAGGAAATGTCTCTTTTTCCAAGAGTGTCGCCACTCCTAATAGCATAGCAGTATGGGCATCATGCCCACAGGCGTGCATGACCCCGGGGATTTCCGAGGCATACTCTACATCGTTTATCTCTTGAATAGGCAATGCGTCCATATCTGCCCTTAACCCAACGCATGGTTTTCCTTCCCCCAACTCAGCGACCACACCAGTCTTTCCCACAAAGGTTTTCACCCGCCAACCCAATTGTCGGCAGGTTTCTGCTACCAGTTGAGCAGTTTGCAATTCTTGAAACCCCAATTCTGGATGACGGTGAATTTGCCGGCGCCATTGAACAAGTTTATCGTGAATGGATTGCGCCTTTTTCAACATAATTTACTCCCTTCTAAAAGATTGCTTCCACATTAAGAATGTTATGATTCCAGATACCGTGCCAAAAATCCAATTTGCTTTTTCTTTGAGTCAATCACATTTTTCCTTTTTAGAAATAAATGGCCTTCCCCTTCGTATAAATAAATTTCACTTTCTTTACCCAGCTCTTTCAATCTTTGATAGGCTTGGGTCGACTCGCTTGCCGGGCAGCGGGGGTCGTTTTCCCCACAAATCAATTGCACTGGCGCTTGAATGCGGTCTAAAAAGAAGTAGGGGGAACGCGCATAATAGCGTTCTTTATCTAATTCAGGGTCGCCAAAGTTCTCCAAATCCCAATGCTGCAAATCTTGGCGTGCGTTCGCGTGAGCGGTAAACCAATTAAGGAATGGCACCACTGCGCTTCCGCATGCCCATCGCTCAGGAAACTGAGTAAGACAAGTCATGGTTAAATATCCGCCATGACTCCGACCGGTTACCCCGATCCGTTTAGGATTGGCTAATTGGGATTGGAGTAAATAATCAACGGCAGCCGATACATCTTTGGTTTCTTCCCCACCCAAATCATATCGGTTTAATAATTGCCAATCGCGCCCATAGCCAGTCGAACCACGGTAGTTAGGAGCTATCACCACCCAACCCCGGCTGGCCATGTGTTGGATCAATCCATCCCAGCAAATCTGAGTGAGCCAATTCGGTCCACCATGGACATAAACAATTGCCGGAGTGGAATCATTTACCGAAGCTGGTTTAAACAATACTGCCGGGACATCTTTACCGTCAAAACTGCGGTAAAAGATTTCTTGGGGCATAATCAGGCGTTCTTGGATTGACTCCAAGCCAGGCGAGTGAGTCAATACTGTCGGTTTTCCATCTGGCAGGGTGAATTGGAATAAATTCGGTGGATTGCGCGGGTTCTCAAAAACAAAAAATATTGTCTTGCTATCCGGTGCAAAGCTAGGCCGAGCATATATTCCAGCTTCATGTTGACAAACTGCCGTCTCCCTTAATTTTAAATCCATCACTGCTAAGCTATTCTTGGCGCCTTGCCCGAGTAAGAATGCAATCTTACGTCCATCCGGTGACCAGCGGGGGGCTTCTTTATCTCCTTTCCCTGAAGTCAGCCAAGCATAACGTCGCAAATTTAAATCATAAATGCCAATATTGTAGAACCCTTTCAAATCGCTAGCGAAAGCTAGCATACTCCCATCTGGCGACCAAGCCACTTGTCGAGCACAGATAGGGCCATGCGTATCACCGATCTCCAATACTGAACCATCTTCCAGGTTTAACAAGTAACTATAATAATCTTGACCTTTAGAGGTCACTGTGATGGCTAAAAATTTTCCATCTGGAGACCACTTCACATCACACGCTGGATATGGCAATTGACTAGCTTTGTGCCATTCACTGCTCTTCAAATCAAGGAGGTAAACTTCAAATAGACCCGTGCGATCCGAAATGAGAGCCAATCTATCACCGCTTGGAGAAAGATCAAATTCGGGCTCGATGCTTTCCGGTGTGTCAGGGGTTAGGTTTTGCAATTCTTCTGTTTCCATTGAATAGCGATAAATATCAAACCGTTCACTGCCATCCCTATCCAATGCAAAATAAAGCCATTGCCTATCCGCTGACCAAAGGGGGGCAAACTTACCACCTTCACCTTGGCTGATTTGGCGGGTCTGCTTGGGGTCCTGTAAGGGCAAGATATAAATTTCCCACTCCCCACTGAGATTAGACGAATAAGCAATCCGTTTTCCATCAGGTGAAACCGCAGGTGGATGTTCGCTGTCAACATAGGGGATCTTCAATAATTCTTCTAAATCGATCATTTCTATCATGTCTTTCCAGAAAACAAAATTTCCAATTTAGGTATCGAAAAGAGGCGGCAGGTTATCAAAAAATATTGTTAATCTATTTACCTCTTTTTTAGTTCAGAACAATGGCGGCAGTTTTTCTAAACCTGCTTCTCTAGCAACTTTAGTCACTAGGGACAACAATGTATTCTCTTCTTCGATTGCCATCGCTGGTTTTTGGTAATTTTTAATTAATTCCTGCGCGCGGATCTTCGCTCGTTGAAACGCATCCGGTTTTCCCTGTTCTTCCCAAAGGCGAATTGAACCGCGATCGATCACAGCCGATGGCAAGCATTGTTCTTTGGGAAATAAATCCCGGGTTATCCGTTGTTTCAGAAAATCTCCTTTGAAATGAAAATCCGTAAAAAATAACATTGCCAGTGGGTCAGTATGTACTTCAATCCCCTGCACCAAACGCTGCACCATGCCGATAATTTCTGCATCTACAACCAGCTTTTCTGCACTCTGACAAGCCAAAAAATCTAACATGCCGGCTCCGGAGATCATATTGATCCCCGCTAACGCTCCCACTAAAGCTGAGATACTGCTTTCTAGACCTGCCTGGGCATCCACCAACTTAGCATCACTGGCACCTAAATAGCCATGGGTAGGTAACCCCAAACTTTTCCCTACTTGGGCATAGGCAGCATCCAAAAGCGCGGTTTCAATCGCTCCCATTGGGGTTGTGCCTTGGCGCATGTCAAAAATAGCCGGGGCGCCTCCCCAAACTATTGGCGCCCCGGGATAGGCAATTTGGTGAATCGTTATTCCGCTCAGACATTCGGCTGCATGCTGGACAACTGAACCCAAGATAGTAACTGGTGCCGCAGCACCAGCTAGCGGCATGGAGACAATCTGGGCTGGTACACCAGCTTGGGCTAAATCAATTAAATTCTGGGCAGCAAAATCACTCCAGATCAATGGCGGAGAGGGACAAACGTCAAAAACCGCTAATGGTTTTTCTCGCAATCCTGCCCTCCCATCCCGAAAGATGGCAAGCATATCAAACATGATTTGGGTTGTGCGGGTAGAGAACGCCCCAGTCACAATCGGCTTATTGGAATACCATAACACTAAAAATAAGCGATATAAATCTCCAATTGACTTGGGGATTTCATTACATACAACCGCTGTTGATTGCGCGGCATATTGGGGTAGCATCTCGGTCACCTGAATGAGACGGATAAGATCAGCGCTAGTTGAGGGGCGGTGTTCTAAAGTATCCGCGTCCAAAACGTGCACCCCGCATGAACCAGGGTCAAAATGCACCGCATCACCACCGTAGTGAATTTGTGCTTCTCCCGACCGAGAATATAAGGTAAATTCATGGGGCACGGTGGTAAGTGCCGTCTGAATAACCGACTCGGGAATGGTGACAATATCATTATCTATCTTGGCACCTGCCTGAGCCAATAACTGGCGCGCCAAGGGGGATTGTACTTTTACTCCAATATCCTTCAAGATTTGAAAAGCCTCATCTAATATTTTTTGAACTAATTCCGAGCTGAGAAATTCGATTTTAGGGGGCATATTAACCACTCTTTTTAAGGTTTTATTCATTGTAACTGAACACAAGCACGCTTGTCAACTTAGAAGATGCCACAATATCCCCCATATAAAGCCTTCTCCGAATTGCTCCTTGTTTCTACAAAATTCCTCATGCTATAGCGGAAATATCCATAGCT
>DYKV01000587.1 GCA_020722415.1 Anaerolinea sp.
GATGGCGCTCCCCTGGAACTGGCTTTTGACTGGTATACAACGGCAGAGGCGGTTGACCGAGAAAAGTACTACGAGGCGGAATGTGTGGTGAAGTTCGTCTCGGTGAAGAAAAGCCATCGGTAACAAAACCCAGATTGTGGAAATCGGAGAGTAGTCCCACGTCCTAAATAAAAAGGAGTACGGGCTAACCCGCGATTCTACCTGACGCCGCTCCGCTGCGCTTCGCGGCGCAGGTGAAGCGCCAACCTTTGGGCGGGGAGAGGGTTCACAGACTTGATGATAAAGTAAAGAGGCAAATGAGATGGTAAAATAAAGGAAAGCAACGGCATCCATTAGTTATCTTGCCATAAGTGGACAACAGAGCGAATAATGTCTCCCACAGTTACGTATGTAGATTCATACCGCTTCTTCTTCTACTCGGGTGATCAAAATGAGCCACCCCATGTGCATGTTGAGCGAGAAGGCAAAATTGCCAAGTTCTGGCTTAGTCCAGTACGTTTGCGAGATAGTGGCGGTTTCCGTTCGCATGAAATCAGGCACATACAGCGATTGGTAGAAGAGCGGCAAGAGATGATATTGGAGCGATGGAATGAATACTTTAGGGATTGAGTTACGGCTAGCGAAAGTGCAGAATGTGAGGGTGACCGAAGATGAATTGATCGTGGCGCTGGAAGATGGGCGGACGATTTTGATTCCGTTGGTGTGGTATCCGAGATTATTGCATGGCACAAAGGAAGAGCGTCAAAACTGGCGACTGATTGGCGGTGGACAAGGCATCCATTGGCCAGAGCTGGACGAAGATATTAGTGTGGAGCATTTGCTGGCAGGCATTCCATCTGGTGAGAGCCAGAAGTCATTGCAGAAGTGGCTTGCCAAGCGGAAGAAATCCAGTTTAGTGTGAAAGGGTTGTGGAACACCCCGCCAAGCACCTTTTGCAGCGGACAGCGGCTTCGCCGTTGAAGGTGCATGCCGCGAGCCTGTGGAGTGGAGTTCGGGCGATGGAGTCTCGCCTGTCCCGCCGCTACCGCTGAAACCTACCCTTAGCCGGCGTCGGTATTGTCATCGTTGGGCAGCTTGATATTCCAGCCTGTCAAATGGGCATTCAACACATTATAATTATGGGGAAAAATACTTACAGAAAATGATTAAATGTATGGCGGATAATCTTGAACTGGTAACTATAGAAGAAGCCGCGCGAATGGTTGGCAAAACGCCTCACAATATCCGCGATTACATTCAACGCGGGCGGATTGGAAAGTACAATGAACATGGCGAATTGATTAAACGTGCCCAAAAT
>DYKV01000588.1 GCA_020722415.1 Anaerolinea sp.
ATCAGACGTTTTTGCTGGCAATCGCCGCCGCGGATCAAGCCGCGCCGCGCCTGCGTGTGAAGCCGCGATCTACGGCGCGGCTGGGCAAGAAGCCGAAGGTAAAGAAGAAGAAGATTACCCAGGCCAGGCTCTGGCCCTGGATTGACGAGATGCGTGAGTCGGGATTTAGTTGGCGGGAGATCGCAAAGGAACTGAAAAAGCAGCACAGAATCAAGATTGGGGAACGTTACTTGGCGGAATTAGCGGCAGAGGTTAAGGCCGAAAGTGAATTACAGGAGGAAAACAAATGATGATAGGCAAAATTGACAACGAAAGATTTATAGATTTGGATCGCGTCTGGGAAATCCAGGTGCATTACAGGCCATCCAAAAATCAGTGGGAGACGAGATATATTTACAACGTCAAGGAAGATAAGTCGTGGGACGTGTATCACGCAACTGAAGAGGAGGCATTGGCACAGATTATCACTTTGTATGGCCGGAAACTTGTCCCGCTGGATGGGCAAAGAAAGGCTTAAGTATTAGGATTGCTGACGCCAGAACTTAACGAATAAAAAGGCCTATTTTTGGTCATAACGATCAAAGCGGGCATTACCCATTGATATGATTGACTATTTCATTTTTATTGTTCCTTAACTTTTGTATAGAAGTTAAGGGAAACATTGTTTTGACGGCTATGCGCCGCAGGCAAGTCTGTTTCCTCCCCCAAAAAACGCTCAAATTTGCCCTATACGAGGTTTTCTCCAGGAAGCGCGTATGTTTGCCTGTCCCTTGACGGTCATGCGCCGCAGGCAAGTCTGATCGAGCAAATACCCGGGGCTAGATTTTGGGTGTGTCCTTCCGCACGCAAAAAAAAACAACAACAAGGGCGGGAACCGCCCGTCCCTCCCGAGGGAATTCGGCACTTGCGCCCCTGTAGTTGTTTTCTTGTTTGTCTTGTTTACTCTTGTTTAGGGGGCGATTTTTCGCAATGATTTCAATGGGTTACAAAACGAACTATACCTTTTTGATAGCGAACTATACCTTTTTGACAGCGAACTATACCTTTTTGATAGCGAACTGTGACTGGCGTATTACTTTTGGGTTTCTTAAACGATACTCTTGACAATTATGCAAAGTATAATTATACTAAGAAAAAAACAGAACAGGAGGTCCAAACAGAATGGAAAAGGAAGTAAGAGCTGAAGAAAATCACGTGGTTACAAAAGGAAATGAATTGATTGAAGCAAAATATAAATTAGGCCTGCAAGAACTCAGGCTGATCGCTATCTTGGTATCGCAGATATCGCCACA
>DYKV01000589.1 GCA_020722415.1 Anaerolinea sp.
CCCTCAGCTCCGCCGATACCTTGAGGATTCACAGAGGATGCAAAATTTATTTCGAAAATAATACCGGATTGTTTGTCCAAGGTCGGCTGCAGGCGACAGGCGATGCTGGGCATTACATTACCTTCACCTCTCCCGCAGGCGATTATAATCCGGGCAGTTGGAATTATGTTCGCATCTATAGCACCTCCAGAGCTTCCACTCTTACGCGGTGCAATATCTACTCTGCCTCTACCGGGATCGTGATGGAGAACGTCACGGGATCCGTGAGCCTCGACAACTGCCGCATAAAATACAACTCCATTGGTGTTTTGGCGCAGAATTCTTCCGGCTCGATCACCATCCAAAACTCCCAAATACAAAACAATCAGACTGGGGTATGGCTCTATAATACCAAACCATCCATCAAGTACGGCTACATTACCGCCAATAGCCAAAAGGGCGTCTATTTGTACAATCAGTCCAACGCATCTTTTGGCTACGATAATATTTATGACAATGGCGAAGGTATCTACTGCCAGTTTAATACTTCTCCGAATCTATACGGCTCGGCTGGATACAACTGGATTTATAATAACGGCGTGGACGGCGTATCGGGTCGAGACAACTCCTATCCCAAATTAGGCTATGATATTCAGGCCAAATATGGGAGGAACCATATTTATGCCAATACCGGCTACGAGGTGGCAAACCGAAACAGTGGTGGTACTTATATCAAAGCCGAAAGAAATTATTGGAGTGCCAGCGAGACCAATCCAGTACCGCCTGACGATATCTATGGCCGGGTCGATTGGGATCCGGTGCTGCCACCCGGACCGCCGCTTCTTGCAAATGATTGGACTAACGAAGCGCTCATTTTAGAAGTGAACGAAGAATATCAGAAGGCAGCCGAGGCCTATGACGAAATGATCGCCAAAGAGCCGAATGCCGAGGACATCGGTTTCGCGGTCAGCGGCTTAGTACGTTGTTATGAAGCGATGGGAAAGAATTCCGCAATACTTGGCTTGCTTGATGATTTGATTGCCAAATATCCAAAAACGGTAACGGAGATCTCCGCTAAAGAGTTGAGCTTGCCGTTCTTATTAGTTTCTGGTTCATTGGACAAGGGTCTTGAGCGCGCGAAAGAACTTTTGGACTTCAACAAGAACACGGATCGAGAGGCGATATTTCTTTTTGAGATGGCGTCTGTTTATCTAGCAAAGTCCGGTGGTCAGCCAGGTAGTGACTATGATGAAGCAACTCAGCTTTATCAGGCATTAGTGGACCGTTTCCCAGACACTGATTTGGC
>DYKV01000590.1 GCA_020722415.1 Anaerolinea sp.
AACCGTTAGCCCGCCTGCCGTGTCTCGGCAATCCACCAACAGGAGTAAACGATATGAGCGACTTTCTGAAAATCAGTAGCATATCGCAAGACGTGAACGAATATATCACCGAGCGTATGCATTATCCTGGATTGGATAACCAGTTTGTTTTTGAACTGACTCGAAGCGTTCAAGAAGCCAAAGGCGCGGTTTATCACCAAATTGCTCCACCACCGCCAAACTTGCCTGATTTTGAGTTGCGTCACGGTGCAATTTCACCAGCAGAAATTATCGTAGCGTTGGGTTCGGCGGGAATTTTTACAGCAGTTTATCAAGCCATAGCATCATATCTAACGCGAAATCAGGCACGTGAACTCACTTTGACTAAAGGCAAAGTGACTATAACCATCAAAGGGCATAGCCTACCAGAAGAAAGCGAACTGCTCAAACAACTTGCGCCTGAATTGTTGCCCAAGCGATGAAGGAAAAGAATGCTAAACCCCAAAGAGCCAAGAAATAGCGATTACTGCTGATTCAAAACTACGGAGATACGATATGCAAGTCGAACATCTGCTCGTTGATGAAATTGTGATAGATAATGCCAGCCTTACAGCAATAGCGAAATGCACCCTCTATGATTTTCCCCATCCCGAATGGGTAAGCTCACATAGAGAGCGCGAAGGTTATCGCATTGGGCCAATGACTGTAATTACTGATGAGCGTAGACGCGATGACTTGATGAACATTTCTATTCGCTCACTTGGCGAACGCCGACTTCACACAGCAGGCCCACCCGCTCGGTCAGTAATTTCTTACAGAGATAGATGGGTTATACCCTCTTGGTCTGTTTACGCGCTGGTTTTTCCCAAAGGGTTCGTGGCTACCGATATCGACCTTATGCCTCGCGAAGGTAGGGGCGAGACACCACCTCTTCAAATAGGCGTAAGCCACGATGAGCGGTTGTTTTATCACACGGTTTTTACAAGTGGCGACCGATGTGCGTTTGATATTGAAGCCCGATTGGAAAGCAATGAAAGGCGCTATCGAGAGCTTATCAACGACGCAGAAACGGTAAAGGGAACAAATCAGTTTGAACATCTACGGAATGCAGTTGGGCGCGAAGCCGCGACAGCAGATTTTTGGTTCAAGTTGTTAGAACTCGGCTCAAAGTTATTGAAGTTGCCGTAAAAGAGCAAGGGCGGGCTAACAACCGCTTGCAGCCGACGTTGCTACCGCGCCGCGCCAGCGAAGGCTCTGGTTATTCTGGCGAGTCTTGCCCGCGTAGGAGTCTTTGATACCCGCA
>DYKV01000591.1 GCA_020722415.1 Anaerolinea sp.
TATAAACTTCTCCCAATTCGAACCACTGCCAATTCCAGCTTTCTTCAATGCGGATCGCGTCGGCGAAGTATGGCGCGTTCCCTATCAGGAAAGGGAAGCCGAGGCAAAAGCTTGGGCAAGGCTTCATCGGATTTCACCCGCCAGTGAGGATATTCAAAAAATAGCTTTAGTATTGATTGATGTTCAAAACACCTTTTGTATCCCAGGATTTGAATTGTTTGTCGGCGGGCGTTCTGGGATTGGAGCAGTAGAGGATAACCGGCGCTTATGCGAATTTATCTATCACCATTTAAATATCATCACGACCATTGTCGCCACCCTGGATACTCATCGCGCCTTTCAAATTTTCCACCCGCTGATGATCGTAAATGAAAATGGAGAACATCCAAGCCCAATGACTACGATCACCGTTAAAGATGTGCGTGATGGAAAATGGAAATTCAATCCAGAAGCTTCCTTTTCCTTAGGCATGAGCGCAGAACAAGGGCAGAGACAATTGTTCCATTATGTAAATGAGCTAGCCCGCAAAGGAAAATTTGATCTAACCATTTGGCCTTACCATGCGATGTTGGGAGGAATCGGACATGCCCTAGTGTCATCGGTCGAAGAGGCGATCTTTTTCCACACCGTGGCACGCAGCAGCCAAGCACGCTTTGAATTAAAAGGAGATGCACCTCTCACCGAAAATTATTCTGCAATCCGTCCGGAAGTCATCCAGGACGCCCAAGGCGAAATAATGGGACGAGAAAATCCCTTCTTTATGCACCTTTTACAAGAAATGGACGCGGTTCTAGTAGCGGGGCAAGCCAAGAGTCACTGTGTCAATTGGACATTGGAGGATTGGCTGGCGGACATTCAAAAAATCAACCCCCGCTTAGCGACCAAGATCTATATATTAGAAGATTGCATGTCCCCCGTGGTTGTTCCAGGGGTAGTAGATTATAGCGCCCAAACCGATGAGGCGTTCGCTCGTTATGCCAAAACCGGAATGCAGCGAGTGCGGGCAATGGACCCTATCCAAAGCTGGCTGAAGATTGAGAAATAAAGCGCCATGATTCGGTTAAAAGGAGTTAAGCTGGGGCTTAAAGGACATTTTGATAGCAGGATTAGGACGCTATCATTTTGCTCCTACTCAAGCGCCATTATTCCTTGACAGTGAAATAGCTTAATACTATAATCACGTTACTAAATTCCTCGATAGCTCAATTCGGCAGAGCGGGCGGCTGTTAACCGCTAGGTTCCAGGTTCGAGTCCTGGTCGAGGAGCCTGATCGAATAAATT
>DYKV01000592.1 GCA_020722415.1 Anaerolinea sp.
TCAGGTATTGTTGTTTCGAGCGAAAGCGAGAAACCCTCAACTGTTGGCTAAGATTTCTCAGTCGCTTACGCTCCTTCGAAATGACACACGCCTGTCATTTCAACCAACGCAAGCCTTTGTCATTTCGACGAACGCAGTGAGGAGAAATCTTATCGCAGCTAATACAGTGATTTCTCAATCGCTGCCGCTACTTCTAAATGATAGAACAGGCATTTGAATTCCATCAAAATTGACATGGCTGAGCAGTTACATGACAAGTTAGATTTATGCTTGCTTGTTTATCAAAACCGATAAAAAATTGAAAAAGGGACGAAAGTCAATGGGCTTCTCCAACCTAGTTCATACTGGAAGAATTAGCCCAAAATACTGGAATACCAGCCAAGTAATCATCATTCCGACAATTGCGCCTGCTAATAACTGGGCTGGGGTGTGTTTGCGCCTATGCCAGCGCGCCCAGGCAACCAGAGGAAGAGATAAAAATGCCCAGCCCGCTGGTGTCCCAAAGACAATAAATAACGCCGTCGAGAAACCTCCCACACCAGCCATGTGCATACTGATCTTCCAAAAGCTGGATATACTAAACATGATAATTGCCAAGCAAAAGTAAGTTAAAATGATCAACCTTAATAATAACGGCCCTTTACCCAACCAAAGTAATAGCAACCCTATCACATCACTGCTTAAGCTGACTAAAATAAACCGGGGGCGTTCCTCGCGGTGGCTCAATTCTAAATCGCTCACCCAACCTCGCCGTTTGCCAATTATGAGATAAGCCAAGGGGATACCGGTTACTACGGCGACCATTAACATTGCCCATAATACCCCCTCTGCCTTATTGTGAATTCCATCCGCCAATCCCGAACTATATCCAAATAGGATAAAGATTGGCAGAGATAAAAATGAGCTATCGAAAAAAATTGAAATCCAGCGTGCTAATTTATCTGCCATTGCTTCCTCCTTTTGCCAATTGTAACCCCACTTGGCGAATGATGCGATAAATAACAGCAATTCTTAATTCGCAATGTTCGGCGGATTAAAGCCCAGCCCCAGCCCAAAGAAGCCCGGCGGGTTGATATGCTAATCCGATTTAGCCGGCTTAAGCAAAGTAAGGCGGGGATTTATCCCGCCGGATACATTTATTCGGGCTGCTATTTTCTGCCAAGTTCGGCGGACTGGAAGTCCTGTCTTAGCCCAAAAAAGTCCGGCGGACTGCCAGGCCAGTGGAAAATGTTCGGCGGGCTAAAGCCCTGCCTCAGTCTATAAAAGCCCTTCGGGCTG
>DYKV01000593.1 GCA_020722415.1 Anaerolinea sp.
GAGCCAACTGTATAACCTTGCGAACAGTTTGCATCTTCCGTCCAGGCTTCTCCGGAATCGGTGCAATTCCCATCATTATTATAATTTGCACAATAAAAGCAACTCGTCTGCCCGGTGTCCGCTATGGCACCACTGCCACGGGAATTGAGTGCCTTGGTGGTAAAAGTTCGCGTAATGTCCGCCGCTAAGACATTGCCCGCCCTGTCTTTAAGGTTGTCTTTCGCCAGAGTCCACTGGATTTGGGAGTTTTCCGGAAACCGCACCCAGCTGAATTGGATTTTCAGCGTGGTATCATTTTCCCAGGTGAAGGTGGTTCCGGTATTGGGCACGGTTTGCCAATAGAGCGTAGAGGGAGAAGTTGCACAAGTCCCTAAATTAGTGTCGCTGCTATTTCCGCAGGCAAGCGTCGTGAGTGTATGCGTAGTTTGGCTGGTGTCCATGTTCTCACTAAACACCAGAGTGATGGTTCCGCTCGTGGGATCCACACCTGTGGCGGCATCATCCGGAGTGGTAGAGGAGAGCGTGGGGGCAGTGGTGTCCTTTGTGTAGGTGGCACTGGCAACCGTGCTGTCGTCCATGCCGCTTTTACAGGCCATCGCCTTCAGTGTGGTGGTGGCAGACAGGTTCACCGCTGCTGGAGTGGAACCCGCTTCGCATCCATCCTTGGCAGCATTACATTGCGGCGTGGTGGAGCCATCGCTCGTGTAGCAAAGGACTGCACCTGCCGTGCTGGAAGCCATTGTCACAGAGACATTGGTCTGGAAGGTGGTTCCGTCCGGGGGTGTAAACTGCGGAGCGACCACCGGTTGGAAGCGGGTGGATTTGCAGCACTCTCAGTTGTCGATGCACCTCCATCGCTGCTGCACTGTACCAATCCTGCCATGGCGATACCCAATAGAAGGATTATTAATCTTTTTTTCATATTTTCTCCTTTAAAAGTTTGTAAACATTAAGATAATCCATATTTTCCAAATTCCAGTCACGCTCATCATAGATACTTCGCTCCCCAGTCTACAGCTTCGCATCCTTAGGAACGACGACGTACGTCTCCGTGCATATATTTCCACAAATAACGATAATTTTATCAGATAAGGAATAAGGAATAAGGAAAATTCACGCCACAAAATATATCCGGCGGATGCATTGTCAAGATTTTTTTGGATTTTTTTATATGGGGCGTGCGGCAGAACAGCCAAAATTGGCCGGATTTTAAGGACTTTTTTATCTTTTAACTATGAGTCGCTATAAAATTAGTCGTAAAGATAATCTGTT
>DYKV01000594.1 GCA_020722415.1 Anaerolinea sp.
GTAGTGGTTTGGATAACCAATTCTACTCCCAACCAGAGGCCCGCTTTACTCAATAAAAATTACCGAAGCTTCTCGTGTTGGCAATGCCTACTTGTTTGGCGTTTTTGTTGGAAATCTCGTGGGAATTATGTCTCTCGATAAATTAATGGTTGCTCCTGTAGATGGATCTAAATACACAGGTACTGATGAGTTTGAGCAGTCCCAAAGGTTTAGAAACCAAACAACTGGGTGGTTTTCCTCCGGCAGAAAACGCTCCAATCTTATGAAGCTGCAAATAAACTTGCCTGAATTTATAAATTTGCGATTCTCATCACTGACATATGCTAAAACTTCCTGACTGTCAATCTCCCAATCGTCAGGGGTTATAGGTTCATGGTGGTAAATAGGATAGCTGTGTTGAAATAGTTGAGTCTCAACCGTACCATCCCACAAAAGGTATATGCCAATGCTCTCAAAATTAGTCGATGGTGAATAAAAACTCGTAGAAATGGCAAATGTAGTATCTGGATATAAATGTATCGTAGCTTCATTGAGATAGACATCCGATTGCCATTTTCGAGCCTCGTCAAGCATTATTGAATAATTTTCCTTTAGTGATGGGATAGTAAAAGTGATTGGTGTTTCTTCTAAGGATGATGTACAACTTGTTAAAGTAAAGAGTAGCATACTGAAGCTAAGCAGTAATAGTTTCCGAGTTTTCATAACATCTCCCACTTGCCTAATCAACCGGGTCTAATGGGCCTGCAACATCAATGGTCATTTGTAGGAAATCCCAAGCAGCTTCTGGAGAACCATGCTCAAAAATTAACAGCTTATAAAATTCTTGCTTGGCTTCGAAGAGTTGTTGGGGATGTGTGGCCATAAGTGCATTTACGTAATTAGGCTCATAGTTCGAGGGGCTATTTATATCTAAGCCCATGCTACTTAGAAAGAATTGTGTACCTGATGACTTACTCCATATTCCCCTTGTATAGATATAGTCTATTGGGACATCAGCGTTCAACCAGTCATCATCTGTCATAGGATTATTAAAACCTCGCACGGCTAATTGCATTAAATCATATCCAGCATCCTCATAAGCAAAGAGCGCAAGATTGTCATATGTTGCATAACCAGAACCTGCATAATCGAAACTCTGGGGCAGACCACCTTTGAATGGGTCAAATCTCCTGTTAATTTCCCTTGAGATTAAATCTTCTACCGATAGTGGTTTTGGAGGTTCATATCGTCTTTTCGGAGCTTGATAAGAGCCTTGCCCGCTGTAACAGTT
>DYKV01000595.1 GCA_020722415.1 Anaerolinea sp.
TTCTTTCTATATGCAATCAATTCACCTTACAATTTTGATAATTGAATTGTAACAATAGATGGATTTTCCCGTTATTATATTCCCCACCGGCAGGAATAATGGCGAGAATGATCTCTTTTCCCTTCGCCGTGGGAGACAGACAAGGCGGCAATGCTCAATTTGCCGTGAAATTGCCCTAAAGGCTTTCGCAAAACCCATCCAGCCTGCCTCGAATTTGAGACATCCACTAGGTAATTCAGATTGGATCTGTTCAGGCAGCGTTTTTCTGCCAAGGTCGGCGGTTTGCAAGCCCTGCCACAGTACAAAGAAGCCCTTGCGGCCTACCCAGTCAGCCGCCTTTAGCCGACTTTCACGAACTAAGACGGGAATTTATCCCGCCGAATATAGCAGCAAATACTATTGCTGGACAGTTATTTCAAATTGAAAATTGCTGCAGCCGGGAGTAGTCTGCTTACTCTATGATACAATAATTTTCATATCGCATGTCTGAGCTCCCACCGCTTTCCGTCATTCAATTGCTTCGCCAACATGGATTGCGTCCCAAACGCCGCTTGGGGCAGAATTTCCTCATTGACCCACACAGCATTGAAAAAGTCATCTTAGCTGCTCAAATCCAGGAAAGAGATAATGTGCTCGAAATCGGCGCAGGACTAGGCAGCCTCACTCGCCAGCTGGCAACGCATTGTCAGCGGGTAGTGGCTGTCGAAATAGAATCGACATTTATCCCTATCTTGCATCAAGTGTTAGCTGGCTATTCTAATGTACGCGTCGTCCAAGGAGATATCCTTAAACTCGATCCAGCCTCTTTCTTCACCCCTTCCTTAACTCCCTTTCGTGTGGTGGCAAATATTCCCTATTACATTACATCAGCGTTAATCCGTCATCTTCTCGAATCAAGCCAGCGTCCGAAAAATCTGACCCTTACCATCCAAAAAGAAGTCGCCACCCGTATTTGCGCCACTGCGGGATCAATGAGTTTGCTCGCCCTCAGTGTGCAATTATATGGTCAGCCGAAGATCGTTGCCCATTTGCCCGCCCAGGCTTTTTACCCGATCCCAAAAGTGGATTCAGCGGTTATCCGGGTTGACCTTTACACCACCCCGCGTATCGCCGATACAGGACGGTTTTTTCAGCTTGCCAAAGCTGCTTTTCAGCAGAAACGAAAAACCCTGCGCAATGCTCTTTCCAGCGGTCTAAATTTAACCGTTCAACAAACCCAAGAGCTGCTTTTAACTGCAAACCTTGATCCCAACCGCAGAGCCGAAACCTT
>DYKV01000102.1 GCA_020722415.1 Anaerolinea sp.
CTCCTGATGATTTTGTCTATATTTATATACAATTGAGGCAATGATGGATTACATCAAGGGATTAAAAGACAACAGTCACTGGGATATTGTCACCAGTGACTGCTGCCATCAAGAAAGGAGGCATCAGTAGCGCAACACTGCTCCGATATGCCCATATTTTGCGAGATCGCCATCGTCACGCAGCACTTCCACCTCTCCGTTATTTTGCATTACCCGTGAGACCGCTAATTCTACAGCATCTGGAATTTGTTTCATTTTTCCACTGCAATAAGGGCACACTTCGATTTCTACAGAAGTTAGATACCCACATTGAGTGCACTGGTAACCAGGCTCCCGTAGTCCTTCTAAAAAGAGCAAATTTTGGATGCGCCCCTCGTTAAGCGCCTTGAGGGTATCTTCTAATCCCACAACTGCACCATCTCCTTTAGCGGCTGCAGTGACCACCGCTTCCACTAATTTTGCTTCATGTTTATTTTCGGCTTCGCGACCGACCTGCATTGCTCGTTCTAGCACCTCGGTATGGCTAGCAGTCATACTCATCGGAAAGGCGCCGACTATCAGACTTTGCCAGGCTTTGGGCAGCTGATTGCGAAAGAGGTTAATGTTCTCCTCAGTTCCCCCAATGACAATCCGACGGACATTCTTTTCGGTAAAGAATCGGGTGGCGAATTCAGCGGCTTCACGGGCATTTCTCTCTGCCACTTCTTCCACATAGTTGGTTTTCCCTGCCACGCCACCGCGTCGTCCGGTTGCTTGTGATCCCCCGCCGCGCTTCGTATGGCGGATGTTTTCGCCGAGATAGCCTTCTTGTTCGATTAATTCCCCCATGTGGAAAGAGAAAAACCGCGCGCCTTGCTTATCCACTAAGGCAACTCCATATCCTCCATACGCATCCAACAAATCAGCCAGCGGTTTGATATGAGGCCGATCGCTCACCCGGATTCGACTGCGAATTGGGATTGCCAGTGAGTATGAACGGAACCAATCATCCGCTGCGCAGGAGAAAACAGCCACGCTGCGCCCGCTCCAATCAAATTCATGCTCAAAGAAACGCTCGATCACTTCTTTGTCATCGGGAAAATCCACCTGGCGTAGTAACGCCCGCAGGTGCTGGCGATGCATCTCTGCATTCCCCGCGCCGGGATCCGTATTTAGATACAAACTGAGCACCATGTTTGGAGATTGATAGTCCAAGAGTTCGCGTAGATCACGATCTGTTATCATACTATTCTCCTTATTAAATTTTCCAATTGTTTTGTTTCCCGCTTTACCAATTGTCGTTCTATAAACATTGTATGCGAATACCCTTCTTAAAGTCAAGCACTTTCATCCTAATCTTATATAATTCTAATATGCTATCTGCACAGTGGTGCTGTGACAAAATTCCGAGTTCATGCTATGATTAGACTATGGGAAAAAAGAGCGAACGCATCCTCATCATAGAAAATGATCAAAAGGTGAGTGAATACTTAGTCCATCAAGCGCTCAACCCAGCTGGATATACTGTAGAAGTTGCCACATCCGCCACAAGGGCGTTTTCGTTAATGGAAAGTTTTCAACCCCACGTGATTATTTCCAATCTATTCATGCCGGAACTATCGGCAAAAGATTTATTAGCCGCGATGGCAGCCCAAGGGTTAGACATCCCGGTGATTGTCTTATCCAAAGAAGCGGAAGAAGGGGATATCTTGGCTGCTTTCCGTTTAGGTGCAGTAGATTTCCTCCTCATGCCTGTCCGAGAAACAGAGGTCTTGCGCGTTGTTGAGAGAGCGCTGACACAAGTGCACTTACAGGTGGAATTGAATGCGCTGCGCCAAACCTTGGCAGGCGTACAGAAAGATTATCAAGATTTATCAGCCGGCATGGCTATGCTGCCTGAAATGGAAAGGCTTATCCATTCGGCGGAGGAATTACCGCACTTGCTGCAGTCTTTCCTTGAACATATCATCCAGGTAACTGGCGCGGATCGGGGCATCATTTGTCTGGGCAAAAACGGTAGCGAATCGCTTTATCTAACCACGATGGTTAACATGCCGGTAGAATTGAAGGCTCAACTAAATAAAATATGGGAAGATGGTTTATCCACCCACTGGGAAAACTTCGAATCGTTACATATCTATGGGGAATCACTGAAACCATTTATCCTATCAAATTATGGACAAGCAGCCTTGATTGTTCCCATCCACTTTCGCTCAGAGTTCTTTGGCTCACTTATCCTATTCCGCATGCAAATGCTTCCGTTTGTGCCCACTCAACGGCAGATGGCGTCATTTTTAACTTCCAGTTTGGGGTGCATTTTGATGGTCTATCGTTTATTACATCTGACTGACGGGGTGTCAATGGAGGGTAAGCGTGATAAAGAAGAGTTAATTGATAAGTGGGAAGACACAGTCAAGCATCATCTGGTAAACGCTTATGAAACCACACTTGCGCTTCTTTCCGAAGAAGGAATGTTGTTGAACAGTAAGCAAAAGAAGATGCTCTATCAAATTAACGATAATTTACTAGCGATTTTGACAGAGATTCCTCCATTTACTTCTCAACCCTCAGCAAATGAAAATTAACCCACCAAGAACCATGACGGCAACCAGATGATCTTCAAAGTATTCTTAATTTTTCCGGAGCTAGACGAAGCGGTTCGGTTAGCAGAATGGATTTTAGAGAAGGCGGGATATCAGGTGGAAATCTTGCAAGACTGTTCCGAATTCAATCAGCGGTCAAGGATTGAGTATCCTTGCGCCATCATTTTGGATGAGAGAGTTAATAAAGAAAAGGCAGATAGAGTCATTCAGGCGAATCCAGCTATACCGGTGCTTTGTTATTGCCGCGAGGAGCATTTACAAAACGCTTATCAAGCATTGGAAAGGGGATTTAGAGGCGTGATACCAGCCTCAGCTGGTCGAGAGGTTCTTTATGAGAAACTATATCAGGCGGTAGAGTTTCAATTGCGTTTACAAAAATGGTTGATTGGAGAAACACGGCGAAATACGCGCACATTGCAAAGAAAGGTGGATGATTTAGAAAGGTTGCGCCAGATCGGCAGCCAGATCAGCGCATCGCTCCAATTGGAGAAGGTTTTGAAAGAGGTCGTTATAGCAGCTGTTGAGCTAACCGCGGCGGAAGAGGCTCAATTGTTGTTGTTGGAACCAGGCAGCGAAGATTTGATCTTGCGTTCATCTTACACCCGCCAACAGGGACAAACCCGCATTTTGCGGATACCAATTCATGACACGCTAATTGGGGAAGTGTTAGCAAAAAAGCTGCCGCTCTCATTGGGCGGGGATGAATTGAAAAAAATTCAAACCGCCTTTTTGGTGCGGGCGCTCATTTTTGTACCGCTGTTGATCGGAGAGGAGCCAGTGGGCGTCTTAGGGGTTCTCAATCGCCAACATAGCCGGACGTTTACAGAATATGAGTGTACCTTGTTAGAAGCATTGGCTGGCTTTGCTGCTATTGGGATTCAAAATGCCAAACTTTACCAGGCGAATGAACTGGAGCGCGAAAAATTAAAAACGATCTTGAATCAAATCCAAGATGCTGTCTTAGTGATCGACTCGGAACAGAAACTATTGTTTGTCAACACTACCGGGATCGAAGCCTTTCAGTTAAATCAGAAACCGTTTATCGGGGTTCCATTAGAAGAGGCAATACCCAATCAAGAGCTTTCGCTAATCCTACAGGAGGTGGATTCTCGAAGTGGAAAATGGTACGAAATCCATTTGGAAAACGAGGATATTTGGAATTGCCAGGTGACACCCATTGAAAAGACTGGGTACGTTATTACGTTGCATGAGATCACCCATTTTAAAGAACTTGACCGCCAAAAAACCGAATTTGTCAATGCCGTCTCACACGATTTACGTTCCCCGTTGACAGCCATCTTAGGCTATACGGAACTCATTAAAAGGGTGGGAGAATTAAATGAACGCCAGCAGGAATATCTCCGGCGAATCCAAAACAGTGTTCAAGGAATAACAGCGCTTATCAACGATTTGCTCGATTTAGGGCGCATCGAAGCCGGCATGGATACCCGCAAAGAAATTTTGGATTTGCAAAATTTAATTGTGCGTTCATTAGAGACGATGGCTGGTTTGGCTGCTGAAAAAGGAATAGAAATTCAGGTAGAAATTCAATCACCCTTGCCAGCCATCTTAGGAAATGCCATTCGGGTTCAACAAATGGTGACCAATTTGGTAGGGAATGCCCTAAAATACACGCCAAGAGGCGGGAAGGTGGGTGTGCGGGCATGGCCCGAGAAAGATCAGGTTATTTTCCAAGTGTGGGATAACGGAATGGGGATCCCTTTAGAAGATCAACCTCATATTTTTGATAAGTTTTTCCGGGGAAGCAATTTACCAGCAAACGTCAGCGGAACGGGATTAGGCTTAACCATTGTCAAGTCTATTGTAGAAGATCATCACGGCCGCATTTGGGTGGAATCGAAGGCGGGGGAAGGGGCGACTTTTACGGTGGTGTTACCGGGCGCTTAAAACAGTCTCCGCTGGGGCAGTGAGGGCAAACCCCAGCGGAGACATTTGCCAAAGGAGGAAACAGCGATGAGCATCAGGAGAGTTTCCTGAATCCCATATCCTGTTCAATCATACAATAAAATAAAGTATTGGGGGATTGTCAAGTGTCATGGTTATTACGTGATGATTCTCACAATATTTATATTATTTGTAATTTATATCACAATCTTAAAAGGTGTCCGGCTTTATTTTTCTTCCCAAAATTGGGGTTAATACATGAGCGGCAGGGGAGACATCACTGCCACTCAGTTGCATCTGTTGGTATTGAAAGTAACTAATGGCAGGAATGAAATTTCCCTACGATACTTTCTCCGATCGGCGCAAGAAAAATTTGGTGACTTCTTCAGAGAACGCCGGTATTAGAGCAAGGCTTATTACCACCGCCCATTCGCGGGGTGCCATAAAATGGGTGTTGAAGATCGGTTGCAAAAAGGGCACCGCGATAGCCAAGAGAAGAACTGCCAGCGAGAATCCCATCGCTGCCTGCATAGCTCGGTTGGAAAATATCCCTATCTTGAAAACAGATAGGCGTTCTGAGCGGACTGTGTAAGCGCGGAATAATTCACAGAGTGAAAGGGTTACAAATGCCATCGTTTCAGCGGTTTGGACATCCAAGCCTCGCCAATCATAACTCAGAATGAATGCAATGGGATTAGCCCCGGCAGGTAAGGCAGCGTTTCCAGCGAGATGCCACAATAGTCCCAATCCAAATGCGGTGAGGACTGCACCTGTTTGGGTGATGGTTTGGATGAGGATGCCCAATTGCATGGTTCTATTGATGATCGGTTCATCTTTCCGGCGGGGTGGGAGCTGCATTACATCTGGGTCACCTTTCTCCAGCGCTAACGCCAATGCCGGTGCGCCATCGGTAATTAAATTGAGCATCAACAATTGTATTACGGTGAGGGGGGTAGGTAATCCAAATAACGTCGCTAAAAAGATAATCATGATTTCCGCTACGTTTGAGGAAAGCAGGAAAAAGACAAATTTGCGGATATTGGCGTAAATGATCCGCCCTTGTTCCACTGCTGAGACAATACTGGCATAGTTATCATCGGTTAACACCATATCTGCGCTTTCTTTGGCGACATCTGTGCCGGTAATCCCCATGGCAATCCCGATATCGGCTCGCTTGATTGCCGGTGCATCATTGACGCCATCTCCGGTCATCGCGACTACTTCTCCATCCGCTCGCAGGGCTTCCACGATCTTTAACTTATGTTGCGGTGAGACACGCGCAAACACATCGCTGTAGCGAATTTGTTCCTGCAATTCTTCATCAGTGAGCCTGTCTAGATCGGTGCCGGCTAATACCTGATGGCCAGGAGCAAGCAGGTGGATCGTTTCGGCGATGGCTCGGGCAGTGTTAGGATAATCGCCTGTGATCATGATGGTCCGAATCCCGGCGTTGCGGGCTTTTTCCAAGGCTGGAATCACTTCGGGCCGCGCAGGATCAATCATCCCAATTAAACCCACAAAAGTCATTTCTTGTTCTAAATCAGCAGCGTTCAATTCATCCGGCAAATTAGGGATCAATTTATATGCCACAGCTAATACGCGCAAGGCGGCTTGGGTCATTTGGTCATTGGCGCGGAGTATCTGCATGCGTTGCATCTCAGTCATATCTTGCACGGTATCGTCCATGCGCTGCGATTTCGTGCATAAGTCGAGGACAAGATCGGGCGCGCCTTTTACCAAAACGACGTACCCTTGCGGTTGCTGCGGTTGATCGAAAGGTGAGATATCTTCTGGACGGGGGTGTTGCAGAGCGTGGATGGTGACCATGCGCTTGCGTTCGGAATCGAAGGGAATCTCTTGCACGCGTGGATAAGCGTTACCCAATTCGTTTAGGTCGGCATTCGCCTTTAAACCTGCAACGAGTAACGCTCCTTCGGTTGGGTCTCCAACTACCCGATAAGGTATGTCGCCATTTTCGCTCTGGAGGGGCTCTAATTTGGCATCGTTGTTCAAAATCGCCACCCAAAGGGTGGTAAGGATAGCTTGGTACCGATTGAGATCAATTGATTTTTCCTCTATTCGAAATTCACCGTTTGGTGCATAGCCGCTGCCGGTTACATCCACAAATGTTCCATCTGCCCAAAGTCGGGTGACAGTCATTTCGTTTTGGGTTAATGTGCCCGTTTTATCCGAGCAGATGACTGTTGCCGAGCCAAGGGTTTCAACCGAAGAAAGTTTGCGGATCAGGGCGTGGCGGTGGATCATTTCGCGCATGCCGAGCGCCAGGCTTATTGTCACAACCGCCGGTAAGCCCTCTGGAACAGCAGCAATGGCTAAACCAACTGCGATCATGAACATATCCAGGATCTCATGACCGCGCCACCAACCCAGTAAGAAAACCGCAGCACAAATTGCAATTGCTGCCCAACCAAGCGTTTTACCTAATTGATCTAGCCGTTGTTGCAGGGGGGTGGGTTCGGTTTCTACGGATTGTAAGATCTCGGCGATTAATCCGATCTGGGTGTGCATGCCAGTGGAAACTACAATCCCTTTCCCTCTCCCATAGTTAACCAGCGTTCCCATAAAGGCAGCATTTCGCTGATCCCCTAGCGGAAGATTTTTCTCGAATAACACCGATGCGGTTTTTTGCACTGGCACCGATTCACCGGTCAAGGCAGCTTCTTCGATCCGTAGATTGACCGCTTCTATCAAGCGCAAATCTGCCGGAACGAAATTTCCCGCTTCTAATAAAACCAGGTCGCCTGGCACAAGCTGATGAGCCGGTATTACCTGATGGATGCCATCGCGGATCACATGGGCTTCTGGAGCAGCCATTTTTCGCAATGCCGCCAACGCTTGCTCCGCTTTTCGCTCTTGGACAACCCCCAGGGTGGCATTCAAGACCACTATTGCCAAGATAGCCCCCGATTCGATCCAATCACCTAATATTGCCGAGATAATTGCGGCAATGATCAGCATAATTACCACAAAATTGTCAAATTGCTGGAGCAGCATTTGCCAAAAGCTAATGGGGGGAGCTTCTTTGAGTTGATTTGGTCCAAAGGTTTGCAGTCGTTGCGCTGCTTTGGTTGAACTTAAGCCATTCTCCAGGTGGGTATCTAATTCTTTAATTACCTCATCAACCGCTAACGCATGCCAGATCGGTTTATCCGCATCACGGGTAATAAATGTCGGTGAAAATTTACTTAATGCCATCTGTTATTTGACTCCCTACCGCTATCCTGATCAGCGTAACCTGATCCAAGAAGAGCGGTATGTGATGATGCCTCTGCAAGATATACAAGGCAAAAATAATTATAGCACGAGGGATATAATGAAGAAAGGGGGAACACCAGGACGTCCCACCTATTAGGTAATATCCGGGCAATGATGACTGCCACGAGTGGGGCGAGTAGTCTCCCGGTTGGCCAGGCCAATGCGCTACAGCTATATATGGCAGCGGGTAACGCCGGCTCATCGCTCCGAGCTTCCTGCCAAATTCTCCAACCGGTCGCGATCAAGAAAAGTGAACTCCACGCGGTTGACGCGGATCAACCCCTCTTCAGCGAAGCGATGCAACGTGCGGCTGACTAACTCGCGGGTCGTCCCGACCGTGTCCGCCATCTGGTCGAGGGTCAGGTCGCGCGGCG
>DYKV01000103.1 GCA_020722415.1 Anaerolinea sp.
CACATTTCGAACGCTCAAAGTTCATAATATATGGTAAACTAATTTTTTAGTTTGCTATTATTAAATTTTAACATCCCCTGGAGGTTTATTATGACAACAAAGAAATGGGTTTATCTCTTCAATGAAGTGGATGAGGTTCAAAAACTCAGTGGTGGAGATTGGGATAAAGTCCGCGCTCTACTAGGAGGTAAAGGTTCCGGACTAGCAGACATGACTCGTGCCGGTGTTCCGGTCCCACCTGGTTTTACCGTCACTACAGAAGCCTGTAATGCCTATTATGAGGCGGGTGGGAAATTCCCTGAAGGCATGTGGGATCAGGAAATAAAAGCCCTTCATAAAGTCGAAGAACAAACCGGCAAGAAATTCGGTGATCCCGAAAAGCCACTGTTTGTTTCCTGCCGTTCAGGAGCCAAGTTTTCCATGCCAGGCATGATGGATACCGTCCTGAACATTGGATTAAACGATGTCACTGCGCAAGGTTTGGTAAAACTAACTGGAGATGAACGCTTCGTTTATGATGCCTATCGTCGTTTAATTCAAGGTTTTGGCGCAGTAGTTTTGGGTATCCCCGATGAAGCATTTGAAGATGCACTGGAAGAGTACAAGCGGGAAAAAGGCTACAAACTGGATACAGATCTAAAAGCGGAGGATTGGAAAATCATTACGGATAAGTTCAAAAAGATTGTCCGCGAATATAAAGGGTTCGATTTTCCCCAAGACCCCTATGAGCAACTTAAGTTGGCTACCGACGCAGTCTTTAAATCTTGGAACGGGAAACGGGCGGTAGATTATCGCAATGCTGCCGGTATACCTCATGACCTCGGCACCGCGGTTAACATCGTGACAATGGTATTCGGCAATATGGGTTGGACTTCTGGTACGGGGGTTGCCTTTACCCGTGATCCGGCAACTGGTGAGAAGAAGATGTACGGTGATTACTTGCTAAACGCTCAGGGAGAAGATGTTGTCGCCGGTATCCGCAACACGGAAAAGATCGAAAAATTGGCTGAAACAATGCCCGATGTGTATAAACAGTTTATTGATATCACCGATAAACTCGAACATCATTATAAAGAAATGCAGGACGTGGAGTTCACAATTGAAAACGGGAAACTCTGGATGCTGCAGACTCGCAATGGCAAACGCACCGCAAAAGCCGCGGTCAAGATCGCGGTTGATATGGTCAATGAGGGCTTGATCACCAAAGAAGAAGCTGTTTTGCGGGTTACCCCAGAAAATGTAGATACCTTACTCCATCCTCAGTTTGATCCCAAAGCTAAAGAAGCTGCCAAGAAAGAAAATCGTCTATATGCCAAAGGCGTTAACGCATCACCCGGCGCAGCGGTCGGGCGGGTTTATTTTGATGCCGACACCGCAGAAAAGAAAGCCAAAGAAGAAGGGCAAGAGGTGATCATGGTGCGCCCATTCACCAAACCGGATGACGTTCATGGAATGTTAGCAGCCAAAGGTATCCTAACCAGCGAGGGCGGCGCGACCTCCCATGCTGCAGTGGTGGCTCGTCAGTTTGGAGTCCCTTGCGTGGTTGGCGCCTCTTCAATCCGCATCAATTTAGAGGACCGCTATATGGAAGCCAAGGGACAGCGCGTCGAAGAAGGCGCCTGGGTTTCTGTAGATGGCACTACTGGAGAGGTTTTCCTTGGCAAAATCCCTACCAGCGCTCCTAGCTTAGAGGAGCAAACCGACCTGCTCACTTTGCTCAAATGGGCTGATGAAATTTGTGCCACCCCCGGAATCCGTAAAGCTCCATCAGGTTGGCCAACTAAAGGATTGCAGGTATGGGCAAACGCTGATTATCCCAAAGATGCCCGCCGAGCCCGCTCTTATGGCGCAGTAGGAATTGGGTTGTGCCGTACCGAGCACATGTTCTTTGAACCAGAAAGACTGCCCATCGTTCAACGAATGATTTTGGCTGAAACCTCAGCAGAACGCACCGCCGCGCTGAACGAATTACTGCCCTCTCAGCGCTCCGACTTTGAGGGTCTATTTGAGGCAATGGATGGTTACCCAGTCATCATTCGTTTGATTGATCCACCTTTGCATGAATTCTTACCCTCCGAGGAAGACCTACTCGAAGAAGTGGTCACCATGCGGGTCAAAGGGGAAACAAAAGGCCTAGCTGAAAAAGAGAAATTACTTGCCAGCGTGAAAGCCATGCACGAAAGCAACCCAATGATGGGCTTGCGGGGGGTACGCTTGAGCATTTATATGCCCGAAATCGTGGAAATGCAGGTGCGCGCCATTTTCGAAGCCGCCGCTAACATGACCAAAAAAGGCGTGGTGGTAAAACCAGAAGTAATGATCCCACTCACCGGTACCGTGAAAGAGTTGGAATGGATCCAACCCCGCCTAGAACGCATCGCTAAAGCGGTCATGGAAGAAAAACAAGTCCATTTTGAATATAAATTCGGCACAATGATTGAGATCCCCCGCGCAGCTATCACCGCCGGCGAGATCGCCAAACTAGCCGAATTCTTCTCCTTTGGAACCAACGATCTGACCCAGATGACCTTTGGTTACAGCCGTGATGATGCGGAACGGAATTTCCTCGCCTTGTATGTCGCCGAGGGCATTTTGCCCAAAAACCCCTTCCAAACATTAGATCGAGAAGGTGTTGGGCGTTTAATGAAGATAGCTGTTAATGAAGGTCGCACTACCCGTCCATCCCTCGAAGTTGGCATCTGCGGCGAACATGGGGGTGATCCGGCCTCAATTGAGTTCTGTCACTTGGTTGGCAACAACTATGTCTCCTGCTCACCCTTCCGGGTACCAGTAGCTCGTTTAGCTGCTGCCCACGCGGCTTTGAAATATAATGGCGTTCAAGTAGCAGAAGACAAATAAAATTTCAATGTATAAAAAACATCCCGAGGGTTTTCCTTCGGGATGTTTTTTTATCCTTCTTTATTGAAGATAATTCTTGATCCCATCTCCATTCAGGGTAAATTTCGGCGTACCTACACCTGGGAATTGCCGAACCGTGGCTTGCAGCATCGCAAATATGCGGCTGCCATCGCATTTATCATCCGACAATTTAATCTCACCACTTAATTCAATGTTGACCGTCCCATCCATCAATTCGACACCTACAACCTGCAATTTAGACTGGTAAAGCGGGTTATAAGAATTACCAAACTCAGCAGTCTTATAGGCAAACAGGTTTTGCAAGGCTGTTTTGATATCCGCCGCAACATCAGTGGTTCTATATTTTCCGGTGAGATAATACACCAGGCTATCCCCACAAGCCACGTTCCCCCCGCTCTTCTTCTGAATAAAATAAATATAGATTGGTTTACCCCCGCTAGGCGTTGGAGAAGCGGGTGGTTGCGTCGGTAACGGTGGTAAAGTTGGAAAGGGAGTATCGGTTGGCATTGCGGTGGGGGTGTCGGTCGGTAAAGGAGTTGGCGTATCCGTAGGCAATACCGTAGCTGTCGGTGAGGGAGTTAGAGTTGGCGTGGGGGTCGGCTGAGGAAAAATGGTTGAGCAACCACTCAATAACCAAACCAATCCCATCATTAATAGTAATATTTTTCTAGATGTCATATCTCGCTCCTTGTCATTCAATGCAGCAATTATACAAGACTTATCAACGAAGAGATGACATTCCCAGCAACCTCTTATCCATTACTCATAAAAGATGCCGGATTGGATTTACGCCACGGTTTGTAAAGCGAATTCTGCGCCACGCTGCAAGGCTTGTTTATTTAGTTCTAGGTATTTTTTATGCCGTTCGGGCAAATGATCCTCTAAAGCTTTATTAATCTCATCTAACGATAACACGGGCAACTTCGCCAGCAATGCGCCTAGAGCTACCATATTTAACAAACGCCGATTACCTAATTCTTCAGCAATTCCATTAGCGGGAATAAAAACGCTCTCAATATCTGTGCGCAGCGGTGGTCTATTTACTAAAGAGGCGTTGGCAACTAACACGCCGCCAGGGACAACCAGCGGTTCATATTTCTCCAAGGAAGGTAAGTTCAAAGCAATCGCTGCCCGTGGATTTAACACTAATGGGGAACCAATCTCTTCATCGGCAATAATCACCGTGCAATTTGCCGTGCCCCCGCGCATTTCTGGTCCATAAGAAGGAATCCAGGTAACTTCGCGGCCAGCATCCATGGCGGCATAAGCCATAACCTGCCCGGCAAATAAAACCCCTTGCCCACCAAAACCAGCTATAATAATTTCGGTTTGCATTCTTTTCTCCTTCGCTAGACCCTCAGATTTTCTAAAGCTGGTGATACTTTGTAATCTCCGATTGGATACACCGGCAGCATGTGATCTTTTAAGTACTGCATTGCTTCTAAAACAGACACTCCCCAATTGGTGTTACAAGTTGAAAGCAATTCAACCATAGAAAAGCCCAATCCTCGAATTTGGGTTTCAAAAGCTAACCGAATTGCTTTCTTCGCCATGCGGATATTCTTGGGATCATGTAAGCTGCGCCGAACGACATATCCAGCTCCTTCTAGCTGTGAAAGCAGCTCTGCCATTTTCATCGGGAACCCCATGGATTCCACATCTCGGCCAGTAGGAGATGAAGTCGTTTTTTGACCTGGCAGGCTTGTCGGTGCCATCTGCCCGCCGGTCATACCGTAAATCGCATTATTGATAAAGATTACTGTAATGTTTTCTCCTCGCCCGGCGGCATGAACGATCTCGCTCATGCCAATTGAAGCCATATCTCCATCCCCCTGGTATGTAAAGACAACTCGATCGGGCAAAACCCGCTTGATGCCGGTCGCCATTGCCGGCGCTCGTCCATGAGCGGCTTCAACAAAATCACAGGTAAAATAATTATAGGCAAACACAGAACATCCAACCGGCGCCACTCCAATTGCCCGTTCACGGATGTTCATTTCATCCATCACTTCGGCAATCAAGCGATGGGCAATCCCGTGAGTACATCCTGGGCAATAATGGGTAGGCGTATCGCTTAAGGATGCTGGTCGTTTATAAACCACCTGGACTGGTGTTGCTGTAGTTACCATTTTTTACTCCTCAATTCTTCCAATTAATGATCGGGGCAAATCTTTCCATCCACCGTTGGCGGGGATCACCATCCAAAGGAATTTCTTCCTGTTGAATGCGCAGGATTTCAGCCAGAACTTCATCTGGGAAGGGAACCATTCCGCCCATGCGGCCATAAAATTCAACCGGTATTCTCCCTTTAACTGCTCTTTGAACATCCTCCAACATCTGTCCCGAGTTCATCTCAACCACTAATATTTTTTTTGCATGCTGACTGATTTCTTCTAGTTCCTTGAAAGGATATGGGCTAAGTGTTATCGGACGGAATAAACCGACTTTTAACCCTTGGGCACGAGCATTTCTAACAGCCGAAAGGGAAATTCTCCCCGCTGTACCAAAACCAACAACTACAAGCTCAGCGTCTTCTATGTAATATTCGCGGTAACGTACTTCATTTGCCTGTATCCGATTCCACACCTGCATTAACCGATAATTGGTGACTTCTTCATCTTTTGGATCAATGTAGATGGAGCTGAGGAAATGGTGCTCCCGACCCATCGCACCGCGTACTGCCCACTCTGGGTACTCGGTACGTAAGGGACGCATTGGGGGGAGTTCGGCTGGTTCCATCATTTGGCCAATATTTCCGTCAGCGATAACGAAAGCTATAGTTCGATATTTCTCGGCTAGATCAAATGCTAACACCGTAAAATCAATTGCTTCTTGAATACTAGAAGGCGCTAAAACAATCGGGTGATAATCACCATGACCTCCCCCATGCACAATCTGATTATAATCTCCTTGCGATGGAGCAATATTTCCTAACCCTGGACCGCCCCGCATCACATCAATTAATACAACCGGGACCTCCGTGCCGGCGATGTAGGACAAACCCTCCATCATTAATGAAATACCGGGGCTGGATGATGATGTCATAACCCTAGCCCCGGTACAAGCTGCCCCATATAGCATATTTATGGCAGCCACTTCGCTTTCCGCTTGTAAAAACGTCCTGCCCAAGGCTGGAAGGCGCTCCGACATCCATTCTAACAGCTCGGTTTGGGGAGTAATGGGATAACCAAAGTACGCTTCAACACCGGCGCGCACCGCTGCTTCAGCCATGGCAACATTGCCTTTTAATAACTCTTTTGGCATCGTTTATCCTCCTGAAGGTTGTACAGCCTGAGCGGCTTTTTGAGGTACCTCTCGGTACACCGTCAAGGCTGCTTCCGGGCACATAATCGCACAAATCCCGCAACCTGTGCAACCCTCCATCTTCAACATTACTGGATGATATCCTTTTGGAGTTAAATGGTCTAAATCCAACGCCAGCACATTTTGGGGACATTCACTAATACATAACTCACACCCCTTGCAATATCTCTCATCTACTTCAATCCATCCCTTAACGGGCATATTTTGCCTCCTATCTAGTCAAGTATGGTTTTCTGACAATTATTATCTCATTTTATCTAATGATTTGCAAGTGCTAACTGTCATATCTTGGTAAATCAAATTTCCTCGCACCATCCTCTTTTTTTTCAACCCTTATTACCCATTTCCGTTACGGCGTAGGAGTGATTCTAGTTTTATGTTGACTGACTAAAGATTGCAAAATTTGGTGAGCTTTTTGTAAAGCCATCTTACTGTTCATGCCTTGAGTTAAATATGCCTGCAAACTAACATCCATTTGAGTGAGATATAGATTCATCTCCGGCTGAATTGGATAAGCACAACCATGATCAAATGCAACCATCGCTTGCCAGATAAATGGATCATTAACTCGGAGAGAACCTCCATCCCCCTCAATAATGGATACCCGAATTGGTGGAATCATCCCAACATCAGCTAAACTCAATTGCGCTTCGGTTGTATAAAAAGAGCGGAGGAAAAGCCAGGAAATTTGATTAGCTTCCTCCTTCGCCTGAGCGGTTAAGAAGATATTATCTGCTTGGATAAATCCGGAAAGGTGTCCATCTTGATAAGTTGGCCAAGGATCAATCGCTAGGTTGAGTGGCCCAATTTCACCAGCCAAGTTATACATATTCCAAGTGCCGTCAATGATCATCCCCACTCGATTGTCTTTAAATAACCTTACATCATTATCCGAATTGAACTCAGTCATCCCCGCTTGTTCAAATTCCTTGAGTAAAAACAACCATTTTTGAGCAATAGCATAATCATCTTGTTGAAAAGCGGGCATCCCATCTGCATCCATCAAAAGCCCACCTAATCCCATCAAATGCCCCCCTGAAAAATAGAAGCTTCTCTCTAGATCCGCCCCCACCTTCCCCCCACCCGTCGCAGTGGTCGCCATCGCCACTAGCTGTTCAAAACTCTCTGGTTGAGAGGCAATGATACTTTTATTCCGAAAAAGTACGACACCTTTCAATGAGAGGGGTAACCCTATCTGCCGATAGTTATACACTCCCTCTTCAACGGCTGCCGGGTTCAGCGGGTCGGTTAATTTATCCGTAACAAGATCCGTCAGCTCTTGAATGTAGCCCTTATCAAACAGCCGTGGTCCCCATTCAGCCGGTGCAATCAGGATTGTTGGACCGGCTCCTTGGCTCATTGCCTCCTCAAAACGGGCTTGCAAATCCAACAATGGAACATACCACACATCAAATTGGACATCTGGATATTGGGACTGGAAAGCAGAAATGTGGCGAAACAATATGGAGCGTTGAGTTTCATCAAAAGCATGCCAAATTGTGACGGTCCCGTTGATCACGTTTGCTGTCGGGGTGAGGGCTATAGTAGGCATGGACGGTTGGGTAATTTCTATGGTGGGCGTATTCGGGGAAGTTAAAGAGGATTGAGACCGACAACCCTGCACGCTGAACATCCAGATCAAAAGCACCGCCAACCACCAGTACAACCGGTTCATTCTCATCACGATTAACAATTATACGCCTTTATCTAACAAATCCAGGCATTCATTTATCTGAAATTTAAATAAGTACTGAACTGCAAAAAGATAAAATATTTAACATCAAGTCGCCAAGAAGCAAACAAATTAAAAAGCGGCTTAAGAAAATTGAGAAAAAAATTGGATGAAGCAGACAATAAATCGATTGATAAATACAGATACCCCTTGGTGAACTTTGCGCCTGCTTTGCGAACTTTGTGGT
>DYKV01000596.1 GCA_020722415.1 Anaerolinea sp.
TGCTTCTAATAACGGGGAAGACCTTCCTGTTGGCGGTGAAATGACAGCTACAAACACTGGTGCTGTTGCAAGTTTCATAATTAACAACGATGCAATAACCAATGCGAAAATGGCTGACAATGCAATCGGCAACGCAGAAATGCGCGACGATGCAATTGGAACAGTTGAAATTCAAGATGACGCTGTGACTGCTGCAAAAATCAATTCTGATGTAGCAGGTGCCGGTATGGTTCAGAATGGCGGTACAGGTGCTCTTGATGTGCATAACACAGATGGCTCAATCACCGTAACAGCAGATGATATTACTCTGAATGTCGGTCATGCCAATACATGGACAGTTGACCAGACATTTGAAAATATATTACCTGCGGCTAACAATACTTATGACCTTGGCTCTGATGCTCTACGTTGGAATGACCTTTGGGTTAGCGGAGCAAGTGTTCATATAGGAACAGCGGCAGCAACCGAAATGCTGCTCGGCTATGCTTCCAATACCGGAACAATTACTATTGACGGAGCAGCTCATCCTGCAGTTGAAATCACAAATACAGGTTTTATTGGGTTTGATACCGATATTAATGGGATAAATAATTTCCAATTTTATTCAGACCGTTTACAGATGACTACAGGCGTAGGCGCAGATTTATATCTCGATGAAACCGGTCTCAGACGTCTCGGTCCGGGTCCGGCAGAATTTACTTTCGAAACAACCGCTGGCGGTGCATTAAATATTACATTTGCCAATGGAAGTGATATTGCCGTAACAGGTGATGCTGTTGTTACCGGAACATTCGGGTTTGATGGTGCGACTCCACAAGTTGACGAAATCGTAACGGTTGTCGATGATGTTGATAATACGGCACTGCCGACTGAGGGTGCTGTCTATAATCTTACCACTACAATGAAAGGTTATCCCTATGTAACAGTAGGTAATGTTGCAGATTTGACGGCTGAAAGAGCAATTGCAACCGATGCTACATTGACAGCCACGGATGGCGGTGCAAACGGTTCTTATACACTTGGCATTGACCTCACACATGCCAATACATGGACAGCCACACAAACATTCGACGATATTGTAATTAATGACGCAGCAGTAACCGGAACAAATAACTTAGTGCTTGATGGAGATTCTCCGGCAGCAGCCGGCGATATCTCCGGCTCATATACAGCTGGTTTAACTATTGATAATGATGCAGTAACAAGCGCAAAGATAGCCGACGGTGAAATCGTTGATGCAGACGTTAGCGGAACTG
>DYKV01000104.1 GCA_020722415.1 Anaerolinea sp.
TCCTGCAAACACCCCATAATCTCTTTCACGGTAAGAAATCCCTGCTCCGGGAAGTATTGCAAGAGTTGAGGGGTATAAATCCCCGCTGAACGCAACACATGAGCGGGCGCTCCGTCTGCGATTACCTTGCCGTGTTCCAACCAAACCACTCGCTCGGCAAATTGAACCAGGAATTCCACATCGTGGGTGACAACCACTAAAGTCATTCCCCCTTGCTGCATTTCTTTTAATAAATGGATAAGGTTTTGTTTAGCTAGATAATCTAACCCACGCGTTGGTTCATCTAGCATAAGGAGATTCGGTTTAATCACCAAGATCGCAGCTAATGCCACCCGTTGGCGTTCACCAACGCTCAAATCACGCGGATATTGTCTCGCATACTGGTCAATGCCCAGTTTTTCTAAGAGTTCTAGTTGTTCCCTTTGCGGCAATTTCCATCTAAAATTCTTCAAAGTTATTTGCAACTCTCCTAACACGGTTTCAGCATACAGCAAGGCATTTGGATCTTGGGGCAAGTAGCCGATTGACAGACTGCGTTGCCATGTTTCTAAATGGTGAATTTCTTTTCCGTTCAATCGAATTGTCCCTTCGATTGGCGAAATCAACCCCATCACTGCCCGCAATAGGGTGGTTTTTCCAGCACCATTCCGCCCGATCAGCGCCAGGCGCTCCCCTCTTGAAATGGATAACGAGAGGTTGTCAATAACCACCTTATCGCCATAACCGACCGATAATTTTTCGATCGCGAGATGGGGTTGTGAAGTATCCGTTGAACTGTTGTCAGCCAGCAAGTTAACCATAGAAGAGCGGTTGACTTTGGGGTAGTTTTCCAATATATGTTTTGCCAAAGCGCTATTTTCATCAACCGTGATGGGCAAGGGGCGGTAATTTATCTGTTTTGCGATCTCCAGCAGCGGAGGCAACAAAGTGGATTGTGCTAAGACTTGCTGCAAGCTGCCGCTGATCACAGTTTTTGACTGATCACCCAAGATCACCATTTGATCGCAAAAAGCTAAAATGCGTTCCAAACGGTGTTCAGCCAAGATGATAGTCAGTTTGAAATCTCTCTTTAGACGTTGGAGGATTTGAAATACCTCTTCAGCGGATTGGACATCCAATTGCGACGTGGGTTCATCTAAAACCAGGATTGGTGGACGCAAAACCAAAGCAGCAGCTATGGCAACCTTTTGTTTCTCTCCCCCTGAGAGGCTTTCAATGCGGCGCCGCCGTAAATGCCCAATTTCGAGAGTATGAAGAGTCTCAAGGATGCGATTTTTCATTTCGGAAGGTGCGACAGCCGCGTTTTCCAACCCAAAAGCCAGCTCGTCCTCAACATTATCCATAATAAACTGCGTTTCCGGATCTTGAAACACAAACCCAACTTGACGACTCATCACGGCTGGACCCACAGCGATAGGGTTTAATCCATTCACGAAAAGACTGCCCCGCACCGTCCCACCACTGAAATGGGGCACTAGCCCATTGAGCAGCCGCAGAAGAGTGGATTTTCCAGTACCAGATGCACCGCTTACCAATACGGTTTCTCCGCGTTGGAAAACAAAATTTAAATCTTGAAAAACTGCTTCGGATCTTTGAGGATAACGAAAAGTCAGCTGGTGAAATTCAATCATGCTCATAGATCTTCTGGAAGAAAGCTGGTAAACTTAGTCCCCCCAAAAGGAATCCTATCCATGGGTTAAAGCTGGGCAACATCAGTGATGGATAAGGGGAATATGATAAGGAAGGATCACCGCGAAAAGATAAACTTAGCAAAGCGATAGCAATAACTAATTGGGTTGCTAACCCAAGCCCATCTATGATTCGCCATTTTTCCGCTACATAGCGAGTATGAACAGAGACTTTCCCCATCCGCCAGAATGGGAAGAAGAATAGCAGCATACCAAGCAAAAAGAAGAACTTCCCTAACCAAACGGCTTGGAAAGGGAAAACCGGTTGGATCAACTTCCACTGCCAACCAGAAAAGATCAAGATCAGTCCTGCTAGAAAAGACCAACGATGGGCTGTCAAACTTTTCGCTGAGCGGTTTGGATTATGAAAACCACGCGCGGTCAACACTTCGGCTAGCTGAAAAGCGCGCTCTAAACTGCTTGTTAACAAGGGCATCATTAAAGCCAGAGTATCCCGGAGATTATTCCTCCGCTGTCCGCGAATGGCTTGTGCTTCTTGTATTTGTTGATATTGACGGATGGTAATAGGGATAAAGGTGACTGCAATAGAACTGATCACCGCCATGGGATAAAATGCCCGCGGAATCAGCCTGAGCAGTGATTGAATGGGCACGTTGCGGTTAAAGGTCCAGAAAGCATTGATAATGACATTCAAAACCAAACCGTTTGTCAAACCATAAACCAAAGCTTCACCAGTTACAATCCCACTCAACAGTGGAATTTTCCCTGGAATGGTGAAAAGGATATGGTCTCCAAAATGGGTGGTGAGCATATTAAACAAAGCGCTCATCGGGATAATCCCCAAGGATGCCCACAATGTCCAAACAGAATTCCAAATGGTATTTTCAGTACCCCGCGTATAAATATTAATGATGGCAATCCAAATCCAAAGGAGTGTTAAATAGAATGGATTGCGGATGAGGGAGACAATCCACATGACCAACCCCAACCAAACGAGCCAGACAAAACTATGCAGCCGGCCCATGCGTCCCGCCATTCCACATACTAAATTGAGCGCTGCTCACCAAGGCGGGAGGATCTGGTTCAACGGTGAAGACGAAGCGCTGTTTGAAGCGGCGCAAGACTTTCAAGATCGCCTTCCCAAATAAACCAATAAAGATTACATTCCCTAGTGAGCGGCTCAGATCCCAGATTAACGAGGTCGCCAAATAAAAAACCCCATAGCGTTTTAAGGTCATCTGCCAAGTTAATCCAGGCTGCCAGTACTGATCGGCCGGTCCACTGATAAACGGCCAAGACCAGAGATTCATAATGGCGCCGTAAAGTAACCCCCACAATGCGCCCCACAAGGATAATACAATAATCTCTCCTTTCTTCTCTTCCCAATTCAGTTTCTTATTCAGCGGGGCGAGGATCCCTGCGCTCATCCCAACCCAGCCAGCGGTAAACATTTGGCTGGGCAGCCAAGGTCCCATTCCCCCAGTGATGAGCGCGGAAACGAACAGTGTTAAAGCTCCAATTAAAAAGCCAAATTGAGCCCCAAAAATATATCCACTTAGGATGATTAAAAAGAAGATAGGGGAAAATCCGCCTGGCCCAGGGATGGCGACTTCGATAAAGCGGAGAACAGAATTAGCGGCAATTAACACGCCGGCTAAGGCAACCAAGCGGGCAGATGAAGCGCTTTGTTGCGCTTCGGAAAGCAACCCTAACAAGCTGATCCCTAGAATAAGGATAAACATGAGCGGTGATTCGCTCGTCCGAATTCCAGCCGGGGAGGGATTTTGCTGCAAATTGGGATTGAGAAAAGGATAGATAAAAGAATACAACCCCAACAAGGTGCTAAATGTCACCACTAATATACCTGAAAACCGATTTAAGGGTTTTCTCATCATTTAGGCTTTCGCAGTAATACCCCGATGAGCAGAATTAGTACCCCACCCAACATCCCAAGGAAAGCCACAAAACCGATTTTAATTAGGTGGGAAAGTGTATCCATTGCTGAAGAAGAAGGTGGAGCAGGATGGCGGGTTAATTCCACCGCGGTAGCAGTCAGTGAGATCGCATCGAAATTTACACCTTTCGTGGGAGAAGGGGAAATCGGGGTTGTACCCGAAGATAACGATGTGGAGGACGCCAGAGCTTGGATGGCATAGGCAAGGGTTATGGTTGGTGAAGGAGTTAGGCTGGGAGTGGCAGCGAAAATATGCGGTGTTGGAGTAGTGATTAGGGGAGGCGGGGTAGTGGCAGTTGGTGTGGATGTGGCAGAGCTATTGACATTGACGCTAGTCAATGTAGGCAAGGATGTTGAAGATGCTGTGCTGGTCTTTTTCAGGCTGGGGGTTTCAGTAGGCGCTTTGCTTGGTGTATAAATCGGTGCCGGCGTTGAACTAGGCGCTTTGCTTGGTGTATAACTAGGCGTCTGGGATGGAGTGGGATTACAGATGGAAGCGAAATTTAAGACTGGCGGCGGGGTTTTCCCATCGCCCCAAATCCAACCCTCGACCGATTGTGCTGCGACAAAATAATTAGATGCCCCCAAAGATGAGTATGTCCAAGTATCGTTTTGCAAGTGCCAGTAAGACCAGTAATAATAAGGCGCGGAATAACTCTGGCAAAAACAATCATTCGCCGGACAACCAACCCCATCAATCGAGCAAACCGCCACCCCCATTCCGCCTATCGAAGTAATCAGATCAAGGCCTGAATCCTTCAACACATCATAGCCGGTCGGCTTGTCTTCCGAGAGCGTTACACAGCGGGTGATAGTCTGTCCATTTACTTGAACCACCAACCCGACCTGGAATGGGCTTTGCGCCCGCCCATTATGAGCGGACGCAAAGCTAGACCAAAGGAAGAGAAGCATCAAGAGAAACGCAAGGAGGTGTTTATTTTGAAAAACAGATTTCATCTATCACGCAGATCCTTTGCGAGCATATAACCGGATTTTCTACTCATCTGCTAATTATGGGAAGGAATGTATCCAAGCAATCCCGGCTGCCACTGGTGGTAAATGGCATCGCTCGGCCGAGTAAAGCCGGAATAGCCTGTTGGGTTGCCAGCAGATTAGAACCATAAGATGACTGCCACTTATAACTGCCATCATCTAATTGAAGGCTGATCAAGAAATCAAGCGGGCTAACCCCGTTTTTCTTCCAAGCATCTGAGAGAGGGTCTTCGCCCAGAGCATACAGCGCCTGTAAGACATAAGCTGTGGAATCGGCGTCAGAAGAACTGGAAGGGTCAGTGAGAGAAAAAGGAAAACCGCCATCACTATTCTGAGCAGCG
Source organism: Anaerolinea sp. (assembly GCA_020722415.1). Classification (GTDB taxonomy): domain Bacteria; phylum Chloroflexota; class Anaerolineae; order Anaerolineales; family UBA4823; genus UBA4823. Next base: position 4,938 of record DYKV01000104.1, read on the forward strand.
TGAAAATAATTTAAAGCGTATTGAATAGATGGATCCGTATTATTTAGACCAGCCGATAACAACGCTTGAATAGCGAGCGAAGTGGTATTTGTGTCCATACCCCATCCTGTATCCCATTCCCACCCTCCAATAGTGGTTGTATTGGTAGTTGTAATTATTTGCAGGTTTTGTAAATAATTTATTGCCTCTGTGGGTATCGATTCGCTCAATGCTCTCGTGCCTAAGATTGCCCATGCCTGGGTTAAAGCCCCTGCATCATCTCCAAATGCGCCAGTAGCGCTATTATAAAAATCCAACGGCTCGAGCAAATTATGAGTTTTACAGGTATCACTGCTAGAGATACCAACAGTCACTTTGCCAACCCGGGTTGCTGATTGGTTAGCATAGCCAGCCGCATTCGCCATCATATAAGCGGCTAAAGATTGGTTCCCTGGCGATCGTACCCAATCCCCAGCTTTTTCGTGGTTAGATGCAATGGATAATAACGACTCAGAAGAACTGTAAACATCGCTTCCGCCAAATCCACCGTCTGCATTTTGTTGAGAACGCAGCCAGATCAAAGCCTCACGGGCTGAATTTAATTGCTGCCAAGGTAGGATTGGTTTTCCACCCCATTCCCCCCACCGCCAACCTTCAACATTTCCATTATATACATTATACCCGCTGGCACCAATCGAATGATGTTCCCAACTGTTGCTATCAAAGTTCCAGTACTCATAATTCCAGAAATTACTGCCACCGCAAAAACAATCGTCGGGAGGGCATCCTACCCCTTCGATGCTGCAGACAGCGGTACCCCAACTATAATCTTTAGTCTCAACAGATAATCCACTCTGGAGAAGGGCATCCAGACCCGAAATGGTGGTGGAGAAATTTATTGTGCGAACCAAACGGTCGTGGTCATTGAACTGCACCGCAAGATAAGCCTGACCAGATGACTCCGGGGCTGCTCTAGTTGGGGAGGGTAACCACACCAGTCCAGCGATGAGGAGAGTTAATAAAATGACCAAAATAAACCTTAAATGCCAGCCGCGGGAACGAAGAGAACAATTAAACATAGGACACTCCTTTCTAAGGATAATGAATTAAGTTACTTTTCCCTGCGAATACAGGGTTTCAGCCTGCCTCATCCCTGCGCGCCAAGGAGTGCAAGAAAAGACGACCGGCTGGATGTTGGTCGTCTTTGGAATAAAAATCCCGCCCTTTAAGGGGCGGGAGGCTTATTCGTAGGTAACTGTGTGGAAACATGCACACAGATTGCCCGGCCTCCCTTGCCGCGAGGAAGTTGACGAGCAAGATACAGGCGGGTATTCGGACTTCGCATTAGGCTGCGCTACCGCTGCGGGACAGTGCTGGACTTCCTAAAAATTTATCTTGGTCACCAGCTTCCCCCGTTATGCACCATGCATCCGGGCATTGGTGCACCTGTATCTAGCATATTTAATTTGGCATTAATATATCAAAATAAATTTTTGCCGTCAAGTGTTATTTGTCAGGAAATTAATCTCATCAGTACAATAAAGGCTTGGGGAAGATATACTATGGCACTTTTCCTTACGGAAGGCATTGCTCGCTACGGTTGATTTGAATTTCACACAACGTTCGTCTTACCAGTTGGCAGGATGATATTCTAGATTATCCTCACTTGCGAAAGATATTCCGCGCTACAATCAACATGAATTACTCGCTGCGCTTTGCCATTGCGGTAAAGCGCCTAACAACTCAACTGTATATACTTTTCAATAAATCTGATGATCCGCTTTGATACTCGAAATTTAGTGGCTGAAACCACAAAAGATAAACCGTGTTAGAATAAACGATTGGTATCTTATTCTAGTGCAATTATTTTTGGAGCATTATTCTTTTCAGGAGGAAGACCATGTCTGCTAATTCAAAAACTAAAGGGGTCATCGGTATATTAACCGGTGGTGGTGACGTTCCTGGTTTAAACCCCGCTATCCGAGCGGTGACTATTCGAGCGCTTCGCGAAGGTTATAAAGTCATCGGTATTAGGCGCGGCTGGGCTGGACTAGTGGAAATTAAGCGGGAGAAGGGCTCTGACAATAGCGAATGTTGTCTGGAGTTAGACGAGGATATTGTCAATCGCGCCGGGAGAACAGGGGGGACTTTCTTGCATTCCTCTCGCACCAATCCAGCCAAAGTTTCCAAATTCAATGTCCCCGATCACCTAAAAGATGAGTACAAAGAAGAAGTGAACGACTTGACCAAAGAAGTCTTGAAAAATCTTGAATATCTCCATATTGACTATCTGATCCCAATTGGTGGAGATGATACGCTGAGTTATGCAGTTCGCTTGTACCAGGAAGGCGTTAAAGTCGTGGCGATTCCGAAAACCATGGATAATGATGTGCCCGGCACCGATTATTGCATCGGCTTCAGCACCTGTGTCACCCGTACCATTCAACTAACCAACAACTTGCGCACTGTCGCCGGATCCCATGAGCGCTTTTTAGTCTTGGAAGTCTTTGGGCGTTATGCGGGATTTACCGCCATGTTACCGACCATGGCTGGCGCTGCCAATCGCTGTGTTATTCCAGAATATAAATTTAACATTGAAAGGCTTACCGAACTGCTAACGTATGACCGCGCCCAAAACCCGAGCCATTATGCAGTGGTTCTCGTTTCGGAAGGCGCAATGTTTGAAGGAGGTGAGATGGTCTTCGAGGATATGACTAGGGATCCATTTGGACATGCCAAATTGGGCGGCATTGGTGACCTAGTTTCCAACCGATTAAAAGAACTTTCACCTAAATACAATAATGGCAAACCGATCAACGTGATTAACCAAAGGTTGGGATATTTTGTGCGTGGCGGCGATCCGGATGCGATTGATTCGATTGTGCCGATGGCTTATGGTAATCTGGCTTTGGATTTAATCCTCCGCCGCATCCATGGCCGCCTTGTGGTATTGAAGAATGGACGGTATGATAATGTGCCAATCGAGGTTATCACCAGCAGCAAGAAAATGGTGGATGTGGAGAAGTTTTATAACAAAGACCGATTGCGCCCCCAATACGAGAGTTTCGAGCTGCGCCCGCTGTTCATCATGACCAGCGATCTTTAATATTAAGCTAGTAGTAAGCATTACAATAAATATATAACTACTTTGACAATGTCACATTAAACATTTGTTCTATAAAACTCTATGCTTTC
>DYKV01000597.1 GCA_020722415.1 Anaerolinea sp.
TTAATAAGGAGAAAACTCAATGACTGGTACCTCTGAGCTTCCACTTGTGATCCTCACCCATAGTTTGCCGGAGGAATGGCTGCATAGCCTGGAAGGTCATTGCCGGATCGTGCGCGGGCCTTGGGATGCCACCTATCTCGATCCTTCTTTGGAGGCTTATCTCGATCAAGCAGAAGGCATTTTCTGTATGTTGACGATTAAGGTTGATCGCAATTTATTAGAGCGAGCTCCTTCCTTACGAGTAGTCAGCAACATGGCAGTTGGTTACGATAACATTGATGTTCCGGAATGCACTCGGCGGGGTATTCCAGTTGGTTTTACCCCAGGTGTACTGACCGATGCAACCGCAGATCTAGCAATGGCTTTGTTATTGACCATGGCGCGGCGGCTGCCCGAAGCCAGCCAAGATGCACGCGGCGGGCGTTGGAAAACTTGGTCACCAGCCGGTTGGTTAGGTGCGGATTTGAACGGTGCAACCCTTGGAATTGTGGGAATGGGAAAAATCGGTCAAGCAGTAACTCAACGGGCACGGGGATTTGGTTTGAAGGTTATTTATAGTGATACTTCCCGTTTGGCTTCAGAAATGGAGCAGCGTTTGAATGTCACCTGGAAACCATTTGAAGAGCTTTTGGAGACAAGTGATTTTATCTCCATTCATGTCCCGCTCACTTCGCAGACGCGGGGGTTGTTCGGCAGCCACCAATTACGCCTGATGAAACCGACTGCCATTTTGATCAACACCTCCCGCGGACCAGTGGTTCAAACCGATGCTCTACTGAAAGCCTTGCAGGAAAATTGGATCAGCGGGGCGGCTTTGGATGTGACCGACCCGGAGCCATTGCCAGCCAACCATCCACTTTATACCCTGCCAAATTGCCTAATCGTACCGCATATTGGCTCAGCTACCCGGGAGACCCGCCGTCGTATGGCAGAATTAGCCTGCCAAAACCTGTTGGCAGGACTGGAAAATAAACCGTTACCCCATTGCGTGAATCCGGAGGTCTATCAGGTTAAGCAATAGAGTATGAATATCACCGTCCATCTCTATTCAACTCTACGGGAAAAACTTCCCCCCGAAAAGCGAGGAGTTACCAATCTTGCCCTACCCCCCGCAAGCACATTAGCAGATATATTGACTTTGCTAGAAATCCATCAAAAAGTTGCCTGTTCAATCAATGGGCAAATCGAGCCCGATTTAACCACCCCTTTACACGAAGGAGATGAAGTGCACATTTTTCGCCCCTCAGCTGGAGGA
>DYKV01000105.1 GCA_020722415.1 Anaerolinea sp.
ATTGTCAAAGTAATTACTAAAAAAGGCTATCCTGCCTTTACCTGGATAGCCTTCTTAAAACAGAGGATATAACAGATTATTTACTACTAATAGAAATTTTCTTGGTCTTTGCCGCCTCTGCCTTCGGCAAGGTCAACCGCAAAACGCCATTACTGTAATCCGCTTCGATTTTATCTTGGTTGATCTCATTTGATAGGCGGAAACTACGCTGATAATCACCTACTTCATATTCCTGCAAAGCCAGCGCGTACCCGTCTAGAACCTGGGGATCGACCAAAGCATGCACGGTGAGGACATTTTTTTCCAATGTAATATCAATGTCGTCTTTATTTGCGCCAGGGATATCCATTACTAATACCAACGCATCCTTTGTTTCATAAATATCCGTGCGCGGCAAAAACGTTCGGCGATCACGGGTCAATTCGGTCCCTTCCTCTAGAGTAACTTCTTGCTTATCAGCATCGAGAACTTTTTCGCTGTCAGCCATATCCAACCTCCTTTTATTTGGTCACAACTTTAATTTTCTTCGGTTTATCTTCTTCTTTGCGCGGCAAGGAAATCTGCAAGACGCCATTGCTAAAGGTTGCCTCAACCCTGTTTGCATCCACAGCAAAGGGTAATTGAATCGTACGGGCAAATTTACCGCAACCGCGTTCCTGGCGGTGATAACGAGCTTCACCCTCAATTTGCTCAGCCGGACGTTCCCCGCTGATGGTCAACATTTCGTTTACTACGCTGATGTCCATATTTTCTGGTTTGATGCCTGGTACTTCACTGGTAACAACCAAGCCGCCTTCATTTACCCATAAGTTGACTGCAGGAAAGGATGGAGCAACTTCATAACGTGTTGGATACATGGTGTTGAAGATACGATTCATTTCACGTTGTAAACGTTCCATTTCTTGCCACCTCGCCGGCATTCTATATCTTCGGTAAATCATGTTTCATATCTCCTTTATTTCTAAGGTCTTGTTATTGCCAATACTAAGATAAGAATGTTTGATTATCAAATATATTTTGTTAGAAATATATATAACTTCACCTTACTCCATTCGAAGAAGTAGGGTACAATCAACCCTCTAAGGTTTTGTTAACAATTTTCTGTTATATTCACCCAAGAGAGGTGATAAGAAACTATGCAATTTCGAGATTATTATCAAATATTAGGTGTAAATAAAGATGCCAGTGAAGCTGAAATTAAAAAGGCTTATCGTAAACTAGCCCGCAAATACCACCCTGATGTCAATCCGGGAGATAAAAGCGCTGAGGAAAAATTTAAAGAGATTAATGAAGCATACGAGGTGCTTTCAGACCCAGAAAAAAGGCAGAAATATGACCGCTTTGGTGCGCAGTGGAAGCAATATGAGCGGAGCGGCGGAAGGCCGGAGGATTTCGATTGGTCACAATGGGCTAGCCAGCCGGGCGCTGGCGGAACCTACACTCGCACGGTCTCCCCGGAAGAATTTGAGCAAATGTTTGGGGGAGGTTTTGGCGGTTTTTCAGACTTTTTTGAGGCTTTATTTGGCGGAATGGGGAGGACAACAGCCAGCCCATTTAGCCGCCAAACCCGCCGCGCTAGTGCAACTCGTCCCCGCGACATGGAGTATCCAGTTCAAATATCTTTAGAGGAAGCATTTTATGGGACGACGCGCAGTTTACAATTTGAGGGTGGACGACGGATCGAAGCGCGCATTCCCCCAGGCGTACGAAGCGGATCAAGAGTGCGCTTGAGCGGCCAAGGTGCGCCAACTCCGAGCGGAGAACGGGGTGACCTATACCTAAAAATCGAAGTGACCTCCCATGCCCGCTTTGAGCGCGATGGCGATGATTTAAAGACTACCATAGATGTGGATCTGTACACAGCATTATTGGGCGGTAAGGTGAATGTCAAAACCATTGATAAGGAGGTTGTGTTAACTATTCCCCCCGAAACACCTAACGGCAAGGTGATCCGCTTACGTGGGTTAGGCATGCCTAATGTGAAAAACCCGGCTCAGCGGGGAAATTTATATGTCACTGTCAATGTGCAGTTACCCCAACAATTAACTCAAGAAGAAAAGCGGTTGTTTGAGCAATTGCGTCGTTTGCGAGTTTCCCATTGAAGCTGATTCCCAATCTTGTATGAATACATCCGGCCAACCACTAACATTAAAGACGAACAACCGTTGACTACAAACCATAGTCAGCCCAGAGCATCTCTTCCCCCTTTTTTTTGGAGGGGGGTTGAGGTGGGACTATCCAATCACTGATAGCAAATCATTGATTGCTAATCGCTAAAAGTGATTACCTTTGCTTAATGAAATAGATTGACCCTTTACCGGCGCTGCCGTTTCAATATGTAATCCAGCAGAACAGCCGCAATAAAGACAATCCCCTTAACCACCTGTTGGTTATAGGAGGGGATCTCCAACAAATTTAACCCATTCGACAAAGAACCAATAATAAATGCCCCGGCAATTGTCCCACTGATCGTACCGCTGCCTCCGGCTAGGCTGGTACCCCCAAGCACAGCTGCAGCAATGGCGTCCAGCTCCATCAGCACGCCGCTGTTCGGCTGTGCTGACCATAACCGAGCGGTCAAAATGATACCCGCCAAGGCGGCGCACAAACCGGAAAGCGTATAAACGCCCAATTTCACCTTGCTAACAGCTACAGATGCCAGCCGGGCAGTCTCTTCGCCGCCTCCAACAGCAAAGATATGCATCCCAAAAACCGTTTGAGTCAACATCCAGGCAGCTAATAGAGCAACGATAAATAAGATAATCACTGGCATCGGAATTCCCCAAACAGTCCCACTTCCCCAAAATGTAAATGCCTTATCCAAACCCGCAATTGGGCGCCCCTGCGTGTAGACTAACGTTAAACCACGCGCAGCCGCCATCATTGCCAATGTTGCTACAAATGGGGGAATCCGCCCCCAGACAACCATTGCGCCATTGATGCCTCCTAACATACCCCCAACAACCAGGGCGATCAACATAGAAGGATAGGTTGGCAGATGATTCCGCACTGCCAACCCAGCAGCCAATGCCCCACATAAAGCTGCCACCGAACCCACCGAGAGGTCAATTCCTCCCGTAATAATTGTCAATGTCATCCCAATTCCCACCAGGGCGATCAACGAGGTCTGTAAAGCCACCGTTGTCAGGTTTGATACCGTAAAAAAATCCGGCGAGAGCAAGGCAAGAATGCCTAGTATTACCAATAAGATGACAAAAACACTGCTTTTGCGGAAGTAGACAAGCCCTCGAGAGGGGATAGAATTATTTTGCGCTTGGACTGCCATGTTCTCTTCCTCCCTACACCGTTTGGGATTGCAAGGATAATCTTTGGTTATCAACCTGACCGGTTGCCGCCCGCATGATTGCTTCCTGCGTGGCTTCTTTCCGGCTAAATTCGGCTGTTATATTGCCTTCCCGCATAACTAAAATACGGTCACTAACCCCCAAGATTTCTAGCAATTCTGAAGAAATCATCAAAATTGAGACACCTTGCCCAGCTAGCTTGCTGATCAGAGCGTGGATCTCTGCTTTCGCTGCCACATCTACCCCGCGCGTCGGTTCATCCAGTATCAAGACCTTGGGGTTGAGCGACATCCAGCGCGCAATCACCACCTTTTGTTGATTTCCGCCTGAAAGATTTCTCACTCTTTGTTGCACCGAGGGAGTCTTGATATTTAATTGGCGTATCATTTTTTCAACAAGTTCATCCGCCAACTTAAAGCGAATAAAGCCAAGCTGCGAGATCCGGTTTAACAAACTAATCACTATATTCGATCGCACACTTTGTCCTAGAAACAACCCTTGTGCTTTACGGTCTTCAGGAACAAAACCAATCCCCAGGCGAATAGCGTCTTCAGGCTTGTGTAGCTGAATTTCCTTCCCATTTAACGATATTTTTCCAGCCTCGACACGATCAGCTCCAAAAATCGCCCGGGCAAGTTCACTGCGCCCCGAACCAACTAAACCGGCAACGCCAACAATTTCCCCTTGATAAAGGTCTAGGTTAATCCCTCTTAAGTTTTTCCCCCGTTTCAAACCTCGAACAGAGAGAACTAGCGCGCCTCGTTGCACATTTGCTTTCGGAAAGAACTCCTTCAACTCCCGACCTACCATCATCTCTACAACTTCATCTCGGCTAATCTCGTTAGCCGCTTTTACACCAATCAATTGCCCATCCCGCATCACCGCAATGCGGTCTGCTACCGCAAAGACTTCCTCCAAGCGGTGGGAGATAAAGATTAGCGTCACTCCATGTTGGCGGAGGGAGCGCATTAGGTCAAACAGCGTCTCTATCTCTCGTTCTGAAAGTGCACTGGTTGGTTCATCCAGTACAATCAACCGTGCCTTATAGGATAGTGCCTTGGCGATCTCCACCATTTGCCTTTGAGCAATGGTTAGGTCTTGTACGAGGTCCCGGGCTGAAATCTTTAAGCCAAGCCGATCGAGTTCCTGCTGAGCTAGTCGGTAAAGCTCTTTCCAATCCACCATTGCTCGTAAAGTTGAAAGGCGGGGCTCTCTACCCAGAAAGATATTTTGCCCCACGCTCATTTGCGGAATCAACGCCAGCTCTTGATGGATCATAGTGATGCCTAATTCCAATGCCCGGCGGGGCGAATCGATCATCACCTCTTCCCCATCCAAGAAAATCCTGCCGCTATCAGCTAGTATAGCTCCGCTGAGAATATTCATTAGCGTTGATTTCCCCGCTCCATTTTCGCCAACTAAAGCCAGTATCTCCGCTGATTGCGCTTCTAAGGAAAAATCCCGCACAGCCTGTACACCGGGAAAAGCTTTATAAATGTGTTCAAATTTCAGTCTAGGTTTCATACCTGTCCACTTCAAAAAATGGATTGCGGATCGCTCCTAGGCAATCCGCAATCCAACCACTCAGTAGTTTACTTTGTCACCAACGAGAGGGCAACTGGTATGTAAGCTTCCACCGTTTCACCCTTCAAATACTTTACTGCGGTCTCTACAGCCAACTGCCCCATCAAGGCGGGCTGTTGGGCAACGGTTGCAGCCAGCTTACCATCCTTCACTGCTTGGACTGCATCGTCAATTGCATCGAAGCCGACGAACACAATTCCGGTCCGTCCGGCAGCCTCTGCCGCCTGAATTGCACCAAGGATCATCTCGTCATTGTGGGCAAATACTCCTGCGATGTCTGGCTGTGCCTGCAGTATGTTCTCGAAGACCTTCAATCCTTCGTCGCGGTTGAAGTTTGCCGTTTGCTGCGCCACGATCTTTGCATCCTTGCAGTTTGCGCTCATATAGTCATTGAACCCTTGGCCTCGGTCGCGCGCCGCTGATGTACCGGCGATTCCCTGCAACTCAACCACGTTACCTTTGCCTCCTATTGCCTGGCAGAGAAACTCAGCCGCCATCTTGCCGCCGGCCACATTATCTGACGCAATGTGCGACACTACGGTGCCGCCGCTTGCTCCGCGGTCCACCGTGAACACGGGAATGTTCGCTTCGTTCGCCTTCTGAATCGCTGGCACCACCGCATCTGCATCGGTTGGATTGATCAATAACGCTGACACCTTCTTGCTGATCAGATCTTCAATGCCGGCTACCATCTTGGCTGAATCATCCTGTGCATCCACCACGATCAGCTTCACTCCGGCCGCATCGGCAGCTTTTTGTGCCCCATCCCGCAAGGACACAAAGAATGGGTTGTTCAACGTGGACAAAACTAATCCAAGGGTGAATTCTTTTTCAGGTTTTGCTGGAGTCACACCCAAAGAATCCGCCGTAACCAGACTTAATGCAACTGGAATAAACGCTTCAACGCTTTCACCTTTGAGGTACTTTACTGCGGTCTCTACAGCCAACTGCCCCATCAAGGCGGGCTGTTGGGCAACGGTTGCAGCCAGCTTACCATCCTTCACTGCTTGGACTGCATCGTCAATTGCATCGAAGCCGACGAACACAATTCCGGTCCGTCCGGCAGCCTCTGCCGCCTGAATTGCACCAAGGATCATCTCGTCATTGTGGGCAAATACTCCTGCGATGTCTGGCTGTGCCTGCAGTATGTTCTCGAAGACCTTCAATCCTTCGTCGCGGTTGAAGTTTGCCGTTTGCTGCGCCACGATCTTTGCATCCTTGCAGTTTGCGCTCATATAGTCATTGAACCCTTGGCCTCGGTCGCGCGCCGCTGATGTACCGGCGATTCCCTGCAACTCAACCACGTTACCTTTGCCTCCTATTGCCTGGCAGAGAAACTCAGCCGCCATCTTGCCGCCGGCCACATTATCTGACGCAATGTGCGACACTACGGTGCCGCCGCTTGCTCCGCGGTCCACCGTGAACACGGGAATGTTCGCTTCGTTCGCCTTCTGAATCGCTGGCACCACCGCATCTGCATCGGTTGGATTGATCAATAACGCTGACACCTTCTTGCTGATCAGATCTTCAATGCCGGCTACCATCTTGGCTGAATCATCCTGTGCATCCACCACGATCAGCTTCACTCCGGCCGCATCGGCAGCTTTTTGTGCCCCATCCCGCAAGGACACAAAGAATGGGTTGTTCAACGTGGACAAAACTAATCCAAGGGTGATCTCTCCCTCAGGCGGGGCTTGCGTTTCTGGTGCCACAGTTGGCGTTGCTTTTGGCGCGCACCCGCTCAATATGAGGGCGATCAATAAGAAAAAGCTGACAAAAAACCTACTTCTTTTCATGGCTAATCCTCCTAAATCATAAAATTTTGATGGATAGTAAATCAATTGAGTTTAACTTCATTTTCTTCCGAGCACCTCCATTCAAAAAAAGACATTATGCCTAAAGGACTAACGTCCGATAGCCTTATAGAGCAAAAGCGCCAAAGCGATGACCACGCCCTTGACGACTTGTTCCCATAACGCGGATACGTTCAGCAAATTCAAGCCGTTGTCCAGAGTTTCAATCAAAAGAGCACCAAGCAATGTGCCTGGTAATCCCCCTTCTCCACCGGAAAAACTCGTACCTCCCACAACGACTGCCGCGATGGCGTTGAACTCATATCCCTGGCCAATAACCGGTTGAGCAGAATCTAAACGGGCAATCAACACCAAACCCGCTAAAGCCGCACAAAATCCAGAGAACGCATATACTAGATTTACCACCCGTTCGGTTGGCACGCCAGCTAACCGGGCTGCCTGAACATTGTCGCCAATGGCGTATATGTATTCCCCAAAACGGGTTTGCCGTAACAAAATAATTCCCGCAATAAAGGTAGCTGCTGCCACAACAATCGGCATTGGCAGGGATCCGAGCGTGCCAGCTCCGATGTAACGGAAAGAAGGTGGTAATCCGGTTACTGGCTGTCCCTGGGTGTACATTAGCGCTAGGCCACGCGCCACGGTTAGCATACCCAATGTGGCAATGAAAGGTGGAATACGCCCACGGGTGATCATCAAGCCATTGATCAATCCCAGCCCAGCGCCGATAGCAAACGCAGTCAACACTGCCCAGGGAACGGCTAGCCCGTTTTTCATCAAAGCGGCTGAAATCACTGCCGAGAGCGCTAAAATCGAGCCAACCGAAAGGTCAATTCCACCGGTCAAGATTACCAGCGTCATCCCGATTGAGACAATGGCATTTATCGAAGCTTGCCGTAGGATATTAATCTGATTGGATATGCCGAGAAACCGCTGAGAAAGCAAGGATAGCACCAGCACAACCAGCCCATAGGAGAGCAATAAGCCGTAACGTTGTAAAAATAAACGTATAGCTTGTCGCGAAGCGGTTTTTTCCATAGTTAAAACACAACCCCCGCAACCAGAATAACATTGGCATAAGGGGTGAACTCACCCGTCCGCACCACTGCCCGCGCCTGATGGCAAAGCTGTTTTAATTCCTCATGCGAAACTGCCGTGATCATTGCATTGGGTAATCTGCGCACGATTACCTCCTGAATATGGGGGCTTTTATCGGCTGTTTCCCTCGCTATGATAGCCTTTTCTACCTGCATTTCACTCAATATCACATCAAGTGTCTCAATAATCCCCGGCACACCTTTCGTTAGGGCAAGATCAATCCGTTGTGTTTCTGGTGGGATTGGTAAACCAGCATCACCAATAACCAGCATATCACCATGCCCCAA
>DYKV01000598.1 GCA_020722415.1 Anaerolinea sp.
AAAAATCTAAATTATGAAGAAGCCGTCCTTGCTGCTCTCCTTTTTTTCCTTTTGATCTTGAGCAGGAATTTATTTTATGCGCTTTCCGATCCCCCCTCGATTTATCAAGGCCTTCGCACTCTAGCGCTGGCATTTCTCTTTGTCCTTGCGTATAGTGCGAGCGGATTTTATTTTCTTACTCATCATTTCCAAACCCATTTTGACCTCATCACAGCCATAACGCAAGCTTTATACATGGCATTCTTTTTGTCACCGCCTGAAATCCAAGCCAGCACAAGTTATGGACGGTATTTTATTGATTCGGTTTACGGATTATGTTTGATAAGTTATTCGTACAGTTTTTATTTATTAGCCCGTCCAGTATTAGTTCGCCAAGCCGCCACTGAAGAAGAAAGACAACGGGCACGTCAGATCATTGAAGTGTACGGGAAAACGAGTTTATCCCGCATCTGTTTGTTAAAGGACAAATCCTATTTCTTCAGTAATGGCGGTTCGGTGATAGCTTATGTGGTAAAAGGACGAGGGGCAATGGTTTTAGGAGATCCGATCGGTCCCGCAGAGGATGCGTTGAAAGCTATTCGGGAATTTCAACAGTTTTGCACAAAGAATGATTGGATCGCCGCTTATTATCAAACCACTGCGGATTATTTAGAAGAATATGCACAATGCGGATATGAAATACTCTGTATAGGGTCTGAAGCGATTGTAGAATTAGATTCCTTTACTCTGGATGGGGGCGAAAATAAATCCTTGCGGACAGCGGTCAATAAATTGCGGCGCTTAAATTACCAAGCAGTTATGCTGGAACCTTCCATTTCCACCGAGTATTTGGATGAATTGCAATCTATCAGTAGTGAATGGTTGGCTTTGATGCATGGGACAGAGATGCGTTTTTCAGTGGGATGGTTCGATGAAGAATATATTCGTTCTGAACATGTGATGATTTGCCTGTCACCAGAAGGCGAGATAAGCGCATTTGCGAATGTGCTGACGACATCCCAGAAAAAAGAAGCCGGGATTGATTTGATGCGTCGGCGTAAGAATGCGCCAAACGGCGTCATGGAATTTCTATTTGTGTCATTATTTGAGTGGGCGCGTGACCAAAATTATCAGCAGTTCAGTTTGGGATTAAGTGCCTTGGCAGGAATTGGCGAGGACTTAGATTCACCCATACCAGAAAAAATTTTGCACCTTATTTACGAACACCTCACTCGTTTTTACAATTTTAAAGGATTGCATGAAT
>DYKV01000106.1 GCA_020722415.1 Anaerolinea sp.
TAGTGAAAAACCTTAAACGAACAAGACAATTGTCAAGGTTTTCAGCTAGTGGTAGAATTAATACCGAAACAAGTAATGAATATGAGTCTGAAGGCTCTGGAGGTAAGATTATGGAAAAAGAAGTGGCAACATTTACAGTTAAAAAAGGGCTAGCCCAAATGCTCAAGGGCGGGGTGATTATGGATGTGGTCACGCCAGAACACGCCCGGATCGCCGAGGATGCTGGCGCGGTCGCAGTGATGGCATTAGAGCGGGTTCCAGCTGACATACGCGCCCATGGCGGTGTGGCTCGCATGAGCGACCCCGAATTAATTCTTAAAATTATGGATGCCGTATCAATTCCGGTTATGGCGAAATGTCGCATCGGACATTTTGTTGAAGCACAAATCCTCGAAGCTATTGGGGTTGATTACATTGACGAATCTGAAGTGTTAACCCCAGCCGATGAAGCCCACCATATCAATAAGCATCTCTTCAAAGTGCCATTCGTATGTGGCTGCCGCAATTTGGGTGAGGCATTGCGCCGGATCGGTGAAGGTGCAGCGATGATCCGTACCAAAGGTGAAGCTGGTACGGGCGATGTAGTCGAAGCAGTACGCCATGCACGGGCAGTATTAGGTGAGATTCGGCGTTTGCAGACCATGGCAGAGGAAGAAGTAATGAGCTATGCAAAAGAAATCGGTGCCCCTTACGAACTCGTCATGGAAACTCGCCAGCTTGGTCGTCTGCCGGTCGTGAACTTTGCCGCGGGTGGAATTGCAACCCCTGCCGATGCTGCCTTGATGATGCAATTAGGTGTGGATGGGATCTTTGTCGGATCCGGGATCTTCAAGTCTGGCGATCCAGCTCGCCGGGCAGCTGCAATTGTGAAAGCCACCACCCATTACAATGACCCGTATATCCTGGCAGAAGTAAGCCGTAATTTAGGTGAACCAATGGTCGGTCGCCAAATATCATCCATTCCAGAAGAGGAATTAATCGCTAGTCGTGGCTGGTAAATTAATGCGCATCGGCGTCTTAGCCTTACAAGGTGATTTCCATGAACATATCGCCGTCCTTCGCCGATTAGGGGTAGAAGCAGTTGAAGTACGCTTACCCGATCAACTTGAAACACTAGCTGGGATTATTATCCCTGGCGGTGAATCAACCACAATCGGCAAGTTAGCGGTGGATTTTCAATTGATGGAACCATTGCGCCAGTTTGGCAAGCAAAAGGCAATTTGGGGAACGTGTGCTGGGGCAATCTTCCTCTCGAAAGATGCCCACCGCCAACAGCCCCTTTTAGGATTGATGGATATCAAGGTGGAACGCAACGCTTTCGGCCGTCAAGTGGAGAGCTTTGAAGTAGATCTGGATGTGCCGGCGCTGAAAACCGTTAGCCCAGAAGACGCTCCATTCCATGCAGTATTTATCCGGGCACCGCTGATTAGCAGTGTTGGCTCAAGTGTAGATGTTCTGGCAAAATTAGAGAATGGCAAAATTGTTGCAGCTCAACAAGGGAAATTACTCGTCACCTCTTTTCACCCTGAATTAACCACCGACGACCGTTTCCACCGCTATTTTCTGCGATTAGCTGGTGCAAAGGAGTAAAACTCTGGGCAGTTGGTTGACTGAGGCGACCTAACCGGCTGCTGGTTAAAATCATGAGTACCCGTCTGTTTGGTTGGCGAGACATTCCGGCATTGCACCGTTTTCGCAAAGATTGTATTTACCTCAACAGTGCTTGGTTATTGACGCGGGGGCGCCTTTCGCTTCCCAGCGCAATGATTTCAACTTTGTCACCGGCAAGGGATGTCTTCACTTCTATTACCATTCCAGAAGATCGCGACCGGTTACCCTTGATTGGTCAAGTGATGCAGCTACCAGCTTCCCGACTTGCCCAACTTACTTTTCTAATGCCAGAAAAAGCGATCCATAGCAGTACACTAACTCCTTTGCTGGAATTTCTTTCTGCCCAACTCATCGAACAAGGTATCCTGCGGATCTTAGCCGATATTGACGAGAACGCTGCCGCGTATGAGAGTTTGCGCAGCGCTGGCTATGCCGTTTATTGCCGCCAACGCGTGTGGCAAATGAAAGACGTTGATTCTCAAAATGAAAAACAACCCTCCTGGCGGATGGTAGAAGACCAAGATATCTTGGCTGTGCGCTCGCTTTATTACAATATTGTTCCTCCATTGGTTCAGCAAGTGGAGCCGTTCCCTTCCAACCATGCCATTGGTATGGTGTATAAAGCGAATAATGAGGTCATGGGTTATGTAGAGCCAAATTACGGACATAGCGGCATTTGGCTCCAACCACTCATCCATCCCGATCTCGAAGACTTGCCCGAAGTACTCAGCGGATTGGTGAGGGCTTTACCCTACCGCTTTTCTCGGCCGGTTTTTATCTGCGTTCGTTCCTATCAATCTTGGCTCGAGCCAATCCTAGAAGATTTTGGTGCTGAGGCCGGTCCTCGCCAAGCCGTGATGGTAAAACATCTGGCAATCACCCAACGAGCATTGCGGTCACTCGCTATCCCCAGCTTAGAGGGTGGGCAGGCGGAGATCTCAGCTCCTTTTGCGCATTCGGAGAATAGACATTCGTAAGATGACTCAATTAAAAATTACCGATGATTTACAAGCGTTGTTAAATGTACTTCCGCCCAGCATTGCTGATGCGGTTAGAGAAGCTAACCATAGTGATGATCTGTTAGAAGTAATCATGGATTTGGGTCGTGTACCCACCGCTCGGTTCATTGATCGCGAAATCATCCTGCGCAAGCAAGAAGTAACCCATGCCGATCTGGATTATGTGGTGGAACGGATTGGCGCTTTTGATGCCGACAACCGGGCTGGGATAGAACGCACACTCCATCGCATCTCGGCGATCCGTAATCGCCGTGGTCATATAGTTGGACTAACTTGTCGGGTTGGACGGGCTGTGTATGGCACCACCGACATCATCAAAGATTTAATCGAGAGTGGTCGCAGCTTGCTTATCCTTGGACGTCCCGGCGTTGGAAAAACCACCATGCTACGCGAAGCTGCCCGCATTTTAGCCGAAAGCAAGCGGGTCGTGATCGTTGATACCTCCAACGAGATCGGGGGAGATGGCGATGTGCCCCACCCAGCCGTGGGACGAGCGCGCCGGATGCAAGTCAGCACACCTTCCCTGCAGCATGAGGTGATGATCGAAGCAGTTGAAAACCACAACCCCGAAGCAATCGTTATTGATGAGATCGGTCGCGAGCTCGAGGCAGCAGCAGCTAGGACAATTGCCGAAAGAGGCGTTCAGTTAATTGGCACAGCTCATGGCAATTCTCTAGAAAACCTCCTACTTAACCCCACCTTATCGGATCTAGTGGGTGGAATTGAATCGGTTACTTTATCCGATGAAGAAGCGCGCCGACGGGGTACCCAGAAAACGGTTCTAGAGCGGCGCTCACCGCCCACATTTGATGTCTTGATTGAGATTCAAACCCGCGATCGGCTTGCGGTCCACCAAGATGTCGCTGCTTCGGTAGACGCCTTGTTACGCGGTTATCCATTACCCCCCGAAATCCGCTCACGCGATGAACTGGGAAATATCCATATTGAAAAAGCAGCTCCTCCATTGCGGACTTATCCTCTCCGACAATCTTCCCAGCAAGGTTACCGCCGCCAACTGAATGGTTATGAAACAAATACAATGACAACAGAGGCTGCTGAAGGTAAGGCCGCAAATGGCGTTGAAAAAACGACCCGCGAAGCGCTGCCAACTCTCAAAATCTACCCTTATGGGGTTGCCCGCAATCGCTTGTCTCAAGCAGCCCGTCGTTTGGGTGTCCCGATCATATTGGTGAATGAACCCTCCCAAGCTGATGTGTTAGTTACTTTGCGAGCATATTTCCGGAAACGGCAACATATTATTGTGGATGCAGAACATCGCAATGTACCTATCCATGTGCTTCGGGCAAATACCGTCAATCAAATGCAGCAATTCCTCTCGGATTTATATAATCTTCCGGTGGATATTACAGATTACAATGATGAAAGCAGCTATATGTATGAAACCCAGGCAGCTATCGAGGCGGTTTTAAATGGGGAACGCTGGGTAGAGTTGTCGCCCGCGAATGCTTCCATAAGGCGGTTGCAACATCAAATGGCTCGGCAGGCAAACCTCATCTCTCATTCCTATGGGAAAGAACCCAATCGGCGAGTGCGCATCTTTCGCGATGGATAAATTAGCACTATAATGCCATGAAGAAATTTCACGGGAATGGAAGCATGGAGCAAATATGCCAAATTTTAGGAATTCGTTGACAATCGAAAACTGACCGATCTTGTTTATTCAGTTAACTTTGTCTATAAAAATTTATCACCTTGTGGGTAATTTGTGGAAAAATCCGGAATTTTTATTTCTTTTGAAGGATCAGAGGGCTGTGGAAAATCAACCCAAATTCAGCATTTGGCTGACTATCTGATAAAGATGCAACATAAAGTCATCCTCACCCGCGAGCCGGGGGGCACAGTCATCGGTGAGCAAATTCGCATGATCCTCGCCAACCAGGCAAATTCGATGATGCAATTACGCACCGAGATACTCCTGTTTCAAGCCTCGCGGGCACAATTGGTGGAAGAGCTGATCAAACCGCACCTTGCCCATGGATACATTGTATTGTGTGATAGATATGCCGATTCGACTATAGCCTATCAAGGTTATGGTTATCAAAATATTGAACTTGATCAACTACATTCGTTAATTAGCTTTGCAACAGATGGCTTAAAACCCGATCTGACTATCCTGTTGGATTTGGATGTTGAGATCGGCTTACAGCGCCGTGAGCACGGCGGTCAAGTTAATCGCCTGGACACTTATGAGTTAGAATTTTACCGGCGGGTACGCGCTGGCTATTTGGAGATGGCTCGCCAAGAGCCAGCCCGGTGGGTCATTGTGGATGCTGCTCGACCATTCTCTCAGGTACAGAATGATGTGCGCCAGATTGTGCTGCAACGTTTAGGCACATCCTAAAGTTCGTCAAAATCCGTACTCCCCATCCCGTCTCCCTCGGCATTGGCGAGATCGGGGAGCGCTTTCTCGATCTCATCAGGGCTTTGCCCAGCTTCCAAGCGATCCACCACCTCATCAAATTCTGGCGGCAGCTCTTCGCCTAGTTCGCTGCCCATCTTCCGCATCATTTTTCCTAATGCTTTAGGGTCATCCTCTAAGCCGGCTAGTGCACTCGGATCGGCAAGGTCTTCCAGGCGGCTATCTTCTGATTTTGCCACCCGAATCCGACCAATTCTCCGCTCAACAAGTTCACTTTGACAATAGGGGCAATGTACTGGGCGGGTTCCATATTCACTATAAGTCATAAAAATCTCAAAACGCTTATGACAATTCAAACAACGATATTGATAGGTCGGCATTCTAAAACCTCCAAACACATTTCTGTAATTTAAAATTATAATCAGGTTACAATGAGTTTGCCAATGATTCCAACCCATGAACCCTTGGTAGTTGTCCTTTCCGGCACATCTGGAGCGGGGAAAGACAGTGTTATCAAAGCATTGCAAGCCCGGGGTCTTCCTTTTCACTTTGTGGTAACTGCTACCAGCCGCGCCCAGCGGCCAAATGAAATTGACGGAGTAGATTATACCTTTGTCAGCAAAGAACAGTTCGAGGAGATGATCGCTAGAGGAGAATTAATTGAATACGCTTTAGTATATGGAGAATATAAAGGTGTACCACGCCAACAAGTAACCAACGCAATGGCAAGTGGGAAGGATGTTATCCTGCGGGTGGATGTTCAAGGTGCATTAACCCTGCGAAAACAATTCCCCCAAGCGGTGCTTATTTTTATCAGCGCCGAAGATCCTTCCGAAGCGGCAGAACGTTTAGAGAACCGTTCCACCGAAGCCAGAGAGGCATTGCGTCTGCGTCTACAAACTGCTGCATTAGAATTTCGCCAGCTTAAATCCTTCGATTATTGGGTGGTGAACCGTCATGGTCAGCTCGAACGGACGGCAGACGTGATAATCGCCATTATCGAAGCAGAACATCATCGCGTCTCTCGACAGAAAGGAATTCCATGAGTTTAAATCAACCCACGGCGGGAAATGGTTCACCCCCACCGCCCGAGATGCAACAACCTCCTCAACCACAAATCGCACAGGTATCCTACCCACAAGTAAAACCGATTGTTACCTATATCATCATGGGTTTTACAATTTTTATTTTTTTCCTCCAATATAGCAGTCAGGTGCTTTATGGAGAGGATATCATTGCCAATTTAGGCATGAAAGCCAATAATGAGATTATCCAAGGGCAACTCTGGCGCTTATTCACCCCCATCTTCCTCCATGGCTCAATTCTGCATATCGGTTTCAATATGTATGCCTTATACCTATTCGGTCCTTCCTTGGAAGGACGTTATGGCCATCTCCGTTTTTTGACCTTATATATCTTGGGTGGTTTCGCCGGCAATGTAGTTTCTTTCATCTTTTCATCAGCCTATTCTCTGGGCTCATCCACCGCTATCTTTGGATTATTAGGCGCCGAAATAGTTTTTGCTTATCAGAATAAAAAACTACTCGGCAACCAAGCTCGACGGATATTGACCAATGTAATCATCATCGCTGGTATAAACCTGATTATTGGGCTTTCACCCGGCATTGACAACTGGGGGCATATTGGGGGTTTGATTGGCGGCAGTTTATTCGCTTGGTTTGCTGGACCACGCCTTAAATTGGAAGGCGTTTTCCCCAATTTTAACATCGCAGATCAACGTGAATCTGGGCAGATCTTTGTCGCCGCATTGGGGGTATTGGGCATTTTTGTGTTGCTGACCGCTTTTATTATCTTTCTCCGAATACGAGGAATCCCATGAAAATATTAGTTACCGGAGGCGCCGGTTATATCGGCAGTCATACTTGTGTGGAATTATTGAACGCTGGTTACGAGGTAGTAATTGTGGATAACTTGCGCAATAGCAAAATCACCGCCATCCAGCGTATAGAAGAAATCACTGGCAAGAAAATTGAATTTATCAAAGCGGATTTACGAGAGCGGAGTAAATTAGATGAGGTGTTCCGTCGTTTTACAATTGATGCAGTCTTACATTTTGCCGGATTAAAGGCGGTGGGTGAATCGGTTCAGATTCCATTGGAATATTATGAAAACAATGTTTATGGAACGATCGTCCTCTGTCAGGTCATGCAAGCCCATGCGGTGCGTAAATTGGTCTTTAGTTCATCTTCCACTGTCTATGGTTCTCCAGACAAAATGCCCATCCGTGAAGATTTTCCGATTTCCCCAATCAATCCATACGGTCATAGTAAGGCAATGATTGAACAAATCTTAGGCGATTTGTATGTATCCGATCCTGCCTGGCAGATCACGCTTTTACGCTATTTTAACCCGGTTGGGGCACATCCATCAGGACGAATTGGGGAAGACCCAAATGGTATCCCGAACAACCTCTTTCCATTCATTACACAGGTTGCAGTAGGCAGGCTGCCTTACCTAAGGGTTTTCGGAAATGATTATCCCACACCAGATGGAACTGGAATTCGCGATTATATCCATGTGGTAGACCTGGCTTTAGGGCATTTGCAGGCACTGAAGAAGCTGGATAAACCAGGTGTCTACACGTATAACCTTGGCACCGGTCAGGGGTATAGTGTTTTAGAAATCGTGCATGCCTTTGAACGCGCTTGCGGAAAGCCAATCCCTTATCAAATTGTGGGACGAAGGCCGGGTGATGCTGCAATCAGCTTTGCCGACCCCAGTCGGGCTAATAGAGAACTCGGCTGGCGGGCAGAACGCAGTCTAGATGACATGTGCCTGGATGCGTGGCGATGGCAATCACTCAACCCCAATGGATATGAGGAGGATTAAAATATTATCAATTTTGGTCAAACCCATCAGCCTTGGGGGGATCGATACCATTTCAGTAATGCGTCAGCAATTCTCAATTTACCTAGAAATCC
>DYKV01000599.1 GCA_020722415.1 Anaerolinea sp.
AAAACCGATTATGGACTTGACACTTTTGTAGGGAATTCATTATAATATCTTTCTGCCCCAGCCGGGTCGCTGGGGTAAAATTACGTATCCCCAACTTCCCCGTTATCAGGCGGGCTTCATGATAAAAGATGAAAGCAACGCGTGGCTAATGGAGAAGTGAAGATTGGAGAGAGAAATGAAGTATGCGATAATTGAAGATGGCGGCAAGCAGTTTAAAGCCATCGAAGGTGGCACGATAGACGTAGACCACTTTCCTGCAGAAGAAGGCGAACAGCTCGATTTAGAGCGGGTTTTATTGCTGGCAGAAGACGACCGGGTCGAAATCGGGATGCCTTTTGTCCATGGTGCTAAAGTACAGGCAACGGTAAAGGCACAGATCAAGGGACCGAAAGTGGTAGTGTTCAAATATAAACCGAAAAAACGCTACCGTGTAAAAACAGGGCACCGGCAACGATATACTCGTTTACAAATCGACTCGATTGTAAAGGAAGAGGAAGGCTAATATGGCACACAAAAAAGGTGGCGGCTCAAGCCGCAACGGACGCGATAGTCAATCCCAACGCCTGGGTGTTAAGGTGTACAGCGGCGAGTTTGTCCTATCGGGCAATATCCTGGTGCGCCAACGCGGTACGCATATAAAACCAGGGAAAAACGTAGGATTGGGTAAAGATGATACCCTGTTTGCTACCAGCGATGGAATCGTGGTTTACGAGACAATTCGCGATAACCGCAAACGGGTTAGTGTTATTCCTCAGGAAACGCTGTCCTGATGGGCAGCTTAATGGTTAAAAGGATACAAGAAAAATGAAAGCAAATATTCATCCCACATATTATCCAGATGCCCAAGTGATCTGCGCATGCGGCAATACATGGACAACTGGTTCTACCAAAAAGGTCATTCATACCGATCTATGTTCCAAATGCCATCCGTTTTTCACCGGTGAACAGCGCATTGTGGACACAGAAGGGCAAGTAGACCGTTTCTACCGCAAGTTAGAGGTTCGTAAGCAATTCCAAGCCGAAAAAGAAGCCCGCGAAGCAGCCCGAGTCTCCCCCTTGCGGCCGATAACCGATCTTGACCTTGGCAATCGGGCGACTGAGGCGCTTGCCAAAGCTGGTATCACCAACGTTGGTCAGGCTTTAGAACGCTTGGCGCAGGGTGAAGCGGCGCTATTGGCTATTGACGGTTTTGGGCGCAAGTCGTTGGCAGATTTAAAGAAGCGTTTACGCTCTTT
>DYKV01000600.1 GCA_020722415.1 Anaerolinea sp.
TCGTCTATGCCTACGTGCCGATGGAGTACAGCAAGGTCGGCACGAAACTGACCATTGAGTTCTTCGGCGAACGCATGGCGGCGGAAGTGATCGCCTCGCCTGTCTGGGATCCGAAGGGTGAGAGGATTCGCGCGTAATTGGTTATTCAGCAGACCTCGGAAGTCTGGAAGACTTCCGAGGTCTGAAACGGCTTCTATCGCATGAAACCATATCTTGCTCCAAATCGAACTCCAATATTCGGAATAATTTTATTATTCATTGGATCTGCGATTCTTGGTACCGCGATAGGTGTAATAGCCTATTATGTTATCTACTTTATTTTCTGCCTCTTCTTTTTCCCGCTTGTTATTGGTGGCGCAACAATGATTGCTTATTATAAGTTGTTGCAGTTTGCTAAAGTGCGTCACTCGGTGATTGCTGCTTCAATGGGAGTGATAACTGGAATATTTGTTGCTCTTGCTTATTATGGCACACCGTTCTTGATACTTCGGAATGAATTCATAAGTAATGTTCAAGACAATACTCAGGCAACCGCAGAAAAAGCATCTGACGATTTCGATAAAATCCTTACGGAGGAAACAGGTTCAGGCGGTTTTCTTGGGTACATGAAATTACGAGCTAAAGAAGGTGATAATTACACCAATTATTGGGCAGAATATGGGTTGCCGCTTCACTCATTCAGTTTCACACTAAAATCTATCTGGGCATGGCTTTATTGGTTTTTAGAGGTTATATTCTTTTTAGCCCCACCTGCTTGGATAGGTTATGACGTTGGCAAGCGAGCATTTAGCGAAAGTGCTCATGATTGGTACACACCACTACCGAAACAAATTTGTGCTGTACCACTCGAAAGAAAAGATAAACTGCTATTCTACTTAGAAGGCAGCGGTTTACAGGAAATAAGCGAATTAGCAGTCTCGGAAGATGAAACTGTACATCCAATGATTGAGATTTACGAACAGCATAGTAATAATAGAAAAGGAGATGTTTTACTTTCAATCAAACAAACGTATCGAGACAAGAAAGCAAAAATTAAGCGACACACCATTAATCAATGGGAAATCTCCGAGTCAAAATATATTTCGTTTGCCAATGCAGTGAATCGCAATTTAACCAATAATCGCAAAATGAACGAACAAAGTTTTTAGACAGACAAGTAACTTCAGTATCCGCGTTGCCAGCAGGAGATACCTGTCATTTGAAGCAAGATAGAGAAAGAAACGTACTAAGAAA
>DYKV01000601.1 GCA_020722415.1 Anaerolinea sp.
AAAGGCAAAAAGCAAGACCTGACCCCCAAGACTTTCTGTCCCTGATTATAGCCAGTTTTCCAGATGCAGATCAGCAACTCTTTCAAATTCTTTGGTGTTGCTCGTCACCAGCGTCATATCTCGTGAACGGGCAAGACCTGCGATCAGAAGATCATAAGGGCCGATGGATATCCCTTTCTTTTCAAGCTGGGCGCGAATAGCTGCGGCTTCAACGGCGGCGGAACGATCCAGGTCAATTATGTTCAATGGCAGAAGGAATTTGTCAAGGGCATCCTCGGAACGTCGCCTGAATTGACTTTTTTCAACCCCATATTGAAGCTCAAAGAGCGTGATTGTGGAAATTGCAACATCCTGCGGTGAATGCTCACGGAATCGCTCAAGAATTTCTGGCGAGTATCTCTTTATGAGGTATATGCAAATATTGGTGTCAAGCAGGTAGCGCATCAGATAGATTCTCTTTCCTGCATGCCGGGTTGATTGCGGCCGTCCTTCATAAAATCTTCCGGAAACTCATTGAGCGATTCAAAAAGCGGGTCCCATGTCGTTGCTATGGGTTCGAGTATAACCTGATTGCCTTTTTTGAATATCTTTACCTCATTTCCAGGAATTCTGAATTCCTTAGGCAGCCTTACCGCTTGAGAACGCCCGTTCTGAAATAACTTTGCCGTTTGCATTTCATTGCCTCCACACTCATCTATACTTTTTGTATATACCTTGATGATCTTTAAAGCAAATATTTTTTCTTCCCCGCCGACATTGTCCAATTCCCCCAATACCTCTCTGCGATTGTCCCGGCAAAACACCTGGAAGGGCAAAACAATAGGGCTCTGTCCCAATACTGTTCGGCACACAATATGCTTTGCCCGGCAGGTAATACCGAGAGGCGCCGCAAAAAGCAACCACAATCGTCATGATGGATGCAAAAGGCAAAGACGTTATTTTCTGAAAATCATGCGGGATTAAAGGGCTTGCTTTGAGCTTCTCAATATGCCGAATTAATTCTTCATCGCTGGCCCATCCCATGAAGTGGAGGGATATCATTTCGAATGTTCTTTTTGTGGGTCCTCGTCCCGTCCAGAGCGTGATGAGCATGCTTGCGATGAGGGCGCAATAAACCTGTATGGTTAGTCCGTTTTCGGAGAGAGCCAGAAGGTGATTAAATCCGAGGATGTGTTTGAACCACCGGAAAAAGAGTTCAATTTGCCAACGGCGCGGCTAAAACCGGGGTC
>DYKV01000602.1 GCA_020722415.1 Anaerolinea sp.
AGGAAAGAAAGGTTTTAACCACTAATAAGCACTAACTTGTCACTGACAATAACCGGATTCCAACCACGAAACACGCGAAATGACGCAGGGAAATCAAAAATGGAATCATGGAATTTGCCGCGCCGTGTCACAGACATCGGCGCAGGATGGTTCCGGGGCACAGGGCAAAGCCGCCGCACGGTTTTGTCCTGCGCTCCGCAGACCGTCCAGAGTGGCACAGGAAAAGCGCCACTCGGCAAATTCTCTCCCATGTCTTTCGTAGTTGTAGTTCGTTAGTGTTCCGTTAGTGTCAATTAGTGGTTTATATCTCCCTGTCTCCTTCCTTCCTTTCCTCCGTTAGCTCCTTGTAGAAACGTCTTTATTGAGTATTTCCCAGTGTCCGCCTTTGTCCCCGCCTATTCGCTTAATAATTCCCTTCGATTTCAATTTTGACAGATTGTTTTCAACTGCAGTCGTGCTGATAGTCAAGGTTTTTGCCAGTCCGGAAATTGTAATGTCTGCATTTCCTCTTAAGAGAGAGAGAATCTTTGACTCATTGATTGAAAGTCTATCTCCCAACCTATCTCCCAACCTATCTCCCAACCTATCTTTGATGCTTTTTGATAAGACGACCCTGAAGCCGTGCTGAGTATTTTCAAAGTCAACTTTGCAATCCCCATGTGCTCTACAAGCATTTATAATCCTTTTGATTCCTTAACCATATTTTTCAACTAGTCCAGCTTCCTTAAACATCAAATTGATCAGTTTGTTCCTGGCTTTTGGTGAATAAATGTTTTGAGATACAGATCGGATATTTCACCCGGTGACATGCGATGATTTGACTTCAATATTCTCCTATAATATCGACCTTGGATGGCAACAGGCTTAACGGGAAATTCTTTTACGGATAGAACAACGACCGTCTTTCCGTCCAGAGATAGCTCCTCAGCGTCAGGAATAATAGAAGGTTCCGTTTTGTGTTTTACTTCATTTATCCAACTGACAATGCTTTCAGCATGTAAGTCAACACCAATAATCTTTCCATTGTCCGATACGCCAATATATACGCTTCCTCCCTTGCTGTTGGCAAAGGCGTTCAGCGTGATAATAGATTCATCATTGAATCTCGTCTTGAATTCGACAGATTCGCTTTCGCCTTGTTGGATAATTTCAAAAAGTTTATCAGAATTCATAGTAATCATGAAGGAAATTTGACTCGTCCAATGGCTTCTGGAATATTGTTATTC
>DYKV01000603.1 GCA_020722415.1 Anaerolinea sp.
ACCCTTTGAGTGACCAAAAGTAAAAAACTGCTGACCATACAAGTAATCATAAAAAGTAAAAAGGCGATTACAAATCTTTGAAAGGCAGTTAAGCCCAAAAAGCGCTGTTCATGATAGATTTCAGTTTGGGTAACTTCGGGTTTTTCTTCAAACAGTTCAGTAGAGCTGGCTTGTTGGCGTAATTCTTCTAAAGACATATTAGCCTCCTCGATTTTTTATTGTAACCGCAGACTAACCTCACCGCTCCATATTTCTTGCAATTCATTTTGGTCGTTGCGAATGAGTAAGCTCCCATTCTCAGTGATTCCTATCAGGATCCCCTCCATCAGCGGGATAGGATTTGTTTGAGCAGCAATATCTTGAAAGATCTGTACCCTCTGGTTTTTATATGCCAACCGTGCCTCCCAGCTTTGCTTGAAATGCGGGGTGTGGATTTGGTTGCGCCAGAAGAGTATCCGTTCCAAGATCCATGCTAATAATTGATAGCGGTCAATTCTTTGAGTGGATGATCTTGGCGATGATGGCAGGCATTCCTCCACACTGATAGCTGGGAACAGCACGGCTGATATAGGAGGTACAGAGGACGGTGCAACATTAATGCCAACCCCAATTACAATTCCGTTCAATTTATTGCCTTGCCAGTGTGCCTCGACCAGGATGCCGCCAGCTTTTTTTTCGCTTAATAAAATGTCATTTGGCCATTTGATTTGCGGTTTTAAATCATAATGTTGCTCTAGCGCTTCACAGATGCTCACTGCAGCCAGGCCGGAAAAAAGCGTCCCGCGATGAGGTGGCTCAGTCGAATGATGGCGTAAGATAAGGCTGAACGCCAATGCAGAATTAGGTGGGGTGAACCATTTTCTACCTAGCCGACCTCGCCCCTCGGTTTGCTCATTAGCAATTACCAGGGCGAAATCAGGAGCATTGTCCTCCAGCCAAGTAGCGGCTTCATTCATAGTTGAACCAATTTGATTAAAATATTTGATTCCGCCCAACGGTAGATGATTAAAATAAGCAAAAACTTTTTCCATGGCGATCTTTTCAGCACTACAATTATATTATAAGCACTGAAATGGAATTAATGGCTGTGCGCCTTTGGGTATAAGAATCCAATGAATGACAAAGTCTCTCTTTTAGCCGATCAATTGAGACGATAAAATAACTTTAATGTATTTGTACTTTTGCGCCACATTGTGGGCAAAACTTCGCCCCGGGCAA
>DYKV01000107.1 GCA_020722415.1 Anaerolinea sp.
AAATACTGC
This sequence comes from Anaerolinea sp., assembly GCA_020722415.1. GTDB lineage: Bacteria > Chloroflexota > Anaerolineae > Anaerolineales > UBA4823 > UBA4823. Next base: position 10 of record DYKV01000107.1, read on the forward strand.
CCTGGCAGACAACTATTTTGTTTACAGTTTCGCGCGCCTGGTTGCGAATGCCTAAGATCACCTAACGCCCAACAAATTGATATTGAATAGGGGACTTTGGCGAAAGCAGAGCTTTTAATCCAGCTCCACCTGATCCTGAAACTTAGGGTATTCTACTTGCCGAATGCCCAATTCAGCTAATTTCTGTATGAAAATAGCTGCAGCCGGGGGATCTCCGTGCACTAAAAAAACCTGTTTGACATTTGATTTCACCGCTTTGGCATATTCCAATAGAAAGGGCTGCCCTGCGTGGGCAGAATAACCGCCAATGGTGACCACTTCGGCGCGGCGAAAATATGGTTCGCCGAAGATTTTAACTTTTTCAGCCCGCTCAGCCAGTTGACGTCCTAAGGTGTTGGGGGCTTGCCAGCCAACAATGAGAATCGTATTGCGGGAGTCTTCGATATTATTGCGTAGGTGATGTAAAATTCGTCCGGTTTCTGCCATTCCGCTAGCAGAGATGATAACCATCGGGTCGTGGCGGTCATTCAGTGCTTTGGATTCTTCCACTGAACGGACATAGGTGAGCCGACTGAAACCAAAAATATCGTGCTGGCGGTCGTTCAGGATCAACTGGCGGGTTTCCTCATCATAACATTCAGGGTGTTCGCGGAAAATCTCCGACACGTTCACCGCCAACGGACTGTCAATGAAAACCGGCAAAGGGGGTAATTGGCCTTGGTTGATCATTTTATGGAGTGAATAGACTATTTCTTGGGTACGACCAACGGCGAAGGCGGGGATGATCACTTTTCCTCGTCGTTCAATAGTGCGCTTGACAGTGCTGAGCAGCTCTTGATAAGCTGTTTCAGGATTATCGTGGGCTTTATCCCCATAAGTACTTTCCATGATCAAGTAATCCGCGCCAGAGGGCAGCACTGGGTCACGAACTATCGGTAAATCTGGCCGACCAATATCTCCAGAGAACCACAAGCGAAATGAATGGTGGTTTTCCTGAATATCTAAACAGATCGCTGCTGATCCGAGGATATGCCCGGCCTCGATGAAACGAGCAGTCACTCCCGGCAGCGGTTCGAAAGGAACATCATACTGAATTGGCTGGAAGTGCTCTTGCGCATTTTGTGCGTCGGGAATAGTATAGATGGGCTCAATTGGGGGTTTGCCATTTCGTTTTAGCTTTTTATTAACGTATTCAGCGTCATCTTCCTGAATATGAGCAGAATCGAGCAGCATGATTTTTGCCAGATGGGCGGTGGCTGGAGTGGCATAGATTTTGCCTTGGAAACCGTTTTTGACCAAATTAGGGATATTGCCGCTGTGATCAATATGGGCATGGGAGAGGATCATGGCGTCTACTTTGGCTGCTGGAAACGGAAACCGGCGGTTACGCTCGAACGATTCCTGCCGTTTCCCCTGGTATAAGCCACAATCAAGCAAAAGTAACTTTCCGTTGACTTCTAACAGGTGTTGAGAACCGGTGACAGTTTGCGCGGCACCATAAAAAGTAATTTTCATTGTCTATTTTCTACCTTTATTGAAAGAGGGTTAGGAGTTGCGATCCAAAGTGTTCCAATCGCCAGGGGACATCTGCGAGGAGAAGGTTTAAATCAGCGTGATTGTGTGGGGGAGTTTGTGCCAGCCGTAACATTACATCGCGCGGTAAAACCACATCCGATGGGACGCCCATGTGGATAGCGGTGGATTTGCGCCAATTGCGCAGTCGCTCTAGTCGATCAAGGTATTCCTCACTGGGGCGGATATGGTGCGGTGGATAAATCGGAGGGTTGCGCAAGCCGCGTTGGATTGCTTGGATGATCCCGTGTCCGTAACGTTCTATTTGATGGCGGGAAATCCCAGGAATACGTTCCAGCTCTTCAATCGTACTCGGCGAATATTGGGCGAGGGTGAGGAGCGTTTGATCGGAGAGCACTTTGAAGAGCGGCCGATCGAGTTTGTGAGCCATCCGATCGCGGAAGGTGGCAAGTTCTTGTAACACCGCAGCTTTTTCGGGGGAAAGATCCTGAGCGCCATTAATGCGCCAAGGTTCATCTAGTTTGCCGTTGCTGTTACCACCGTATCCATTTACTCGGCAAAGGCGGGCAAAGTCTTCCATTGCTAATGCCATTAAATTGCGTGCTTGCAATTCATTCAATAATTTTTCCCGCAGAGGTAAAAGGTAGTGGGTGTCCGCTTGGGCATAAGTTAGCATTTCAGGGCTGATCGGGCGTTTTCCCCAATTCGCCCGTTGATAGCGTTTGTCTAATTGGATTCCAAATTCGGCTTTGAGTAGTGCGCCTAGACCAATTTGCCTGTATCCTAAAATGCGGGCTGCGATCATGGTATCAAAAAGGTGATCGAATTGAAAATGAAAATCACGATGTAAGCAAAATAAATCATATTCTGCGGCATGAAATACTTTCTCAATTTCCGGATGATGAAAAATAATGCCCAAGGGAGAAAGGTCGTCTAAGGCGAGCGGGTCAACCAGCGCGTCTAGATGAACGGTAGAAAATTGGATCAAACAAACCCGTTCTTGATAGGCGAAAAGGCTGTTTGATTCGGTATCTATCGCGATCAAAGGCTCCTGGAGGAGCTGTTGGATTAGTTCTTCCAATTGATCTGAACGGGTAATCAATAGCGCTGTTTGCGCATTCTCGTGAACAACCATATCCCAATTATACCTAGATTAATGGGAATTAACCTTTTCAAATATTAATGCATCTTCTCCATCTTGGTAATAATTGGGAATAGAGGAGATTTGGCGATAACCAATATTTTTATAAAGGGTGATTGCTTCAAGGTTTGAACGGCGGACATTTAGTCGAGTGGAGGTTGTGGCGAGTCTGTTTTCGCATTCTTGCAGCAGCGCAGTCGCAATACCTTGGTGGCGGAATTCTGGTAGAACCCCGATGGTTGCGATCCAGCCAACTTTTTGGTGATCACGACGATCGCCGGCAATAAATCCGACCAGACGGTTATTGATGACTGCTTTCAATCGGACAATATTGGGATAAGTTAGCACTCCGATGAGATCAAGCAATGGCCAGGAATCCCTGGGAAAACAAATCTGTTCCAGATAGCGCAGCCCATTGAGGTCCCGCCAGGTGGCAATTTCGATGGTGAAGGGTAAAGGTGAGGAAGGCAGATTGAGCATGCTGCAATGAAAAAATTGAGGTGACAGTCTCTTCGTGAATGACTGTCACCATTACTTAACTGCTTACTCTTTTTTCAAAAAGTTCTCCATCATACTGGTAAATTCCATCGGGAAGATAAACTTGGTTGAAGCCCCGCTGCCAAGTGCTTTCAGAGTCTCGAAGTATTGCAATGTCATCGTCTTTTGATCAACCGTTTGGGCGATTTCAAAAATCTTTTCCAGTGCAGCTGCAAACCCTTGGGCGCGCAACAGTTGAGCTTCCTTTTCACCTTCGGCTTTCAGGATGGCTGAACGCTTTTCCCCTTCGGCGCGCAAAATGGCAGCCTGTTTTTCCCCTTCGGCGACATTGACTGCTGCTTCGCGGGTACCGGTCGATTCGGTGACCACTGCGCGGCGGATACGCTCAGCGGACATCTGGCGGTTCATGGCTTCTTGCACTTCGCGAGGCGGGATAATCTCGCGGATTTCAACGTTGGTCACTTTCACACCCCAGCGCTCGGTCACTTCATCTAGCCGTGTGCGCAGCATGTTATTAATATGCTCTCGTTCTGAAAGCACTTCGTCTAACATAATCCCGCCGATGACAGCCCGCAAGGTGGTGGTAGCCATACCCTGAGCAGCAGCTTCAAAATTTCCAACCTGTAAAACACTTTCGGTGGGATCGAGCACTTTATAGTACCAGAGGAAATCAATTGAGATGGGAGCATTGTCTTTAGTGATGGAGGTTTGGTGGGGTATCTCCCGCACTTGCTCCCGTAAATCCACTCTTACAGCGCGATCAACAACAGGAATGAGTAAGACAATCCCTGGTCCGCGTGACCCGATACAGCGTCCCAAACGGAAGACGACCAAACGCTGATATTCGGGAACGATGCGAATCGCAGAGGCTAAGAAAAGCACAGCCAGGATAACGATAAACCCAATTAAACAGGTTAACACGCTAAACCACTGCGTTCCACCAGTTTGGAATAATGTTGTGATGAACACGGTAAACCTCCTGATCAAATCAAATTAGAGAATGAATGGGCAAGCCTATGAAAGGCGCTATTTCTGTCCTTACCATTCTTTTTGGGTGAAAGAACATTGCAGAGACAAATTTAAGTTGTTTGATTTTCTTCCTCCTTGACCACTTCGAGCAAGAAGCCATCTCGGTTGATTACCCGCACGCGACTGCCCTGCGGGATAGGATATTGGCTATAGGCGCTCCATAATTCGCTTTCGAGCTGAACGGTGCCTTCCTTGAAAATATCCGTTTTCGCTTCGCCAATGGCTCCGATTAGCTCGGTTAACTCATGCCGGGGAACGATCTGGCTGGCTTCAATAGCTTTCCTGCCGGCGATCCAAAAAAAGCCCAGAACCAGCGATGAGACAAAGGTAGCCAGCAGAGGGTCTACGGCTGGTTGCCACCAATTTTGACCCCGAAAAAGATAAGCCGACCCGATGACAAAGAGAATTAAGGAAGCAGCTAAGGTGAAATGCCGCTTGGTTCGCCAAATGGACAGTCCAAATAAGACGGCGCCGATCAGAATCAGGAAAAGCGCCCAGAGATTAAGTGGAAGTTGATAGACACTATAAGCAGCGAATACTAAAATAAATACTGCCAGAATTTCGAGAATGCCTGTTCCAGGGGTGATGGTAGCCAGCATAATTAAAACAAAACTGACAATCAAAACCAAATAGGCGACATCGGGGATCAATAAAATTTCCATGGGATGGCTTTCTTTCCAAGCGAAAAATTTCGCTATATTCATTATACATTGAATAACAGAGGTTGGGTCGTTATGGTATCATTAGAATAATGAAGATTAATCTCGCCCTTGCCCAAATTAACACCCAGCTCGGAATGGTGGAGCGCAATTTAGAGCAACACCTGCAATTGATCCAACAAGCTCGCCAAATGGGAGCCGATTTAGTGGTATTCCCCGAGTTGTCGCTCACCGGTTATGTCCTGCAGGATCTCACCCCCGCGGTTGCCCATGCGCCTGTTCCAGAAGACCCAATCTTTCGAAAGCTATTCGAAGAGAGCCGCGGCATTGATATCGCCGTAGGGTTTGTGGACGAGGACAGCCGGCATCGTTTCTTTATCGCGGCTGCCTATATTTCTAAAGGAACACTAGTGCATGTTCACCATAAGCTCTATCTTCCCACTTATGGCTTATTCGATGAGGGGCGCTTTTTTGCCTGGGGAGATCATGTTTCGGCTTTTGATACCCGCTTTGGACGGATGGGGATGTTGATCTGCGAAGATTTTTGGCACGCCTCCCCACCTTACCTGCTCTGGTTGGACGGTGCGGATGTTTTTTTATTTATGTCAGCATCGCCAGGTCGAGGGTTAAATGCAAGACCTCAATTGGAATCGGCTCGCTGGGTGGAACAGCTCAACCAGGCTTATGCCAGTTTATTCACTGCTTTTGTTGCCCACTCTAATCGGGTTGGGTATGAGGATGGCTTGAATTTTTGGGGTGGTTCCACCATTTTTGATCCGGATGGAAATTTATTGATCAAAGCCAAGTACCATCAAGAAGAATTGGTGATGGCAGAGTTAGACCTTAATCAGCTTCATCGCACTCGGGCACGTTTACCTCTCTTGCGGGATGAACGAACTGCTTTGGTGCAGCGAGAACTGGACCGGATTCTCCACCACAGCAGCCAGATGAATCGATGAAGTAGGAAAGAAAGATGGATAATGTGGATTTAGCCATTGACACGGATCTCGCCCGGCAAATATTATCTGGTTTCATAAAAACTGAATTACACAGAGCCGGCTACGAACACGCAGTAGTCGGGCTTTCGGGCGGCATTGATTCGGCGCTCTCTTGTTATTTAGCAGCCGAGGCATTAGGCCCCCAGAATGTGCTAGCGGTGCGCATGCCTTATAAGAGTTCCTCAGCCGATTCTCTTGAACATGCTCAAATGGTGATTGATGATCTAGGCGTTCCGGCGACCACCATTCCGATCACCGATCTAGTTGAACCGCTCTTTCAGCATGATCCCCAAATGAGTTCACTGCGGCGAGGGAATATCATGGCGCGGGCGCGCATGATCGTACTTTACGATCAATCGGAAGTATTCAAAGGTTTAGTGATCGGCACCGGAAATAAAACGGAAATCCTGCTAGGCTATACTACGCTCTATGGCGATTCAGCCTGCGCGCTCAATCCATTAGGCGATCTTTATAAGACTCAGGTGCGCCAATTAGCCCGGGCGATGGGTGTGCCCGAACCGATATTGACCAAACCTCCCACTGCAGATCTCTGGAAGGGGCAAACAGATGAGGGCGAGCTGGGTTTTACCTATGCCGAGGTGGATAAGTTGCTTTACCTGCTCGTGGATCAACGCTATAGTCCGCAGGATTGCATCGAGGCTGGTTTTTCCACAGGGTTTGTGAACAAAGTAGTGGAGAAGATCCGCCGTAGCCATTTCAAGCGGGTGCTTCCACCGATTGCAAAACTCAGCAATCGGACGGTGGGTTATGACTTTCTGTATTTAAGGGATTGGGGTACGTAACGAGGATGCCGGGGCACAGAATATACTTTTCCGGTGAACTGATGAAATACGACGAAGACTACATGGAAGGCATCCAGACAGCAAAAACAAGCAGGAAGCTGTTGAGAATCTGGCAGGAAATGGCGGAAGGCTCGTTCTTGAATTGGTACGTCAACCCTGCAATGCCCAAAGAAGCGATAAAAGATTTTGAAGGGCTGGGCAAAAAGCCCCCCACCGTCCCTGACGGGACACCTCCCCCAAATCCTTTGGATTTGGGGGAGGCTGGGAGGGGGTTAGAAAAGCCAAAGAAACTGCTGGCGGAGCTGCTCGACAATAAATAGTTGTCTGTAAATCTTTTCGAGATTAACAACGCACAATTCAAGGTCAGCGAGGAGGATAAGAATTTGAACAGGAGGTTTTAAGGAGCACAGCCATGACCGCGCTCTATTCCGATACCCATCCCAAAATGGAAGCCTTGCAAATCCAAATTATTCGGCGCATGCCTGCCTGGAAAAAAATCTCAATGGTGGATGATTTGAATGCGGCGGTCAAAACGCTGGCAATCAGCGGCATTAAACAACGCCATCCCGCCGCCACACCCGAACAAACCCACCGCATATTGGCAGAACTCCTATTGGGGGCGGAACTGGCCCGAAAGGTCTACGACCATGCAAGGTGAAGTCACTCGGATTACTTTGCTCGTCACCCAAACGCTTGAGCAGATCGGCATCCCCTACGCAGTAGGCGGTTCGCTGGCAAGCTCCCTGTATGGCGTTATGCGTTCCACGTTGGATGTGGACATTGTGACGGACATGAAATTGGAACACATCCAGCCATTGGTCGCCGCCCTCTCGAAAGAATTTTACGCCGACGATGAAATGATGCGCGACGCCATCGCGCATCACAGCAGTTTCAATCTAATCCATTATGAAACCGCCTTCAAGGTGGATATTTTCATCCGCAAACCGCGCGCCTTCGACATAATGCAACTCGAACGGCGCAGGATGTCAGTCATTGCCACTGATCCCGAACAAAGCGTATATGTGGTCAGTCCCGAAGATATTATTTTGGCAAAACTAGAATGGTATCGCATGGGTGGCGAAGTCTCCGAACGCCATTGGCGCGATATTCTGGGTGTACTGAAAATCGGCGCCGGCGAACTCGAACTGGACTA
>DYKV01000604.1 GCA_020722415.1 Anaerolinea sp.
CACGGTTCTGTAGTGGGGGCGGGGTCAGCGATGACCCCGCCTACCATCACTAGCCGCCGCCACGTTTTGAAGACTTCTCCATTAGTGAAAGTAGCCTTGCTTGAATTTCGTTATATAAATTCTCCAAGTCAACATCGCTTGCAATCCCAAACTCTGCCTTGTAATTGAGGAAAAGCGGCAAAATAGGAATCGTTAATTCAACTTTTTGCTGTAAATCAATTTTACTATCAACAGTCTTATTTGCTTTTCTGACTTGTTCTGCAACTTCTTTGCTTAAGGATGTATCTTGCTTTTGCATATACCTTAACGCCCGTCTCACAGCGTCAAGAGTTCGATTCATTTCGCCTTGCTCAATTTGCCCGTCGTGGATAGCGTCTAAAACTTGAGACAATTTCTCTTGAATATTTATCAAGGTACTTTGACCTTGCTTTAATTCTGAAAACCCGTTTGAAACTGCTTCTTGAAGTTCTGAAATTTGTTGTTCGGAACTTTTGGTTGGTGACCATCGTTTACCAACTTCTTCCAATAAAAACTGAAAATAACTTTCGACTACTGGCTGACTACATTCTGCCACTATTTCTATTCGATTTTGATTTAGCGGAATTATCTTGAATTCGACTACGCTTGAAATTGGATAAGCCGTTTGGGAATTTTCTTTTGGGGCAGTTAAGTAATAACCTTCCATTCTCATATAGCAATTTCCGCTATATCCATACTGGGCGGGTCTTGCTGTTTGAAGTGAAATAGACCCTTTCTCCGTTGGAAAATTTTTATACGGAGCGTCTCTGGTAAAGTCTTCAAGCCAGTTACAGAAATATTCTTGTGATGCTTCAATGATGAAATTCTTTTTTATGCCCATAATGATATTTACTCTGCAATTAGGCGGCATCGCGGTAGGACTGCCAGTTACCCGACAGCCCCCGCACAAATCCCGGCGTGCGGAACTATCGCACCGGGCTTTTCAGAGATACTCGCTTCCGTATGATAACCTATTCGGCTACCAATTGCGTGTTTTCCACAGTGAGGTTGGCACAAGATATTCGGCCCTACATGTCCGAATTGTGTTACCTGTGCGGGTTGCGTATCCTTGTCGGCCCTTTCCCTCGGCATACGCCTGGTAAACGCGGGTCGAAAGCGGGAAGCAGAGAGCGAAGCCGCTGAATCGGCTCTGAAAGCGCACTCGCCAAGCCGCAGTTATTTTATTCAGTAACTGTGG
>DYKV01000108.1 GCA_020722415.1 Anaerolinea sp.
TGTTGTTTATATTTATTGGGATTGGATTGACTGCCTGGGAAACCATGGCAAGATTAACCCGTGGGCAAGTGCTATCAGTCAGAGAAAAGGAGTTTATAGAAGCGGCTCGTACCATTGGCGCCTCTAATTTACGGATTATGTTCCGGCATATTCTTCCCAATATTGTTGGTCCACTTATAGTCTCAGAGACATTGGCGATACCGGGATATATCGCAACGGAGGCATTTCTTTCTTTTATCGGATTGGGCGTCAATCCCCCAACACCATCATGGGGGTCAATGATTTCAGATGGTTCTCAGGTAATTCGTACATATCCAAATCAGGCTGTTTTTCCAGCTTTGGCACTAGCGATTACCATGTTCGCCTTTAACTTTTTAGGGGATGGATTACGAGATGCGTTGGATCCGCGCCTCAGAGGCACACAATAATACTGTGAGAAAATTATGGGTGAGGAAAGAAAATCTCACCCTTTTTACAAATTTTATCCTGTTGTGAATGTGCGATTAGGTATAGATAAACTTTTCAGCGTGGTTTTCGATATAATTTTAGTGACGAAATTATGGGGTCTATTTTGCTAAATTACTGAGGCGATGAGCGGTCTGGATTTTAATCTCTGTAAATCCGAGTTTACGGTGTTATAATTTACTAAATTTATTGAGGAGGTGAATAAGAAAAATAGATAAAAATGTCTTAAAACCATTTCTCACGAGAACAAAACATCTTTTCATGTATGGAGGAGAAACTATGAAAACTCACATTAAATGGTTCACCGTGCTCAGCATTCTACTTATTGCTGCCTTTGTGCTGAGCGCCTGCCAACCACAGGCAACCCCAACAGCAGAGGTCACCCAAGCCCCGCCAACCGAGGCGCCGACCCAAGCGGTAGTGACCGAAGCGCCCACTGAAGTTCCCACCCCCACGAAAGTGCCAGTCACCCGTAAAGGCGGCTGGTTGGATGAGATTGTCTTTTCGGTAGTAGGGGAAGAACAAGCTATCACCCAATTGCAAGCTGGTACCATAGACGTGTATGCGTCTGGGCTTTCCTCAGCTGATTTTCCAGCCATCAAAGATGCTGGATTAAGCTACGCTCAAGCCAATGGTTTATATTATGACTTGCTTTTCAATCCCGCCGGACCGGAGTTTAAGGATGGCCGCTTAAACCCATTTGCCGATAGCAAGATCCGTGAGGCGATGAATTGGTTGATAGACCGTAACTATCTTAATCAGGAAATTTATGGTGGCGGAAGCCTTCCAAAATGGCTGCCTATTACCACGAATGGACCTGAGTATGCCAACTTTGTAGAAACTGCCCGTGAATTAGAATCCAAATATGCATACAATTTGGAAAAAGCCAATGAAGTGATCACTACTGAGATGGAAAGCTTGGGGGCAAAGTTGGTGGATGGTAAATGGACCTATAAGGACAAACCGGTTACTTTGATCTTCCTTATCCGCCCTGATGGAGACGGCACCCGTAAACCAATCGGGGATTATGTGGCAAATCAATTAGAAGGCATTGGCTTTACTGTTGACCGTCAATATAAAACGTCAAGCGAAGCCAGCCCAATCTGGATTGGTTCTGATCCAATTGAAGGACAATGGCATTTCTACACTTCAGCATGGATTTCAACAGTCCTGAGCCGCGATGAAAAAGATATGTTCCAGCAAATGTACTTGCCATCTTCGATTCAAGGTCTCTCCGTGTTCCAAGCCAATAAACCCGATCCGGAATTCCAGAAATTGGGTGATGACTTAGCAAATGGAAACTTCAAGACTCTCGACGAGCGCAGCCAAATGATGAAAAAAGCCTTACAACTGGCATTGCAAGATTCATTACAAGTTTGGTTGATCGATGGCAAGAGCTACGCACCTTATACCCCGAAAGTGGAAGTGACTTATGACCTGGCTGCGGGCATCGAAGGCGCCCAGATTTGGCCCTACACCGTGCGCTTTAAAGACCAAGAAGGCGGTCAGCTAAAATGGGCTGAGCCTGATCTGTTCACCGAACCATGGAACCCCATTGCGGGGAGCAATTGGGCTTGGGATCAGGCAGCCGTGCGCGCCACCACGAGTGGTGGGGTGATGTACGACCCATACACTGGTTTAGTCTGGCCATTGCGCATTGAAAAAGGCGCAATTACAGCTTTGGAAGGCTTACCGGTTGGTAAAACTTATGATTGGGTTACCCTTGATTTTGCGCCGGAAATTAAAGTCCCGGAAGATGCCTGGGTTGATTGGAACGCCAAAGATCAAAAGTTCATCACTGCAAAAGAGAAATCGCCGGATGGCATCACTGCCAAGATAAAGAGCGTTGTCACCTACCCTGCGGATCTTTTTAAGATAGTGAAATGGCATGATGGCTCTTCGCTCTCCCCAGCGGACTTTGTGATGGCTTTGATACTGACCTTTGATCGGGCAAATAAAGACAGCGCCGTTTATGATGAAGCAGCCGTGCCGAATTTTGAATCTTTCATGTCTTCCTTTAAAGGCGTGAAAATCGTATCCACTGACCCATTAGTGGTCGAGTACTATACCGATTTTTACTACCAGGATGCGGAATTGAATGTCGCCACTCTATGGCCAAATTATCTCCTTGGAGAAGCACCTTGGGAAGTCACCGCAATTGCCAATCTGGCAGAAGCCAACAACGAACTCACCTATTCGGCCGATAAAGCAGATGCAAAGAAGCTCGAGCAAACCAGTTACGTGGGAGGTCCTAGCCTGGAAATCTTAGCCAAGTATCTCGATCAGGCTGCGGGAGAATCCTATATTCCTTATGCCAATACGATGGGTCAATATGTCACTGCGGACGACGCGAAGGCGCGCTATGATAGCCTAAAGAAGTGGTATAGTGATCATGGTCATTTCTGGTTGGGCACTGGTCCTTATTATCTGGATAAAGCATTCTTGACCGAAAAGACGCTTACCCTCAAACATTTCGATGAATATCCCGATCTAGCAGATCGTTGGTCCCAGTTTGGTGAGCCAAAGTTTGCCGATGTCCAGGTTGAAGGCGATACACAAGTGAAAATTAATTCCGAAGCCAGTTTTGATGTCATGATCACCTTTAAGGGTCAGCCTTACCCGCAATCTGAGATCAAGATGGTGAAATATTTACTTTATAATGCAAAGAATGAAGTAGTTACCATCGGGGAAGCGGAAGCTGTGGAAGATGGTCATTTCCGCATCACGCTACCGGCTGATTTGACCGCAAAACTAGAAGCCGGTTCGAACAAGATTGAGGTAGCAGTAGTGCCATTACCGGTGGCATATCCAACCTTTGCCTCCATTGAGTTCGTCACAATTCCCTAATCTCGTTTGATCTTGTCTACTAGGAAGAGATAAGGCAACCACAGCCTTATCTCTTCCTCTAAAAATGATGTAACAAGGAATAAATGATGGATGCGGATGGCAAAGAGCAAATCCCTCTTTTGAAACGTTTTACCAATACTACCTTTTTTCGAGTTTTACGTTATACCCTTATGCGGATAATCACCCTGTTCATCACGGTGGTTATCGGCATTTATCTAACTATCTTAATCGCCAATATGGGTGGTTATGTGGATCAGATCATGAAAGGAGAGATTAAAGAACGCATTACTATGTCAATGGCTGCAGATCCGAAATCGCGCAATCTTAGCCCCGAAGTTCGCCAAAAGCTAATCGAAGAACGCATTAGTTTAGAAGAAAAACGGATGGGGCTGGATCAGCCTCTTTTCGTACGCACCGTTGGCTATCTCAGCAATGCACTCACTTTGCGCCTCGGCCGGGCGATTAACATGACCAGCGACAGCGGCTCTAAAACGGTGCGCCTTATCTTGCTGGAGCGATTGCCGGCGACCTTACTTTTAATGGGAACCTCCGAATTGAGTTTGTTTTTCATCAGTGTATTTCTGGCATTGTCTTTATCCCGGAGATACGGCAGTTTTTGGGATAAAGCTGTGATTGCTCTCTCTCCAACCTCTGCAGCGCCACCTTGGTTTTATGGCATTTTCTTTATTCTCATCTTTGCTGCTATTTTAAAAATACTTCCTTTTGGCGGGATGGTAGATGTCCCTCCGCCTAGTAGCTCCTTCGATTATGCAATGAGTGTATTGAAACACCTGATTTTGCCTGCCTCCTCATTGATAATCAGTTCGTTATTTTTGAGTATTTATAACTGGCGCACTTTTTTCTTAATTTATTCCAGTGAAGATTATGTCGAAATGGCAAAAGCCAAAGGGCTGCCTCAAAAAGATATCGAACGCCGTTATATTCTCCGTCCGACTTTACCCACCATTATCACCAATTTTGCCTTGTTATTAATCGGAATTTGGACCGGCGCTATCATCACAGAAACGGTCTTTCTTTGGCCCGGTTTGGGGCGTACGCTCTATCGGGCGATTGGGTTGTTTGACATACCGGTCATTGTTGGCTCAACGATCATCTACGCTTATCTATTGGCACTTACGGTCTTTTTACTTGATTTCGTGTACGCTCTCGTTGACCCACGTGTAAAAGTTGGGAGCTAATCGGTCTCATGAACACCATCAAAACGTCTTTCAAACAAATCTTGCAATATCCCTCTGCTATTGTGGGGATCATTGTCATCTTAATCTTGATTGGTGTTGCGATTTACACAATGATTACCATCCCATACCACGAAGCGATCCGCAAATGGCGCGGCGGTGAAGAAGTATGGTATCAGAACCCGAAGTATGCACCGCCGTCTTGGTACAATCTCTTTTCCAAAAAAAAACAACCTATATCTTTTGCATTGAGCAGCACTAATGGGCAAGCGGAAAAGGTTGTCAATCACCCTGGCGGTGGTGTTTCGACCATTGACATTACCTATACTTTTGATTATCCCTATGATGATTTTCCCCAAGAGTTAATTCTTTATTTTACTTCCACCTATGAATCGAAACAACCTTTTGTTTCTATTCAATGGATCACTCCCGATAAGCGGAAGATCAAGGTAGCCAATTTTGGTGTCAGCCACCAACTAACTTATCGCTTTGCTCAGGACGAGAAACTTACCCGCAAGTTTAATGGGACAAACCCGATCATCGGTTTGTTCAGTGATCCAAATCAGTCCACCCCGCAACCGCTCAAAGGCACATATCAGCTTGTGATTAATGGGGTAGCTTTTGAGGAGAACTCCGATTTAAATGCTGAGTTTGTGTTGCATGGAAAATTGTTTGGTCTTGCTGGCACCGATAACAACCGCCGCGATTTAGTCCTGCCACTGCTTTGGGGCACTCCGGTTGCTCTCGCCTTTGGATTGCTGGCTTCATTGGGGACCCTTTTGTTGACAATGATCTTTGCTGCGATTGGCACTTGGTATGGGGGTTGGGTGGATGCCTTAATCCAACGGATTACTGAAATTAATCTCGTCCTTCCGTTTCTCTCTATATTAATTATGGTAGGGACGTTTTATTCGCGCAGTATTTGGGTGATTTTAGGTGCTACTATTTTGTTAAGTATTTTTACCGGCTCTATTAAGAGCTACCGGGCGATATTCTTGCAGGTGAAAGAGTCGGGTTATATAGAAGCTGCCCGTGCCTATGGGGCGAGTAACACACGAATTATCTTCAATTATCTTATCCCGCGCATGATCCCTCTGCTTATCCCAGGTATGGTATCTTCTATTCCTTCCTTTGTTTTCTTAGAAGCTTCCTTAGCGATTTTGGGGTTAGGTGATCCGGTTTTACCCACTTGGGGCAAAATTATCAATGACGCAGATGTAGATGGCGCTTTATATAAGGGGTATTATTATTGGGTTCTAGAACCGGCGGTTTTATTAATGATGACCGGGCTGGGTTTTGCTATGCTGGGTTATGCATTGGACCGCGTATTTAATCCCAGGTTGAGAGAATTATAACAATATATGGAAAATCATCTCACTCCTCTTTTGGACATTCACAACTTGGTACTCTATTTCCGCACCTCGCATGGTATTGTTCAGGCGGTTGATAGCGTAGATCTCACTTTAGACTATCATCGGGCAGTGGTTATTTTAGGTGAATCTGGCTGTGGAAAGAGTTCGCTAGCCAAGGCTATTTTGCGCCTCCTGCCCCGCAATGTGGCAGTCTATAATGGCAGGGTGCTCTTAGAGGGGAACGATGTCATGAAATATGACGAAGAGGAATTCCGTCAATCCATTCGCTGGGTGGCGATGTCGCTTGTTCCGCAAGCAGCCATGAACGCCTTGAACCCGGTTATCCGGGTAGGCGATCAGGTTGCTGAACCGGCTATGGTGCATCTGGGTGTCAGTAAAAGCGAAGCGTTAGAACAAGCCAAAAAAATGTTTGACCGAGTGGGTGTTCCGCTGGACTTCCTTAATCGTTATCCCTTTGAATTAAGTGGTGGGATGCGTCAACGGGTGGCGATTGCCATGGCGTTGGTGACAATGCCTCGCCTAATTATCCTTGATGAACCTACTTCGGCTTTGGATTTGTTGACCCAGGCAAATATCTTCAATACTTTGAAGCGCATCAAACAGGATATGGGGATCAGCTTTATCTTGATCACTCACGATATTGCGACATCCAGCGAGTTAGCCGATGAGGTGGCCGTGATGTATGCTGGGCAGATAATTGAAGCAAGTGACGCACCCCACTTTTTCACCGAGCCGTTGCATCCTTATTCTCAGATGTTAATGGCGAGCGTGCCGCGTTTACGCAGCGACAAAGACCCCATCTTTATCCAAGGGCAGCCGCCTAGTTTAATTTCCCCGCCAACTGGATGCCGTTTTGCAGATCGGTGTCCTAAAGTATTTGATCGTTGCAGACAGGAACCGCCAGTTGTGCAAAGTAATGGTATCTTCGTTAAATGTTGGTTATATACCTAATTAAGGCGATATATATGGAGCAGATGAGCTATTCCACCATACAAAATAACCCTTCAAACCCACTCATTGGCGAGGAATCCGATTCAAATATTCTTTTGTCGGTAAAGGGTTTGCATGTCTGGTTTGAATTGCGCCACTTTGGTTTCGGAGTGGCTGGATATGTGCGGGCGGTAGATGATGTCAGTTTTGATCTGCAAAAAGGGGAAGCCATTGCTATTGTCGGTGAAAGCGGGTGTGGAAAATCAAGCTTGATGAAAACGGTATTAGGCTTGTATAAGCCCACTAAAGGCGATGTGACGTTTGAGGGAAAATCTATCCAAAAACTAAGTGGTCACGATTTGCAATGGTATCGCTCTCAGGTAGGCTATGTGCAGCAAGATCCTTATGGTGCATTACCGCCATTCATGAGTGTGGAACGCATTTTGGCTGAGCCATTGATTATCAGCGGGATGCGCGATGCCAGAGAACGGTGGGAACGGATCCGCAAGGTTATGGAAGAGGTAAAACTTTATCCGATAGAGGATTTCTTACCCAAGTTTCCCCACATGCTCAGCGGCGGTCAGCAACAACGGGTGGTGATAGCGCGGGCGATGATTCGTAACCCCAAGTTAATTGTGGCGGATGAACCTGTTTCTATGCTGGATGCATCGGTGCGGGTGGAGATTTTACGACTATTGCGTTCGCTTCAGCAACGCCATAATCTCTCTTTTATATACATTACCCACGATCTATCCACTGTAAAATATTTCTCAGAACGCATCTTTGTCATGTATGCCGGTAAGCTGGTAGAAAAAGGAAAGATAAATGATTTAATCCAGAATCCGCTTCATCCTTATACCCGAGCTTTGCTATCCGCCACGTCAGATCCAGACTATCATAATGCAAAAAAATATAGAGAGGTTCCAACAGGTGAACCACCTAGCCTGGTAAAACCGCCTTCGGGTTGCCGCTTTCATC
>DYKV01000605.1 GCA_020722415.1 Anaerolinea sp.
TCGTTTCCCTGTAAAGTTCAAGTGCGGTGTTGAAATCCATTTTCTCACGGGATACCAGCCCCGTGTATCCCTGTTTCCTCGCCGCAGCCAGCATTAAATACTTGAAGTAGTAGCCAGAGAGGAGAAATACTATCTTGTAGTTAGCCAGCCAAATCTGATGCAGATCTGGCTTAGCCGACTTGTCAGGCATGTTTTCCGAAAAGCAACGGATCAATTTATCCCGGATTTCATGGAAAAACTTAGTATGAACAGGTTCCGAGTAGGAATCGAACCATTCCTCTACACCGATATTCATGACACCGGCGATGTCCAGAGGCAGAAATCCTTTTCCAGTATTTGAAGCTGCGTCCGTCACACGCCTATTCCGAGAAGCTTTTCATTAGGAACGAAATCATCAGCAAGAAGTCCGACCAGCACATGATCCACTCTTTTCCCAGTATAGTTGATAAGCTCCTTCACCAGTCTGCCCTCCTCCTTAAATCCGTTTTTCGCTAGCACCTTCGCGGAGCCTACATGCCCGTCATAGTATCCCGCCCAAAGCTTTTGAAGACCGCAATGCTTGAAACAATAATATACTACCCCGTGAACAGCCTCGGTCGCATATCCTTTTCCTTGGGCTTCTGGATGACCTATCACAAATGAAATATCTGAAGACAAATGTCTCCATTTAATCGATGGAAGCGTGACTGTCCCAACAAGCCTTGAGCCATCCTTGTCGTAAACCCCAAAATGTTTTGAAGCGGAAGTGTCGTTCAATTTAGAAATTACATACGCTTCAACCTTCTCCCGAGTTTGTCTCTCAAATCTTAACTCAAGGTATTTGTTTACTTCAGGATTGTTCAGCCAAGCAATATATTCTTCGCTTATATCATCGATCTGTATGTCGCGGATCAATAATCGGTTCGTTTTTATTATCGGCAACCTTGGGTCCCTTAATATTATCTCCATGCTATACCCTGCTTCTTTTCATCTTTTGATTTTTCCCCACGAAAGGGGAGTTCCCCTGCTAATAGCGATGGCAGCCTCTTTTCCTACGATTTCGTCAATAAACTTTGGGGCAAGACCATTCCCAGGGCGTATAGATCTTACATTTTTAAGTGTGAACTTCTCCCCACTTGCAATATCTTCAACTGCAAAGAGTGAACGACGGAAGACACGCGTCGCCTTTTCCGTTTTTGAAAAACTATAAGTAACCTTGCCAATAGCTTTCTCGA
>DYKV01000606.1 GCA_020722415.1 Anaerolinea sp.
AGGGAAGGCAGAAAAAATCACTGGCATTCAGCCACAAGGCAACTTCATCATGCGGCACTGGACCAACCAGTTTTATCCTCTCGGCCACTCCGCACTGATCAATTAACGCTTGTAATTTATTTTTTAAAAGACCGTTACCAACAATATATATCAAGAATGATTCGTCATCCAGTTTAGCCACTGCATGTATCAAAACATCAAGGTTTTTCTCTTCCGAGAGGCGCGCGACGCAAACCCCAATTACAGCCTTTAGCGATAAGCCAAGGTTTTTCCTGGCATCGTTTTTGTTTCTGATAGGAAATTTCTCAACATCAACACCATTCAGAATAATTGTAATTTTCGCTGGATCGACTAAATACTCTTTAATCAGTTTATTCTTAAGATCAGCGCTTACGACAATTATCTTGTCTAATAACGAAAAGGTTTCAATATACTGTTTCCGGTAACCTAGGGGTCCATAATAATCAATTGCTTCATTACCGTGCACCACGCCAACTGTTTTGATCCCCCTTTTTTCAGCAAATCGTACGGCAGCATAGGCATCTGGGTATATCCATTCGATATGAAGGATATTACGTTCTAAAACAGCGCCTCCAAAAAGATGTTTCAACATTGCCAAGTATGGGAACCAGCGTAAAGACCACAAGGCAGAGGGGAGGGCAAGATAGCGCGGATGTCTGACTTTCAAGCCCCTGAACCACTCTACCTGAGAGGGCATCTCTGTTCTAAAAAAGGGAAACCAAGAAACCGGGGCAACAATCTCCAAATCGACAAGTGCTGAAAGCGCCTTTGCTCTCTCTACCATAAATGGCGAAATCAAAGGTGCTAAAGCGTTGGGAAACATATGGCTTAAAAAGCACACTCGCAACTCAGGCATCAGCTTTCATTTTTAATTTTATATGGTTGACCATTTTTCTACACACAGAATTCCATGACCAATTTCCCCGGGCTTCATTTATGGCATTCTGTGATAATTGACGAATATTTTCAGGATCTTCCATTATTGTTAGAATCGCGTGCTGTAACGCCTCAACGTTACCAGGCTCGGCTACCAAACCACAGTTGCCGGCGAGCACAGGTTCCGGAGAACCGCATGTATTAGTAACAATCACGGGGCAACCATACCACATCGCCTCTACAATTACATGAGCTGAACGTTCATACAGCGATGGCAAGACAAAGAGATCTGCTTTTTTTAGGAATCGAATAA
>DYKV01000109.1 GCA_020722415.1 Anaerolinea sp.
TAGTTTACCAACTGGCCACCCCCATATCTAGGGGTAGGGAGCGGAAAACAGGTTATTTCTCGTATACTTTGCGCGCCCATGCCACATAGCGCCGAACCCCTTCGCGAATGTCAATTTTGGGATCATGTTTCAAATCGCGGCGGGCTTTGGAAAAATCTACCACTTTGACGCGCGTGGTGAAGGCTTCTTCACCCTTGAACTGTGCCAGTTCGGGCGACGCGCCAGTGGTTTCAAGCACAATTTCAGCCAATTCTTCAATGTTCACGACCCAATCTTCGCGCCCGCCCACATTGTAGACTTCACCGGGGATAAAGTTGTCGGCGATGTTGGCAAACGTGCGGCAGGTATCTTCCACGTAATCAAAGATACGTTGATGCCCGCGATGCACGGTGAAGGGTTTCCCATGTAGGGCGTGGTAAACAAAAATTGGGATAACGCCGCGATAACGGCTGTAATACTCATGCGGACCGTAGCAACCCACCGGACGCACGCGCACCGTCTCGGTGCCGAACATCAGGGCATGGTTCAAGCATTGCAGTTCACCCGCCCATTTTGAGATAGCGTAATCGTTCATCTGCTTAATCGGCACGCGCTCCATCACATCTTCCGACATCAGTTCATCGTAATCGCCATAGACTTCGGCACTGGAGAAGAAAATCATTTTGTAGCGGTGCTGTTCTTGCAAACGCAGCATGTTTTTTGTGCCGATGACGTTGGTGCGCCACAGGTTTTGGTAGTGGTCTTCCCCATTCCAGCGCCCGTATTCTGCCGCCAGATGATAAACGAAATCAAAATGATGCTGCCGAAAGATCGCTTCCATTTGTTGGTATTCGCTCACATCCGCTTTCAGGTGTTGCGGGTCTTCCCCTTGCAGAATATCACTCGTCCAAACTTCGTGACCGCGTGAACGCAGTTCATGGGTCAGGTTGGTGCCGATAAATCCACGCCCACCGGTAACAAGAATTTTGCTCATAAAACACTACCTCCTCGATTGGAATTGCAAATCAAATCTATAAATTAGCGTCAAGACTTATCTCATATACGATAGGTCTATTACAATTATTTTTGTCATTCTCCTAAAGGTTCACCACTGGACAATTATTTTTAGCCTAATAAGGTAGGAAATTCTAAACTAATCGCTAGATATTTTTTTCTGCTCCGGTAACTCACCGCTTTCAACTAGAAGTTTTTCATGTTCTTCGATTTCTTTTTGGGAAAAACGCATTCTAATTACTTTTGAAGGAACTCCTGCAACTATCGCATATGGGGGTATATCAGATTTAACTACACTTCCTGCTGCAATTACTGAGCCGCGTCCTATATATACCGGAGACAATATAATAGCACCTGCACCAATCCAAACGTCATCATCTATAATAATCTTCTCTTCACTACCTCGACCAGTATCCCACATCATTTTCCCCACAATATCAAAGCGATGTTCTTTTGAGTTTAGAAAAGTTACCCGTTGGGCAATTAAAACTTTATTTCCAATTTCAGTATCGCAATAAAATATGCAGCCAGAATTTATAAATACATGATCTCCAAGAAAAATATGACGGTTGGGTGACCAGAAGGAAACATTCAATTTACAATGAATGTCTTTGCCATATCGAATCCACGGATATCGGATACGAAAGATTATAAAATTGCGTACTTTGTTTGCTATTTTAGAGAGTATTCTATTCATCTTTCTTAAAAAATCAAACCAGAATAAAAATTCCAGCGACCGGACAGTTTTCTTTGCAAATGTTCAATTTTGGCCACCAGTTTTGAAACTGTCGGGCAACGAGTAAAAATTCATAATCTTGCTAGAAGGATTTCAATGATTTTTTGCGCGGATGTGCCGTCCCCATAGGGATTGCGAATGTTCGCCATGCGCGCCCGCTCTTCGGGAGATTGAATCAGTTTTGTAAGTTCTGCCACAATTTTGGCTTGATCTACGCCCACTAGGATAGCGTTTCCCGCTTCAATCCCTTCGGGACGCTCGGTGGTTTCGCGCATCACCAATACCGGTTTACCCAACGAGGGGGCTTCTTCTTGCACGCCGCCAGAATCGGTTAGGACAATGGTGGCACGGTTCATCAGCCACACAAACGGCTCGTACCCCATTGGCTCAATCAAATGAATGTTGGGATGACCAGCAAGAATGCGCCCAACGGGTTCGCGCACATTAGGGTTCAAATGCACCGGATAAACAAAAGAGACTTTGTCGAACGCGTCGGCAACCTGTCGAATGGCGTGACAGATATTTTGAAAGCCTTCGCCAAAACTCTCGCGGCGGTGTCCGGTGACCAAGACGATGATATGGTCATCAGGGATATCGGCAACTTGGGCGGGCATTGGTGGCGGCATTTGCTCTACTTTGGCGCGCATCCACAACAACGCGTCAATTACCGTGTTGCCGGTGACAAAAATTTGTTCATCCGGCACGGATTCGCGCAACAGTGCAACGCGTGCTTGTGGTGTCGGCGCAAAATGAAAATCGGTGATGGGACTAATCAGACAGCGGTTGCCTTCTTCAGGAAATGGCGCAAATTTATTACCGGTGCGTAAGCCGGCTTCTACATGCCCAACTTTCACGCGGTGATAATAGCCCACCAACGCGCCACACAATGCGGTGGTGGTATCCCCCTGAACCAAAATTGCATCGGGTTTTTCTTGAGCAAGGATACGGTCTAGCCCTTCAACTGCACGTGATGTAACTTGCGCCAGGGTTTGCCCGGGCAGCATGATGTCTAAATCAAAATCGGGCTGAATGCCAAACGGAGCAAGAGCTTGGTCGAGCATTTGACGGTGCTGGGCGGTGGCGCACACCTGCGAAATGAAATGCTGCGGTTGCGCTTGCAGCGCAAGAATAACCGGAGCGAGTTTAATGGCTTCGGGGCGCGTGCCAAGGATGGTGAGGATTTTTTTCATGGATTATGTCACACACAAAATAGAATGACAACAAGTTGTACTACAATTGCTTGATTAGTTTTTGGTCAGCAATTTGCGATAAAAATTTTCGAGGGTTTGCGCTTTGGTTTCGATGTCAAAAACTTCGGCAGCGCGTTTACGACCGGCTTGCCCCATTTGCAGCACGATTTGTGGATGCTCCACCAATTGCAAAATTGCCGCGCCCAAGGCTGCTACATCCCCCGGCGGTACAAGCAGACCGGTTTCGCCGGGAATAATTTGGTCGGGAATGCCGCCAACCTGTGAGCCAATCACCGCCATCCCGGCTGCCATTGCCTCAATCACCGACATTGGCATACCCTCGTGGTAAGAGGGCAAAATCAAGACATCGCTACTGCCTAAACGCTGCATTTTGGCATCGCCGTATTCCGGTTCGTGAACAGCAACAAAATCACTCAAGTTGCGCGCCTGAATTTGAGCAGATAAATGTTCTTTCTCACCCGTCAATAATGTTTCACCCACAAAATCTAGGCAAAACTGGGCATTGGTACGCTGCCGAACATTTTCAATCGCATCCAACAAATCTAAACAGCCTTTTTCACGCCCAATGTGACCAAAAAACAGCAGGCGCAAACCTTCATCAAAATTAGCGCGCGGGCGCGGTAAAGCCTGATACGGGGTTACATCAATCGCATTTGGCACATAGCATAGGTTTGCGTTCGGCAAAATGTCAAGTAGCGCATCCCATTCGCGCGAGAGCGTTACAATGCCATCTGCTTTTGCCAATACAAACAAAATGTATCTTCGCCACAACGTGTTCGTTTTGGGAAGCAATCGCTCCAAACTACAATGTACTTGTAGGACAACTCGCGTTCTCCACAACCGTGCAAACAAAGCCATAAGACTGTGTTTTGCAAACGAGGCATCGCTCACGGTTGCAATGTGCACTAGGTCAGTTTTTTGATTAAGTAGGGCGCGCATAAAATAAATGACATTTACCAAAGCATTCAACCAATTGGTAAATTTCCAGCCGCCTCGCAGGCTAAAATCAAGCGTTCCCTGAGATGTTTCAACAACCCTCACCGTCAACCTTTGCGAGTAACTTGAAGCCAATAAAGTGCGATAGTTGATGGTGATGCCACCTATCGGTTCGCCAAAATGGGCAGCGATCAGCACGCGTAGTTTTTTGGGGCTATTGACGCTATCCCTGTCGCGCATATTGCTCAAAATTCTCTTGTAGCACTGTACGAGTTAAACGCCGGGATGGGGGATACAACAAATGCTCGTGTTCTAGTATGGTCTCAATGTCAAAACGAAACTTCAGCACGCGCGCTGGTATACCGCCCACAATGGCATACGGCGGCACCGATTTATTGACGACTGCGCCAGCCGCGACCACGGCACCGCGCCCAATCGTTACGCCATGCAAAATGATGGCGCGCGTACCAATCCAAACATCATCTTCAATCACCACACCTAAATCATCTTCCAGGCGTTTTTCTTCATTTGTAATCGAAATCATGGTGCGCCCAAGCAGGTCAATGCGATGATTACCGCCGCGAATGGTCACTTCGGGACCAAACATCACGTCATTGCCGATTATAATCCTGGATCGCGGGGCGAGTAAAATTGGGCGATAACCCAAGTTCACATTGTTGCCAACTTCAATGGTCTGAAAGGAGTACACACCGTCTGGGTCAAAGCGAAAATTCTTGCCATATTTTTTAAATGCCGAACGAATGAGGTACATCTTCAGCCGATTGAGAAAACGTCCCCATAACAAAAAAATCTTGAAAATATCATCATTAGGATCGTCTTATCATCTGATGGCGTGATTTAAATTTTTGGATTGCTTCAATGAAAGTTAATAATTTACCCGCATATTCTTCACGAGCAAAAACCTGAGATCCTCTGCGGTACCCATTTATACCAATTTGATGCAACTGTTCCGGATGGTCAATGGCATTGGCTATGGTTTTGGCTGCCCGCAAAGTGTCATCAGCATCGAACAGAATTGCATCCTCTGTATCCCGTAGGTAATGCGGAATATCGCCGACGCTGGCGGCAAAGACTGGGCGAGCTTGTTGCAAATATTCCAACAAGCGAGTTGGAAAAGCGTAAATTTCACTGCTCGCGTTGCGGCGTGTCAAAATTAAACCATCACTTTGTTGGAGATATTCTAACAGCGCACCATCCGATACCGCACCTAACAGATTCACCCTTCCGGCAAGAAGGGGATCTTGCTGAAATTTTTGTGCCATTTTACGGCCATAGGTAGAACGCTCGAAATAACCAATAAGATTGAGTTGAATATTCAAACCTTTTTTCACTAAATGTTCCATAATGAGATACAAACTTTCTGGATTGTCACGTACTGTTAGCGCGCCAACATACGTAAAAACGAAAGGCGCATTTACTTTTTTGAGATATTCCCGTTTAGGTAAGTTCCCCCATTGCTCGACATGTGGAAACGTCAATACATTTCTTAAGCCGCGTTGCAAATAAAGAGCCATTAATGTTGATGTGATCACCGTAAAACCATCAAACAAACCGTGAATGGACCGTTCTCCCAACCAATAATCCAAGTATTGTGGATAACTCCCAAATAATTCGCCTGTCTGATAATACTCAACAACATCTAGAATTTTGACCAGTTCTGGGTACTTTGAAAGGCCGCGCAATAGCAGTGGTACACGGCTGATACCTCTATCATAAACAATTAACACATCACATTCATGTTTTGAAATCAAATGATGAATAATTTGGTTAGCCTGTATAACGGCTTGGTAGCGCGCAGCACCTCTGATGAGTTTGCCTGAACCAGGCGAAATTTGTGCCAGAGTTTCGTATATTATCCCATTAAAACTCTGTGCTTTTTCTTCATCCTTTGTGGAAACGGTTGGTGAAGTGGCTAGAATATGCACTTGTTGGCCGCACGCTTGCAAGCCAAGGGCCATGTTTCTGATACGCACAGAAGATGCGGCACCGGATGGAAACGGGAAATTGCCTGCGATGACAAAGTTCATTTTCTGATTGGGGTAATATTGGCCGTTGAAAAACAGATACCAAGACTGATCGCGAGCATAACCAGATGGTAACTCTGCGTGAGAATAAATGCGCCACCTTGTGAAAGCTGCAGAACTTCCAGCACAACAATGACATAAGCCCCATTACGGAATGGAATGGCTAGGTTTTTTTTCCATTGAAGCAGAGCGGCAATCATGATAAAAAAATATGCACCGGATAAAATGATGCCGCCTTTCAATAACGGCATCAAAGCCCCAATATGGATTTCGCGTCTACCAAAATTATTCGCCTCAGGCAGCCATGAATTTTCATAAGGCAAAGGATAATCGGAGTTTATTATAAAATAACCGCCAAAACCGCGCCCCAAGATATAATCTGCCAGGTTAAGATGGCGCAACATATAATTGACTTCATGGTATCGTTCGTTTGCAATAGTTGCCTCGTGTAAAAGATTGCCGCCATACGCATCATCACTAAATCGTTGTTGCAACCCTGACCATTGCCCTTCCAACACCCAGACCGGAACCACTCTCGGTATAATGATCGATACAGAAACGAAGACAATGATCATTGCGATTAAACTAAAAAGGTTTTTGTTATTAAATTTCCTTCGCGTTCTTAGAAAAATCGGTTGCACAAATAAGAATATAAAAAGATATATCAGAATCATCACCAACGGGAAACGTTTCTGAAATAAGATTTGCTGTAATAAATCAAAAATGGCAACAGCAAAAATGAATAGGATCAGGCCTCGAGAACGCGATCTGGATGTTAGCAGCAAGAAAGGCCACATGCTCATACCCGCCTTGATATCGTATGCGAGTGTGAGCACGCCCAATCGCGCTGTCGCAGTGGATTGTGTTAAATTGGAATAAATTTGAGGAAATGTGATCAGATTAAGAATTACACCTGCTCCCACAAAGAAGATGAGAATCTTGTCCATGTCCTGCCAAAAAAATGGCAGTACGCCTAAGGAAATGCCCAAAATCAATATTAAATAGACGCCTTCATCAATGGCAATATAAGGCAGTGCATTACCTCTCACCAAACCCAGCAGGGTAAACCCTACGATCAAGAACAATATTATTTTGACCCAGACCGCCAAATACCGCGGCGCATAATACTTCCAATTACATCCGGTGCGTTCGTACTGTTTGAGAACCAGATATAACAAACCTACAGAGGTAATTGCCAATCCACTAAAAATATCATTCCAGCCAGAATTTAGATTGAAAGTTTCAATGTAAAAGACGCGTGTCAAACTAATAAATTGTATTAGCATAAACACAAAAAAAAGAAAACGCGCCGCTTTACGTCGTGATTTTATGGTGTTAAGTTTTCTGGCTTCTTCCAATTCTGTATAATATGCAGCATTGGGAAACGGCTGGTTGGTTAACATGAAGGGTTTCCTGTTATTCGTAAGAAAGAACATCCGCGACATATTTTGCGGGGTTGCCTGCCCAAATTTGGTAGGGAGGAATATCTTTGGTAACCACTGAACCTGCCCCAATCACCGCGCCTTCACCAATGGTGATACCTTTGAGAATAATGGAATGCCCACCGATAAAGGTTTTGCTGCTAATATGTACAGGGGCGGTGCGCGGCGGGGCATTTTGCAAACGAGCAGCCACTGGGACGGCATGAAAATCGGTATCGTAAATTTTGCAATCACCACCAATAAAGACATCGTCCCCTATTGTTACCTGCTGCATACAAACCAAAGTGCTATTACTCATGCCAACGTTATTGCCAATGGTCAACTGGGCGTTCGGACCAACCCAAATCCCCATCCGCAATGCACCGCC
>DYKV01000607.1 GCA_020722415.1 Anaerolinea sp.
CAACGGTGTTTTGGGGTTGAGATCGAAACGGCCGCGTGCCCGGATTATGAAGATTTAACGGGCGACGCTGCCTGGGGGTGTAAAACCGATGAATCCATTACAGGCTTAGAATTTTATTCTGACATTCTAAACGGTGATGACGGATTGATCGAAATTATGCGTCTTTGCAAATTTGCCGAGGATCACGGATGGTCCGTTAATAACCGTTGTGGCCTGCATGTGCACTTTGACATGCAGACCGAAAGTAGCGATAGTATGAAGGCTATCGCGCTTGCCTATCTTTTAACGTATAACGTGTGGACCAAATTTGTCAGTCCTGCGCGTCGTAAGAGTAAGTACTGCAAGCCTTGTCGCGCACATGCTGACGAAATTTTTGGTATTGATAATTGGGACGTTTTCTCCAATTATCAAAATCGGTTCGAATGGATCAATTTTAACGCTTACCAGAAACACGGGACGTTTGAGATAAGATTACACGAGGGCAGCCTTGACGGGACGGCCATTTGTAATTGGGTGCGCGCCCATGCTGTCTTTATGGATTGGGCGACATTAAAGGGTTGGGATGGCGTTAAAAGCGCACTATTAAGTAGGGACACAGAGGGGCGATGGGAAGTGCTTGCCGGTATTTGGCAAAATGCCGGTTGTTCCGATTTGGTGGATTATTACGAGGGGAGCGTGAATGTTGCCTGTACAACTTGAGCAAATTGCACAGAATGTAATAAATAAACTAGGATTGCGGAGAGCACGGGAGGCTGGCAAATTCCACAAATCCCCCAAACCAAGTAAAACCGGTTTTGAGGGAGTCGATATAGTTAATAATCGTTACCGCGCACGGATTAGATTTTGCGATGCTTTGTCGGGCCAGGATGTGCGCATAACATTAGGATATTTCGACACTGCCGAGGATGCGGGTTATGCCTACGCAACCGCGCATATTAGTTTGTACGGCGCGGCTAGTCGATATAGTGGTGCTTTGGGTTCCGAGGTTTTGGATTTTTTGCTAGGGAGCAAAAAAGATGGACGCAGTAGCTAAGATGATCGAACTGGTGGAAGGGTTTCTAGCGCGAGAGTGCGTCTGGATGGATAGTCCGGTCGCAAAGGTTGTTCGGGTCGCACTGATCCGAGAGCTCGCAGCGCTTGAACAGATTCAAGCGCATTTGCGGGATAAACAAGACACGCCGGAACTGTGGGCAGCGTACAAGTG
>DYKV01000110.1 GCA_020722415.1 Anaerolinea sp.
CCCATCTCAAATCCTTTTGACAAATGGGATATCTCATGATAAAATAATTATGCAATTAATTTGCACAATCAGATCGATATTTTAGATACAAGGGATGGTATTGAATACCCATCACACACACGGAAAAAATACCATAATCGATTTCGTCTAATAAGTGTGAAGTTTTATTTTTTCCTTTTGTCTAATAATTATGACCGAAATATCCACCCGGTCGGTATCGTCCGCCCGGGTATTTTAACAAAAAAATTGAATGAGAAATGATAAAGAATATGAGTGAGAATAAATTGAGAATTATCCCATTAGGTGGACTTGGGGAAGTGGGCAAGAACATGATGGTATATGAATACGATGATGAAATCATCGTCGTTGATGCCGGATTAATGTTTCCGGAGAACGACATGTTGGGTATTGACTACATCATACCAGATTTCCAATATCTGGTAGAAAATAAACACAGAGTGCGGGCGATCATCTTCACCCACGGACATGAGGATCACATTGGTGCGGCACCGCATTTATTGGAACAAGTCAATGCGCCAATATATGCCACCCCATTGACCCGCGGTTTGCTCGAAGTGAAATTAGCCCGCAATGGGATGTCAAACCATCTACAAATTCATACCGTTCAGGCGGGAGAAACCATTCAATTAGGCGCCTTTCGAGTGGAATTTTTCCATGTCTGCCATTCCATCCCAGATGGGGTTGGGCTGGGCATTACCACTCCTGCCGGACTGGTTATCCATACCGGCGATTACAAGTTTGACCATACTCCTGTGGACAATTGGCCCACCGATTACGCTAAACTAGCAGAATTTTCAGGACGCGGCGTTTTAGCTTTGCTTGCCGACTCGACCAATTCAGTTCGCCCCGGCTGGACGCCATCAGAACGGGTCATTGACCCCGCTTTTGACTCAGTTTTCCGCCAAGCAAGTGGGCGAATCATCGTGGCAAGTTTTGCCTCGCTGATCTCTCGGATGCAACAAGTTGCCAACGCGGCTGCGCGTTACCAACGCAAAATGGCTTTCGCCGGTTTGAGTATGGTGGAAAACGCCCGCATAGCTCGCAAGCTAGGCTATTTGGATATCCCAGATGACCTGGTTGTACCACTCGAACAAGCTCTCCGAATGAAACCTAGCGAAGTGGTGTTAATGTGTACCGGAACACAGGGTGAACCAACCTCGATCATGGGACGACTCTCCACAGGGACAAACCGACAGTTCGATTTAATTCCTGGTGATACCATCATTCTTTCCTCACACCCCATTCCTGGCAATGAGGAAAGCGTCAACCGGACCATCAACCGTTTATTTCGGCGCGGTGCTAATGTAATTTATGAGGCAGTAGCCCCGGTACATGTCTCCGGACATGCCAGCCAAGAAGAGATGAAGTTAATGCTTCACATCATCAAACCACAGTACTTTATCCCGATTCATGGCGAACTGCGCCACCTCCATCAACATGCTGCCCTGGCGAAAGAGGTCGGCCTTACCGAAGAGCGGATTGCGGTAGTTGAAAATGGGACGGTAATTGAATTTCAAAATGGCAAGATGCAAGTAGCTGACCGGGTGCCGGGCGGCTATGTCTTTGTAGATGGAGGGAGTGTGGGAGATGTGAGCGCAAGCGTGATGCGCGAGCGGGAAATTTTAGCGCGCGATGGATTTGTATTGGTCAATTTGATCCTCGATCGGCAGTCCTGTAAGTTAATCAGTGAGCCAGAGGTGATCACCC
Source organism: Anaerolinea sp. (assembly GCA_020722415.1). Lineage (GTDB taxonomy): Bacteria > Chloroflexota > Anaerolineae > Anaerolineales > UBA4823 > UBA4823. The sequence continues at coordinate 1,729 of DYKV01000110.1, forward strand.
GCGGATTTGTTAACCCGCCAGAAGTTGAAGAATTGTTGGCAGAAACCCGTCAAATGGTGCGCAAAACAGTGGATTGTACGAGTAATGGTCGTCTGCAAAGCGATCTCGAACAAGCCGTTCGTTCGTTTTTATATAGCAAAACGAAACGTCGCCCGATGGTATTCATCACCCTCAGTAATGCCTAAAGGATAGTGAAAACCGCCTCTTAGGTCTCCCAATTCCAACCATCGGTTTTCCAGCCCGCTTCGCCCCGTAAGGGAACAAAAGCAACCGGCACGAGCACCTCCTGATCAAAGCGGCTGCCATGGCGCGTCCAGCGCTCGAGGTTCTGTCCCCATTGCCCACCCACTGGGATGACCAAACGACCATCTTGATCCAGCTGTTCGAGGAGAGGTTTTGGTGCTTCCGGCGCCGCTGCAGTCACGAGGATAGCCTGAAACGGAGCGAAGCCTTTCAAACCTATGGATCCATCGCCGACATGAACATGTACATTCGACAAGTTCAAACTTTGTAAAACAGTCTCGGCGCAGGCTGCTAGTTCAGTGTGTCGTTCAATAGTATGCACTTCTTTAGCAAGCAGTCCAAGGATAGCTGCCTGATATCCTGAACCAGTGCCTACTTCCAGGACTTTTTCACTCCCCTGCAACATCAGCAGTTGGGTCATGAGGGCCACAATATAGGGTTGAGAAATAGTCTGCCCATGGCCAATCGGCAAAGGAGCATCAACATAAGCCAAATGCCGATGTTCCTGAGGCACAAAAAGATGGCGGGGAATGGTAAGCATAGCGTTTAACACCCGCTCATCTATAATGTGACGGTGGCGCAGTTGCTCCTCCACCATCCGCAGGCGCTCGATTCGATATTGCGCATCTCGTTTATCCTCACTGGCGCACATGATTTTGCAGTTCAGTGATAAGTTTCTTCCAAAAGGAATCCCGCTGACCAGGCATAAAGGGAGAGTAGAGGGTTAAACGGTCAATGATGTCACCATACTTTTGTTGCAGTGTCGCCGATAAATGATCACTATCGGTCACAACTGCAAAAGTCTCCAGCATTGTATCGGTGATGAGGGACGGCATTTCGCCCCAACGCTGGCGGGCTGCCAAAGCAGAGAGCTGTTCGGCAACCGCTTCCCAGCCATGTTGTGCCATGACCGCTCGATAAGATGGTGTAGAAGCATAGAAGGCGATTTGGCTGCGCACAAAATCGGCTTCGTCGCGATTTGTCACCGTGAAGACAGTAGCTGAAATTTGGATATTCGATCGTTCTCTCCCACGAAGAGCCAAGCCTTCTTGAATAGCTGGGAGAAGTGCGCTTTTTATGTACGTGGTTGAATGAAAAGGATGCACCAAAAAACCATCAGCGGTTTCACCGGCTAATCGCGCCAAACCGCGGTTAACTCCCGCGATGAAAATCGGTATATTGGGGTGAGAAATTGAGCCGGGGTTGAAAAATGGGCTCATGAGATTGAGGCGATAGTATTCGCCCCGCAAGTTAAGCGGTTGGTTCTCTTGCCAACAAGCCCAAAGAGCATGCATTGCCTGAATTTGTTCGCGTAATTTACCAACCACCGACTCAGGCCAAGGCATCCCAAAGCGTCTTTCGATGTGGGCTTTCACTTGCGTTCCAATCCCAAGCATAAAACGGCCTTGAGAATATTGGGATAAATCCCAAGCAGTATATGCCAGAGTGGTTGGACTACGGGCAAAGGATACAGCAATGGCAGTGCCAAATTGAATCCGTTGGGTGTGTTCAGCAATTAACACAGCCGGCAGAAAGGGATCATGGCTGGTTTCACTGCTCCAGAGGGCGTTAAACCCAAGCTGATCGGCTTGGCGGGCAATCTCTACTACGTCTGAAAGAGGAACTGGTGGAAGGGCTGCATCAAAGTACATAGCTTTACTCACTCATTAGATAAGCAATAATCCAATTGGTTGTAGCAAGAAGCGCATCGAGGTGAGTGCGCTCATAATTATGAGAAGCATCCACGCCTGGACCAATCAGGGCAACAGCCACATCACCTCCAGCACGCCAAAACGCTTCACCATCCGAACCGTAATGAGGATAAATATCAACCTTGTATGATATGTTATGGTCATTGGCGATCTGGCGTAATTTTTGGCTTAGATCATAGTGATAGGGACCACCGGAATCCTTCACGCAAAGGGAAGCATGGAATTCATCGGATGTCTGACCCTCTCCGACCGCTGCCATGTCCACACAAACCAATTCCGTCAAATTAGGCGGGAATCCACTGGCTGCGCCATGCCCCACTTCTTCATAGTTGCTGATGAGGAGGGTAGTCTCTTGAAAAGGTTGTAACCCGTTGTCATGTAATGTTTTTATTGCCGATACGATACAAGCAACACAAGCTTTATCGTCCAAATGCCGAGATCGGATAAAACCATTATTCACCTCCACCCTCGGATCGAAGGCGACAAAATCTCCAACCTCAATGCCAAACTGACGGGTTTGTTCAGCGTTCTCACTGCGGATATCCAGGCGGACCTCAATGTTATCATCCTCACGCTTGAGTTCGTTAACCTCGCTGCCATAAACATGGGCAGATGCTTTGGTAAGCAGGATACTTCCGCGAATAGTACTGCCATTGGAGGTCATTATGGTGCAGCTTTCCCCTTCCACGGTGTTCCACGCAAAGCCGCCGACTTTTGATAATTTCAGCCGTCCATTTGGCTTAATTTCTTTAACCATGGCGCCTAATGTATCCACATGTGCGGTTAGTCCACGCGGTGCAGTGGATTGTTGCCCCGAGATTGTGACAATCAATGCACCTTTGCGGGTACGATGGCAGTTTATTTTAGAGGAAGACAAAATAGTTTTCTCAACGAATTGGATAGCGGTTTGAGTATAGCCAGTCGGGCTGGGAATGTTGAGCAATTGGGTGAGAAAAGCAAGGAGAAAATCTGTGTCAACCACGGGTAATTGAGCCATGGATTATCCTGTTCTAGGGCTTTGTTGTAAATCTAGCCCTTCAAAGGTTGCAATTTGCTTGCGCCAATGATCCGGGATAGGAATAGTTTGTTGGCTGCGGTAATCATAGGCAACCAAAACACTGCTGCCATTTGCCATTTCTGGTCCGCTAGCGCTGTCTTGCAGAATATATTCCATATCCATACTTTTATTACCTAAACGAGTGACTCGTACACCTACCTGGATCGGAGTTCCAAATAGAATGGGTTGGCGGTAAACCACCCGTACCTCAGCTAAAATAATCCCGACATCTATAAAGGAATTGCTTTTCCATAATCCAAGGTGTTTAATATATTGAATCCGAGCCTGTTCTAGGTAAGTCAGGTATTTGGCATTGTTGACATGTCCTTGTGGATCTAGATCGCCGTAACGGATCTCAATTGGATGAAAAAAATGGTAAGTACTCATATAAAAATTATACCCTGCTTCACTTTAAACTGTATCACATGATTAGGGTATAATGGGGAACATGGAAAACAACGAATTAGATGAAACAATTCCCGGTAAAGCTTTATCATCATCGGGAGAGGATAAGCTAGCCAGTACACAACCAAGTAACTTTTCTAGGCAAAACGATCTGGGTGAAACGCAGTTAAGCGCAGTCAATCCTTCTGTTAATCAACCAGAGAAAAAAGGAGGTGAATCCTCCGCGGAAGAGAATTTAGCTGCAACAATGCCAATGAACATGCATACGAAAAATGCTGAACAATTAGGAAAAACACAAGCATTTTCAAGCGGCGGATCAGGTAATTTGCCTCCCCCAGCGAATACCAACCCGGCAAAACGTAGATCGATTTCGCCAATTCGCCTGGTTTTGATAGCCGGTATTCTTATCCTCTTGGCAACCGCTTTCCTGAGTGGAATAGGCGGGTATGCTTCAGGAATGTTAGCCCGCAGACACGCCGAAACTACTCAAATCGGTTTAGTAACTAAAGAGCAATTTGACTTAGCCGTCCAAGATATGGCTGAGGGAAATTATCAACGGGCAAAACAACGACTGGAATATGTGATCCAGCTTGATCCGAACTATCCGGGCGTAACCGAGAAAATGTCTGAAATCATTTTGAAAACCAGTATAACCGAAACGCCCACACTGGTCCCCTCGCCAACATTATCTCCAACCCCTGACCTGCGCGGCGCTCAAGAACGCTTACAGCAAGCACAGCAACAAATTTACAACAGCGATTGGTCAGGAGCATTAGATACATTGCTCTTATTACGGAAAGCCGAGCCAAATTTTCAAGCGGCTGTTGTGGATGATTTACTTTATTTAGCGTATAAAAATCTCGGACGGGATAAAATTTTAAAAGAAGCTGATTTGGAAGGAGGTATATATTACCTCACTCTAGCAGAAAAAATTGGCCCACTCGATGCCGAAGCAAAGGGATTACAAACCTGGTCGCGTTTGTACATCACCGGAGCAAGTTTTTGGGATGTTGATTGGGGACAAGTGGTGTATTATTTTGCCCAAGTGGCACCAGCCGTGCCGAATTTACGCGATGGCAGCGGTTGGACAGCCAGCGACCGTTATCGCATTGGGTTAGGTAAATATGCTGAGCAATTATTAGCCCGCAAGGATTGGTGTGCAGCCATGGAGAATTATCAGTTAGCGCTTAGTTATGGTGCAAATGATGAACTGCAAGCCGGCTACAATCGAGCTTATGATAAATGCGTTGGCCCCCAAATCACCCCAAGTGAAGCCCCACCAGCAGAAACGCCGACAGAAACCCCTTCTCCCTAACATTTCTGAAGGATGAGGACAATCGAAAGGGATGCCTCGATAGCGTTTGTAAGTTATCAGTAGCGGTTTAGGTATCTTTATGGAGTCTTTACCCGATTTCTCACGCGGTTAAAAACTTCTCGGGCGCGGTGTAAATGGCGAGAAAAAGCATTAGGGTTTTCCTTGGCTTAATCATTTTATGCTTTGTCATCGGCTTCTGCTCGAGTCTGCAGGAATTTACGGAATTAATTGCCAATTCAAACCAGCCATCGCCGACAACAGTAGCATTTTTCCCCGTTCCCTCCAACGCCGAAAAACAACCAACAACATTTGATCGCCCATCGAAAACTTGGTCACCATCCCCCAACGCACTGCTCACCCTTTCGCCTCCGTTTAAGACAGCAATGCCAACTACCCAACCGACGTCCGATGTCCTTTTAAGTCCTTCAATCTTGCCGTCCCTCAGCCCTTCGAATCAAGAAAGCCCTTCCATCCTATCACCAGTTTTCACCACTACTACGCCAACTGTTCCACCTTTGTTTACGCTATATACATGCCTGCCGCACAACCAGGTCGAAACAGCCCGCTTGGTATATGTGGTAGACGGGGATACCATCCGCGTACGTATCGGTGAAGAAGAACTACTTTTACGCTACATTGGAATAGATGCGCCTGAAAATACCATTGAAGTGGAAGCCTACGGCAAACAAGCTCTGGCACGCAATCAAGAATTGTTAAGTGGAAAATCTATTTTTATTATTAAAGACGTCTCAGAAGTCGATCGCTATCAAAGACTTCTGCGCTATGTCTTTGTCGGTGCGGAGTTCGTCAATTTAATCTTGGTGAAAGAAGGCTATGCCCGAGCGGTTCGTTATCCTCCAGATACCGCTTGTAATTCCTTATTCCAACAAGCCCAAAGGGAGGCACAAACATCTCATTTAGGATTATGGGGGCTGCCTATCGCTTCACTTAATAGTAGTTCTTCTCTTAACCCTACCCCCTCAAAGTGTGATCCTTCTTATCCAACCGTATGTATTCCACCCCCGCCACCCGACCTCGATTGTAAAGATATACCCTATCGCAAATTTAAAGTTTTACCACCAGACCCGCATCGCTTTGATTTAGATGGCAATGGAATAGGATGCGAAAGATAAACTTCTACCTTATGAAGTTTGCTTCTCTGATAAAAAACCTATTCGCTTTTCAACCGCCAGCTAGGAGAGAAAAGC
>DYKV01000608.1 GCA_020722415.1 Anaerolinea sp.
ATCACCGATTTTCGCGCCGGTTTTAACCGACAATTTATATAAAGTTTTATGACCTGCACATCAGCTGAACTTAAGTTCCAAATCGACTCCATCGAGCCACGAAAGGGTTTGCGGCAAGCGATGCCAAGGAACAGGTCTCAATATCGGATTATGCGCCTTACGGGGAAAGGTGACGGTAATTTTGTTGCCCTTGAGAATTACATTTCCCTTTCCCTTAACAAATAGCCGGTGGATCTTGGCGGCGTCACAGTTTTCAAATCCCCTGAGCTTCTGGGCCAGCATGGTATAGAGGGTATCGGCGATCATGGTCATGATCACATCAAAATGCACCTTGACCAGGATGGGGGAAGAAAGGGCATTGAGGTTGAAAAACTTGACGGCCTCGGAGATAACATTCTCTACCCGCCACCTTCGGGCATAATTGCTGACAAGCAATTCCAATGGGGTGTCGAAGTCATTGGATACAATAAAGGTGGGCTTCTCTCGGCCGTTTCCCCGAAGGATCAGTTGCCGCAGATCACCCTCATAATCTCTCAGCGTGATGAAAGATTCATGGACCAGCGGATTGGGATACTTCCTTTTGGCGTGGGGAATATGAATGCGTTGCCACGGCTCAAGCGCCTCGATTTTATCCGCCATGTTCTTCCCCCTGCGTCTGAGGGTAATAAAGCGTATCCCCTGCTGGTTGAGCGCAGACAGCTTCTGGTAAGTGGTAAATTTGGAGTCAAATACGAAGGTGGGTTTGATGCCGCGCTGTACCTTTTTCCAGAAGGAAAGAAAGCCCATCACCTGGTCATCGGCTTCCTCACGTTTGATGTCTGCCGCTGTATAGAGAATCAGCTTGGAAGTTGCATCCTGGGCAAAGAGGGTCAGCGCCCCTTTCATTCTTTTGTTCCGGGCGCCCGCCCAGTGATCCTCCAAAACAGATTCATCCCCAAAGTGGGGAATGGTATGAAAATCCAAATTGATGATGCTGCCCTCATAGAGCCCGAGTTTTACAGCCTGCTTGATAAAGCTTTGCTGCAGGCGCAACAGGTGAACCCCATCGAGGCTGTAGGAGTAAGTGGAGATGGCCGTGCACTTGGGCAGCACATTGAGTTGAGCAAAAAGCCCCGGCCCCGGATCAAAGGCATGCTCCGGGATATGGGCGTAGCGCTCAGTGCCCAGAAGCTTAAGGGCCAGAAAAGACATAAAATAG
>DYKV01000111.1 GCA_020722415.1 Anaerolinea sp.
AAGGATGTCCATCTTTCGGGCGATTTCTTCTTTTACCCTGCTGAAAGCCTGCCCGATCTGGAAAAATCCCTCAACGGAGTCGCCGCGGACCTTGCGACGGTGGCACAGTTCATCGAAAACTTCTACGCCCAAAATAAGATAGAATCTCCCGGCGTCCAGCCGATGGACTTTGCCAGGAGCCTCGTCTCGGCCGCCAGCTGATTATTGAAACCGATGGTCACTTTTCTACCCATGCTTCACCGATTCTGAGATTTGCAAACACGGACGCGCGTGGCGCGTCCTGTTCCTGACGCGCGGCAGGTGACCATCATTCCGCAGACTTAATGACTTGCGGGTTCCAATGGGCCTCTGCACGCGCAGACCCCATTTCATTTTTCGAAAGGAACCCGTACCATGCTTAAAATGATGCTTGCCTTTTTTAGAGACTTGTGGAGATACCGCTTTCAGGTCAGGAAACAAGATGCCTGGATCCGAAAATTTGCTAAAAAGAAAAACTATGCGCTCAACCCCAACTGGATGATACACACCAACCTGGAAATCTGGCTGAGCGAAATGGAAGAAACTTTCGGCAGGCGTTACTGCCCCTGTTTCGAGCCTTCGGGGGACGCACAACTTGACAACAAAATGCTGTGCCCCTGCAAGTTTATGGACGATGAGATCGCCGAATATGGGACCTGTCACTGCACTCTCTTTGGCAGCCCCACGCTGTCGAAAGACGGTTGGAAACAGTCCAACCAGCGGCTGACGAGTGAGTATCGCATCCCGCTGAACCTGAAAGATGGCATCCTCGACGCGCGCGGACAACCTCTCGACAGCCGCCGCGGCTTGCCCGTGCCAGATGCCATGCACCAACTCAAGTCCGCGCTGAACAACTACACAGACAAGCAACTGACCCTCATAGTGGAACGTCAACAGGAAGCCCTTAATCTGCAAAAGATCGCCGCCTATCGTGGTTTCGGCGAATCTCACAGAAAGAAAGGCGACCATTATGAAGTAGTTATCACCCTGGATGGCTCGACGCCGAAAGGCTCGAGTTCAAGTTGCGGAAGTTAGAGTTCATCAATCACCAACAGCCATGCACGAACTCCCCGTCACCCAGTCCCTGCTCGAAATCGCCCTGCGGCACGCCAAACAGGCTGACGCAAAACGCATTACCGATCTGTACATCGTGATGGGCGAACTCTCCACGATGGTAGACGACTCGATCCAGTTTTACTGGGACTTGATCGCCGAAGGGACGATTGCCCAGGGTGCGACGCTCCACTTTCGCCGCGTCCCGGCCGAGCTGCAGTGCATAGCCTGTTTTACGAAGTACAGCCCGAAGGAAAAGGAACTCGTCTGCCCGAACTGCGGGAGCGTTGGCGCAAAGATCATCGCAGGCGAGGAGTTTTCCCTCGAAGCGATTGATGTGGAGTGAGGAAAGAGTATGTCAAGTGGAAACTGACATATCCACGGGGTTTATGTCAGATGATCACCGAGATTTTCATTGAGTTTTTATAAAGCAAATCCCGACTTTTGAAGGAGTATTTCTATGCCTCAACATATCCCTGTTGTCGAAAATATCTTCAACGCCAACGATAGACTTGCGCAGGTTAACCGTGCCCGCATCGAAGCCGCGGGCGTCTTTTCCATCAATATCCTCGCCTCGCCCGGCGCGGGCAAGACCTCCCTTATTGAGAAAACCCTGCCCTTGCTCAAAGGCAAACTGCGTGTGGCTGCCATTGACGGCGACATCGCCACCTCCATTGATTCGGATCGCGTCGTCGCCGCAGGTGCAGGCGCTGCCGTCCAGATCAATACTGGCGGAACCTGCCACCTCGATGCCGTTATGCTGAACGGCGCGCTCGAACAACTCGACCTGACCCAGTTCGACCTGCTCATCGTCGAAAATGTCGGTAATCTGATCTGTCCCGCCAACTTCAAACTCGGCACGCACAAAACCGTCCTCGTAGCCTCCATCCCCGAAGGCGACGACAAGCCCTACAAATATCCTGGCACCTATCGCGGCGTGGACGCGCTGGTCATCAATAAAATTGACCTGCTGCCCTACGTTGATTTCCGCATGGATTATTTCACGCAGGGCGTACAGGCCCTCAACCCTGGCGTCGTCATTTTCCCCATGTCCTGCCGCACGGGTGAGGGAATCGACGCGTGGATTGAGTGGCTTTTTGGGCAGGTACACAGGTAGAAAGGAACACACGTACACGGTTGCAGTACCGCAACATTTATGTTGCGAGGGATGCAATAACAACCCCCATTCGGGAACGATGCGTTGCGGTACTGGCAAATTGGTAGATTATGCAGAGTTGATCTTCATTTGGATAATTGACTATTTTTCTTGTTTGTATTATTATTAAACCGCAAGTCGGTTTATTATAGGTCGTTGGAATGGCTCGAACTCTTGATCCACAAAAACATACTGCCAAACGAAATCAAATTCTGGATGCCGCTTATCAGCTAATTTATATGAAAGGTTTTGAGTTGATGACCATCCAGGATATCATTGATAATTTAGGGATTTCAAAAGGAGCCTTTTTTCATTATTTCTCTTCCAAACGAGAATTGCTCGAGGGGTTAATCGAACGCATGCTCAACGAGATCGAACAAGTACTCTCGCCAATTATCGCCAATCCGCACTTTACCGCAGTTGAGAAATTGGAACGGTATTTTTATGTTGCGCAACAATGGAAAAGTGAACGGAAAACATTTTTATTAGGCATCTTACGCGCATGGTATCAAGACGAGAATGCCTTGCTTCGCCAGAAAATGTTCAATGCCAGCTTGAAACGGATCAGCCCTCACTTAGCCACAATCATCCGTCAGGGTAACCAAGAAGGTTCCTGGAGCTGCGCTAATCCTGATGAAACGGTTGTTATGCTTTTATACTTATTACAGGGTTTTAGTGATTCCTTGGCGGAAAAATTGCTTTCGCCTGATTCATCATTGGATGCGACTTGGCTCAGCCATAGCGTTCAAGTTTATACCAATGCAGTCGAACGGGTTTTAAATGCTCCACCTGCATCCTTACGTATTTTAAATATTGTAGATTTACAAGAATGGATTACTCTGGTTCATTCTTCAGCGCTATCTCCGTAAAGCGATATGAGCGAGCCTCAAACGATTTAAGACATAGCTAAACCAAGAGAGGAGGATAATCTATGAAGCTTTATCTGCGCCTGGCTTGGCGAAATATATGGAGACATCGCCGCCGCACCACCATCATTGTGCTTGCAATGGGCTTAGGGTTGGCATTGATGATATTTTATGATGGATTAGTCGCTGGATTTGACCAAGCAATTTATGGGAATGCCATACATATATTGGGGGGAAACATTCAAGTGCATGGGAGTGGCTATCGGGAAAGCGCCAGTCAAACACCGTTAATTCCTCTTCCTGATGATCAGATTGTTCTGGATGCAGCCCGCGCAGACCCGCATGTCCTCACCGCAACACGGCGCATCAACACTGCTGGTTTAGCAACTAGCCGCGAAGGAGCTTTTGCTGTAGGGATTACCGGAATTGAGCCAGAAACTGAAGTGCAAGTGAATCTGGTAGCTAAGCATGTTATTCAAGGTCGCTACCTGCAATCTACTGACCCGGATTTTGTCTTTATAGGTAAAGGGTTAGCTGATGCAATGGCAATCGGAGTGGGAGATCGGATAACCCTGCTCGGACGCGCCATGCATGATCAGATGCGGCGGCGCACGATGACCGTAGTCGGAATTTACAATTTAGGTATGCCTGAAATCGAAAAGCGCACTATTTATATCACTTTGGGCGAAGCACAATCTTTGTATGGATTAGATGGTAAGTCCACCGAGGTGGCAATTTTCCTTAAACAACTTGGAGAGGAAGATATTGTTGTCCGTAATTTGATTCCACAATTGCCCGGTTTGGAGATTGACACCTGGCGTTCTTATTTTCCAGAATTGCAACAAGCTTTGGGTACTAAAGGAGCGGTTATGAGTGTGTTTAGTGTGATCATCCTTATGATTGCTGGGATAGGGGTATTAAATTTACTGTTGATGGCGGTCTATGAACGGCAGCGTGAAATTGGCGTTTTGGCCTCGCTAGGAATGCGCCCTTCACAAATTTCGCTCTTATTTGTTTTAGAGGGAATGATGGCGGGGTTGGTCGGGATTTTTGCTGGAATAGCGCTTGGTTTGTTGATCAATGGCGCGCTGCGGAAGGTTGGTTTGGATTATTCCCAATTCACCAATGTCGCTAGTTATATGGCTCTAATCAATAGTCGCATCTACCCAAGCTGGGGGGTAGATAAGCTCTTTCTCCGCTCGGGGACAGTGGTAATTATTTCAACTCTAGCTGCTTTTTACCCGGCTTACGAGGCATCTCGCCGCGAGCCAGCGGATACGTTACATACCGTGTGAGGCGTATTATGCACTCAATAATCAAAATAGCTTACCGTAATCTTGGACGAAACCGACGTCGTTCCTTTTTTTCTGCTTTGGCTCTGGCATTAGGCCTCGCGCTGCTCTTGTTGATGGCTGCATTCCTCCGAGGAGAGATCAACAGCGCATTGGATTACACGATCCGTTTAAAAAGCGGGCACCTGCAAATTCGAGCGCCTTCTTATGATGAGACTAAAACCAGTCTAAAGTGGGATGATCTCATCCAAGACCCACAATCTCTCATAGCCCAAGTGGCAGCGCTTCCCCAGGTTAAAGATGCTACACCCCGCCTTTACGCAACCGCTATTTTGGTATCCCAAAATAAATCCATTGGTGTACAGGTTTTTGGAATAGACCCGCAGGCAACAGCAAATCAACCATATCGGGATGGAATCGTCAGCGGTCAATTCCTTACACCTGATGATCGGGAAGGTTTGCTGCTCGGTCAACCATTAGCGCAAAAATTAGGGCTACAAACCGGGAATCGGGTGAACCTCTCCGTTAACACCGCCAATGGCGATGTAAATGAACAGGTATTTATCGTCCGGGGTATATTTTCAACTGGAACCAATGCCTTTGATAATGCTACAATCCTTTTACCGCTTGCCAAAGCGCAAGCAATTACCCAATCAGATAACCATGCTAGTGTCATTTTTATCCTGCTTAAAGACAGCCGTTATACCGATCAGGTTGCCAACGCTCTTGCTAACCTTCCCTATAAAATCCTGACCTGGCAGACCATGAATGACATGATTATCCAAACGGAGGATATGGCCAATGCATATATGATGATTTTTTATTTGATTGTCCTCGCGATCACGGCGTCTGTGATCGTTAACACTTTAATCATGGCGGTATTCGAACGCATGCGTGAAATTGGCATATTAGCTGCAATTGGCTGGCGTGCCCGGGAAATCCTACTATTGTTTCTGGCTGAAACAGCCCTGCTGACAATTATTGGAATCGGGTTGGGTTTAATAATTGGTCTAATGATTATTACTTATTTTTCAAACCATGGATTTTATATTGGAAACATGGGCATTAGCGGATATTTGATTGGTAACATGATTTATACGGAGTTAACTTTCTCCGACACACTCAAATTAAGCTTGATCACCTTGCTGATCACCCTCATTGCTGGGTTATACCCGGCAATATTGGCAGCTCGCCTGGAACCGGTCAATGCTTTACACGGATCGCAATAGGAACAAGGAGAGTATTATGGAGCTCATTAAAGTTGAAAACGTCACCAAGGTTTATAAAACGGGAACAGTTGAAACCCAAGCTCTAAGGGGGATAAGCCTAACCATCCAATCGGGGGAATTTTTGGCGTTGGTTGGACCATCTGGATCAGGAAAAACTACTCTATTGCAACTACTTGGATGTTTGGATCAACCTAGTAGTGGCAAAATCTATCTGAATAACAAAGATGTCAGCCAGCTAAATCGAAATCAACGAGCCGATATTCGCCGGGGTACGATTGGGTTCATCTTCCAATTTTTTGCGCTGATTCCCACCTTAACCGCTTATGAAAATGTCGAAATGCCGTTGTTGTTGAATGGCTTATCTTCAACGGAACGCCGCCAGCGGGTTACCGAGTTGCTGGAGACGGTGAGGATGAGTAACCGGGCTCATTATCGTCCCGACCAGTTGAGCGGAGGCGAACAACAAAGGGTTGCAGTGGCTCGTGCCTTGGCTACTCATCCGTTGCTTATTTTGGCAGACGAACCCACAGCCAATCTGGACACGGAAAACGGTAAACAAGTGATGGAGGTTATGCAGCGATTGAACCAGGAGACCGGCACGACCTTCATCTTCGCCACCCACGACCCGCGCCTCTTTGGCTATGCTCAGCGGACAATAGTTCTGCGGGATGGGCAAATTGTGGAGAATTCCCATGCTTCCTCTACCCAAAAATAATTAGACTTGATGAGATCTACCATGAGAAGACTGCAGAGAATTTACGCTTTACCTCTTATCCTCTTTTTATTTGGATGTGCGTCTGCACCTCAACTAACCCCAACACCCTTGTACTCTCCAACTGTAGGCGCACAAGTTTCCTTGACTCCCAATGGCATTCGCGCTTCTGGATCGGTAGTGCCGGTACAAAAAGCGCGGCTTAGCTTTGCCTTAAGTGGGCAAATCCAAAAGCTGTATGTTAAAGAAGGAGATGAAGTTAAGGCTGGGCAGGTGATCGCGGAATTAGCTAATAAAGAGTCGTTGCAGGCAGCCGTTACCAATGCAGAACTAGAGGTATTATCGGCTCAGCAAGCACTTGCTGATTTGCATGCCAATGCTGCCCTTGAAAAAGCCCAAGCACTTGCTCAAGTTGCGCAAGCTTATGCAGCAGTTCGAGATACGCAATATCAGTTATATTATTTTCTCACCTCCTCGGGTTTGAGTGAATTGGATCCCATTCAGGCGGTGGAAATCAGTCAGCAAGAGCTGCAAAAAGCCAGACAAGAGTTCGATCAGGTGCGGTTTAAACCTGAAGGCGATCCGGCCCGCCGGACCCTGAAAGAACGCCTAGATAATGCAGAGAGTAACCAGCAAAATGCCTTACGCCGCTTAGAATTAGAAGCGCAGTTACTGACTGCCCAAGCCAATCTTGATCTAGCAAAAGACTCATATAACCGCCTTAAAGATGGAGCCGATGCGCGCCAAGTTGCTTTAGCTGAAGTGCGTTTGAAGGATGCCCAAGCGAGACTAGCTATGGCGCAGGCTACTTTGGCTCAAGCCAGCTTGATTGTTCCATTTGCCGGCACGATTACAACTTTAGAAGTGAACGTTGGTGAGACAGTATTGGCTGGAAGTGTAGTGGCGGTGCTGGGGGATTTAAGCGAGTTTCGGGTAGAAACCTCCGATTTAAGTGAAACTGACATCAAGGATGTGCAAATTGGTCAACAGGCAAAGGTTTTTATTGAGGCGCTTAATCAAGAGGTGAGAGGGGAAGTTATTCAAATAGCACCGCAATCGAATACGCTTGGTGGAGATGTGGTTTTTACGGTAGTCATTGCGTTAGATGAAAAGCCAAACGGCTTACGCTGGGGAATGACCGCCGAGGTGGAAATTCTCACCGAGTAAGTTCTGCGGGCTGGAAGCCCTGCCTTAGTACCAAGAAGCTCTTCGGGCTGCCCGGCGAGTCGGCTTTAACTGGCTGCCACAAACTAAGTCAGGGATTTATCCCGCCTGATTCAGCCAGCAA
>DYKV01000609.1 GCA_020722415.1 Anaerolinea sp.
ATGTCCTGCAGCGCAGCCCGCTGGATATGGACTGAAGTTCAGCAATCTCTCGGCGGGTTGGTCACCAGACTCCATGGGTCTGCCCGCAGAAATTCCTCTATTGTTTCCACAAAATTTTTCATTCGACAAAGGGAAAGTTCACCATAATTAATGGCTAGGCTGATCCATTGCCGGCGTTCTTCCATTCGCCGCTGCACCGCATGCAAGTCGAGCCGCGGGTCTAGGTCGAGATCCCGTACATACATCCGCCACACACCCTCTTCCCACTCTTGGTCCAAACGTACCAAGCCGCGAAATTCTTTCCAATATCGGTAAGGTACACCCACTCGCTGCTCAGCATAATGCAAGAGCGAAATCGCTTGCACATCTGCCCCCAACAACAAGATTTTGAAATCCAGTTCTACCATCCGGTCGAAGGCGGAGCCCTCCTCAAATGCAGAGGGGGTATCGCGCCGCGCTAGATCGGCGGCATATCGCCCAATAGCCGCAATAGACTGCAGTGGATGAGGCGTACGCCGGGCAAAAGGACGTTGGCGAATGTACTCCGAAAACGCCCCCATCCCAACGGAAGGGCTGTTCAACCGGTCGTAAGGCTCACCCCGCGCAAAGGCAAAGGTAAAGGTAGGTACTGCCAATGTGCCAGCAGAAGGCTTCTCTTCCTCCTTTTCGGACAAGTCCAAAACTGTTGCTAATGCACGGTAAACCATTTCCAACCCGCCTTGCGGTTTCCCTAAAAACTGTAAGGCGGAATGGACAAATACACCATCCCCGGGTTGAAGCCCCACCTTGATTAACCCATCGGTCAATTGCGATTCAGTGAGAAGTTTCATACTCATCTATTTTTATTTTCAAACCGCTCATAGATTATAACCGTCCATTTGCCGATTTTTTTGGCGAGATCTCAAAATCGTTTACCAAGAGATAGGGCGATTCTCACCTTGGGTAACCTGTTTTGACTGATTGTTTTTATGAACTTAGAAGTTAAATGCTTGTTTTTTGTCCAAGAATTTTTAAACACAAAGGGGGTTTAAGGTTTCCCTTCGTGGCCTTTGTGTCCATCGTGTTTGAATCTCTTTTGGCTTTTCCAAGTTAGGATTTTATCCCGAAAATGAAAAACTCAACGATTTTCGCCAAAATATTGTAACTATTTTGACAATGTCACATTAAACATTTGTTCTATAAAACTCTATGC
>DYKV01000610.1 GCA_020722415.1 Anaerolinea sp.
GCCCATGGCGACGCGATCCAGGTCAGCATCGGCGAGGACGGTGAGATCGTGCTGGTGAAAGCCAAAGTTGCAGAAGCGGTTCCAGAGCCGAGTTTGTAAATGAGTACCGCAACATTTATGTTGCCTTTGGCTGGCAACATAAATGTTGCGGTACTACAGGTCAGGTAACCATGCTCAAACCAATCGAAGTTAAAGCCCTGAAAGATTATCGCCTCCATTTGAAATTTTCAGATGGCGTGGAAGGCGAGATTGACCTGTCTGCATTCGCAGGCAAGGGTGTGTTCGAGTTGTGGAATGATTACAACAAGTTCGAGCAGGTTCACATTGGGGAAAGTGGTGAGATCGCCTGGAATGATGATGTGGATATGGATTCGGATACGATGTATATGAAGATCACAGGAAAGAGCGTGGAAAACTTGTTTCCCGCGTTGCGCGAATTGGCTCAACATGCCTGAGATCAGCCGCTTTTTCGGCATCGTCATCAAGATGTTTTTTGGAGATCACGCGCCTCCGCATTTTCACGTTGAATATGGAAGCGAGAAGGCAGTTCTTGACATTCGCACGTTGATCGTCATGCGCGGTTCATTGTCACCCCGCGCGCTTGGGCTTGTGGTTGAATGGGCATCTCAACATCAATCTGAGTTGCTGGATTTATGGGAACGCTCATCGAAAAACCAATCTCTTTACAAAGTACCCCCGCTAAAATGACAGGCAGAAGCCCGATCGCCCTGAAATACTTCGCGGACACCGACATGCTCTACATCAAACTTGCCATTGGCGTAAGCGTTGAGTCAGAGGAAGTGTCGCCCGGCGTGGTTTTGGATTATGATGATGCCAACCGTGCCATTGGAATTGAAATCGAAGATGCGAGTAAATTCATTGACCTGTCACGCCTGGAGTTGTCGGCGCTGCCATTAGCGAATCTGGTCATCAACGAGCGCGTCCCGGCTGGTATGTAGTTCAACACGATTTGAATACAAGAGCGCAGGCATCGAATCTGCGCTCTTGTGTTTCAGGGAGATAAATACCCATCTGGCAGTCTCCCATCGCCGCGCATCGTCCATACTACAAACCATCCTCTGTCCATATTTTTAGTGATAAGGAGATTTTCTCATGAGCAAATCATCAAATCGCAACCCTGGCTGGCGGATGCTTCTGGTGCCTCGAAGCGG
>DYKV01000611.1 GCA_020722415.1 Anaerolinea sp.
GGATAAACGAATCTAATGCAAATTCGCGCATTTGTGAACGGTGGCTAACCGAACCCATCCATGAATACCGATTAAGAATAGCAAAAGAGTGGAGGTCTTCGGTCGTTAGATAGTCGGGGTCAGGAGACCCTTGACCAGCAAGGGGAGACCCTCGACCAGCAAGGGGAGTCGGGGTCGGGAGACTCTCGACCAGCGAGGGGTCAGTAGTTCCAGCAATGTCCTATTAACTACGGGATTCCATTCCAACCTGCTAGGCGGGCCAGCATCCACCAGAACGCTGCGCCTTTCCGTTTGCAGTTGAACCCGTGAGAGTGTGCGCAGCTCGGAAGGTTTACACATTGATCGGGATGCGCATTGCACCAGCTAGCGCACCATTGGCAAGCATCACTGCCGTTTGGATAATACGTGCCGTCAGGATCATAACTTTCGATGTCGGCAAAGTCGAATAAAATCTTTCCGTTGGCACGAGCGTAAGCGCGAATTTGTTCATTCCGAACGTACAAGTTCCCACTGGGTCCTGTGCCATCCAAATGTCCGGTCATGTAAACAAATCGAACACCAGGATAATCCTGTTCGAGTTGATTCATCAGGGAAAGATACGTCTCGATGTCTGTTTCCGTCGCGCTGCTCACCTGCCCGCACCATGACCACATGACGAGATTGCGGTTATTGCCCGGCGGTGTGCTGCTATTCAAGTATTCGCGTGTGCGCGTCGCCCATGTTTCACGATCTGGATTGCCCAAATCGCCAGCCGGTGTGTAATCATCCAATGACAAAGTGTCCGCTTGAATCGCACCGTTCGTGTTGTAGTTGTAGGATGGATCAACATTGCGCCAATACGATAATCCCGAAACGAGTTGGCTGCCATGCGATGTATGTCCGTACGACAGACGTAAATTCGCTTTGGCAGCTTCAATATAACTGGCGGGGATTTGGGTAATGTCCGCGGTCGTGTGATCGATGATCAATGCCCCCATTGAATTCATCACAATCGGCAAATATACGAACGGCGTTTCGAGCGGTCCCGCCATTGCCCTATTGGAAGAAATGGGGAGTCCAATAGCTATCGTAACCGTGCTGATAGCAGTGCTAAATAAAAGTATTAATCCGGTCAAGATCAACGAAATTCGTGATTTCATTATTTCCATTCTTAATTATAAGTAAAAT
>DYKV01000112.1 GCA_020722415.1 Anaerolinea sp.
GCCTTCTTGAGGATATTGGTAACGATTTTATAAAGGAACATCATACACTTTGACTCTTGATCAGAAATAGACCGATTGAAACGAGCGCTCAAGGCTCTGAACAGGTGCCAATTAACATCATTATTCTAGCCGATCTATTGCTTTAAATTGACAACCATTAGAGACCAGCTTTCTCACCATTGTCCAGAACTATTCGTTGTCAAAATTGTTCTTTACGAAAATATATTTGATTTCTGCGGAGGATTACCCGATATTGTCCATGAAGCATTGCGAATTCATCGTTCACCATAATTGCTTCAGAATCAATCTTTGCTATTTCTCCTGAATGGTCAATTAGGAGACTTCTCTTCAATTCAAAAGTTCAAAATATTCGCGTATGCTTAAACCCAAAACGCCCATTTCTGGGCGTTTGTATATAGTAGCGGGGAGTGGATTCGAACCACTGACCTTTGGGTTATGAGCCCAACGAGCTGCCACTGCTCCACCCCGCAATGTTAATTCCACGCTTCCGGAATTTTTATTATAGCACCACCCTCCAGCGTCGTCAAGGCGTGGTTTCGTCAACGAATAATAATAACCACACTTTCCAGTTGGGAATGGTAATGGATTGGGTTTGGGGGGTAGGAGTAGGGATTGGCGTCGCCCCGGCCGGGGCTAAGGGAATGATGATGTGATCACCAGGCCGTTGCATGTGCCCTTTTTCGTATGCCCATTTCTCTACACCCGCCGGCGAAGTGGCTAGGGCAATTTGTGTACTCAAGTCAATACTTTCTTGAGTCATTTGAGCTAACTTTCCAGCTACTTTTGTGCTCTGGATTTCTAACCGGCGCATCTCGGCAACTTGGCGGTTGAATGCCATTACAAAACGTAAGGCAAGAAAAATCCCGGCGAAAATGACTGCATATTGCCAGCTGAAACGCAATTGTTTCATATTTAAATCTTACCTCAGCAATTCAAGATGGACAAGGGAGGAATCCTCTGTTCTTTTTTGTTGCAAGGGGCTTGCCAAACTAGGCATAATTCTTGCACCTTGAAGGGTTAAATCTATTTAAAATTTTTCTCTCGCCATTGAGGTGAAGACGAGAGAAGGTGAAACAGGAGAGATAATCAATGAAAATGCCGAAGGTGGGATTTGAACCCACACGAGCGAAAGCCCACTACGCCCTGAACGTAGCGCGTCTGCCAATTCCGCCACTTCGGCTGGCATTCAAAATTTTACCTCGAATCAAACTTTTGTCAACCTGTCCTAATGGAAAACGATATTATCTTCCTCTTCCAGAAAGGCTGCGCCCATGCCGGTTGCTTTCCAGCAATTTTTTGGACTGTTAACTACACCATCAGGCAATTTGATCTACCACCTTATCCTGGGCTTTTCCATTAGCGCGGGACTGCCAATTGCATTTTTCCTATGGCGAACGAACATCCAACCGCTTAACTACCGGGTAGTGATCGGTTTGGGACTGCTGCTATTTTTGCGGATTGGCTTATTCTTCATTGGTGGCTTAATATGGCAGGGAGTTATTGAGCAGTCAATTTGGCAACCCGTAGCGGAACGCATCGTTAGCATGCTCAGCATTTCGATTCTGCTCTGGTTATGGGTTTTCCTTCAACCGCATAGAAGAAGTGATTTCGCTTGTCTGATATTTTTTCTTATCCTTTTGTTATCCTCCGTGTTTTTGAGCGTTTGGTGGGTCGGCCAAAACAATGGGATTGCTCTGAATGGTTCTGGGCTGGATCGGGTTTTAAGCGGTTTTTCTGTATTGACAGCGGTGATGGCGTTATTTTTGGCGGGGTGGAAGCGCCCTTTGCAATGGACGAGCGCTGTGCTGTTTTTTTTGATTGTTTTATCCGGATATTTGATTCAATTGCTTCGCCCAAACACCGGGCAGGATTTTTCTCCCTATATTCGTTTTGCTGAGTTAGCCGCATATCCGTTGTTGATCTTACTCCCTTTGCGTTTCCCAACTGATTTTTTGTATGTGGCGAAAAAAGCTATTCCTGAAGCAAAAACGATGGACAGTAAGATCACCCCTAACGAGATGGCTCTGGTGGAAAGTGGTCTCAACCTGCCATTAGCTTTCCAAGAGGGAAAGCTGGGTACTGCATTACCCCGTTTGATTAGCCAAGCAATGCGAGCTGATTTATGCTTGCTTGTCTCCCCGCCGGATGACAATTCACAAATCATCTTGCAAGGGGGTTATGATTTGATCCGCGAGCACTATTTGGAAGGTGGAAATTGGGATGGGGGGGTTTTCCCTACATTATCTGCTGCTCTACGCAATGGAAAAACATTAAGGCTTTATGCTGATACCGCTACTCCCGATTTGAACAATTTGGCGAGCGTTCTCCACCTGGATCGCATTGGCCATTTATTAACTACTGCCATTCTTGATGAGGAAAACCAGCCCATCTTTGGCGTCCTATTGCTCTCACCCTATTCCGATCATCGTTGGAATAGCGAAGAACAAGATACTGTCGTCCATATAGCTAAGCTGATATCAAAATTGCTGATCCATTTGAAAAATCAAGCAGAGATTGCAGCCCAACTAGTAGAAGCAGAACAATCACTTATTCAAGCGCATGAAAGCCTGGCTGCGCTGCAACAAGAGCTGCAAATCCGGCCGATGTATCCACCAGAAGAGATTCATAAATCCCAACAAAGCTATCCCCTCTCTGAACAAACAACGTTAGAAGAAGAATTACACCTCGCTCTAGAGGAAATTGCGCATTTACACGCTGAGCTGGAAAAGGCTCAAGAAAATTTATGGGCAATTCAAGCTCGAGCACCTGGCCTGGAACGGGGAACTATCATTGCAAACCTAGCAGCAGAATTAAGACAGCCGCTTGCCTCAATTTTAGGGTACACCGATTTTCTGTTGGGTGAGTCGGTGGGAATTCTTGGGTCGCTGCAAAGGAAATTCCTTGAACGTATTCGGTCGGCAACTCAACGGATTGAGTCAGTTTTGGGGGATTATTTGCCTGAAACAGGTTTTCTATCCGCTCCAGCTCTGGTAAATGTTCAGCCGGTTAATTTATCCCAACTCATTCAGGGACTTATAGAAAGTACTGAAGACCAACGCCAATCAAAAAGTCAGCAATTAGAGTGTGAAGTACCTGATGAGTTACCTTTGATGCAAATAGATGCCACTGGGTTGGAACAAATCTTGCACAAGTTGCTGGAGAATGCTATTCAGACAACTCCACCACAAGGAATCGTTGAAATGAAAGTCGATCTCAAGCAAGATAACCAGCAGTCTCGTTATCTACTGATCCAGATTCAAGATCAGGGTGGTGGCATTAGTGCCGATATTCTGCCACAGGTATTCTCGCCAGCTCGTCAAGAAATTCCGCTTGGGCTAGGAGTAAGCGGAGTTGAGCTGTCCATCGTGAAAGCAATGGTGGAGGCATTGAATGGCCGCATTTGGGTTGATAGCGTTGCGGAGAGTGGGACAACTTTCAGTATTTTGTTCCCATTCGTACCAGGCAAATCCACGCCGCTAGAAAAGGGGGAGGTTGTTGAATGAAGTCACGTCAAAATATAGTGATTGGATTATTGATTTGGATTGCGTCATTGGGAATTGTGCTAGGGAGTTTAATCCTTTCGTTATCTGAAGGAGGGTTGCGCGCGCCTCAATTGAATACTGCTACGGTCGTTCAGAGTGAAGTAAGTCAAGTGGTTTTACCGACCAATACTATTTTTCCCTCTCCTACCCCTACTCCCTCTGCCAGTGAAACCTTGACAGCACTTCCAACAATGAATCCAACTCAACCAGCAGCCACAACCCCTTCAATGAGCCCAACTTACCCAATTATCCTAACCGTCCTGATAAGCCCAACTATCACCCCTCAACCTAGCTTAACCACAACCAGCTCGAGTGGAGAAATCAGCCAATCCAAAACTCGCAAGCATTGCAATCCTCCTCCAAATTGGATGGTTTATCAGGTGCGTCGTGGAGAATCCTTGCTCAGCATCAGCTTGAAATTCAACACGAGCGTAACCGCTTTGCAAAGAGGAAATTGCCTCGGTACGGTAAAAAAGGTGAAAGCCGGGCGAAAAATTTATGTTCCCCGTCCAGCAATTTGGTTCTTTGCTTATCCTACTCAGCATCCATCGGAGGGCAATAAAAATCAAAAAGTGATTCCACCACCACTGACTCCGATTCCAGTCACTCCCCGCAGTCAAGAACTTCCTGCGATAAATAGTCTTTCCTTAAATGAGGTCAATCTATTAACCCGAAAAACTGGTACAATCCTTGCAATAATGGATGATAAACGCTTATGAAAACCACAAAAATCATTTCTATCATCTTGATCGTTAACTTTTTGAGTGGGTGTGTAGTCCCGAACCTTCCATATCTTTCCAGCTCATCTGCCAGCTTGGCACACGAACTAGCGCCGGTTTCCCAAATTACCATCACTCAAACTGCACCGGCTAATCCTGCAGAAGCCTCGGCAACGCCTACGCCATTCCAACCACTCCCACCAACGCCGATATTTACCCCCACATTAATCCCCACCTTTACTCCGCAGCCCACGCAAACGCAAGTTCCCGGCAGCACCGCTATCCCGCAACCGCAAATTGCATTCACTCCTGCGGAACCCTTACCAGATATACCGAGACGTTTAAATATCCTATTATTAGGCTCCGATCGCAGACCGGGTGGAACGGTTTTCCGTACAGATACGATCATCCTAGTTTCCTTAGATACAGAAAATGGAACAGTAAGTATCCTCTCTTTTCCACGTGATTTATTCGTTTATATTCCCGGGTGGATGCAAGACCGTATCAATGTCGCCTGGCAGCATGGTAGTTTTAACGGATTGGCTTCGACCATGCAGCAAAATTTTGGGGTGAAACCCACTCGCTATGCCTTGGTCAATTTTAAATCTTTCAAGCGCGTCGTAGATGATTTAGGGGGGTTGGATGTCAAGGTAGGGCAACCATTACAAGATAGATATCCCGGCAAAGGATACATCACCATTCCGAAAGGAAATGTGCATATGAATGCCGATATGGCGCTTTGGTATGTCCGTTCGCGCAAAACCTCCAATGACTTTTTTCGTAATAAGCGCCAACAAGAAGTATTGGTGGCGCTGTTCAACAAATTTATCAGCTTGAACGCTCTTACTCACCTGCCGCAGCTATACAAATCTTACAAGAAAGCCGTAATCACCAATATGAAATTGGAGGAGGGCTTAGCATTAATTCCCCTTGCTTTGCAGGTAGCCACCGATCCATCCCGCATTAAACGTTATTACATAACCCCAGCCATGGCGACCGATTATATAACACCCGGCGGTGCAATGGTGCTTCTACCGGATGAAATGGCAATCCGTAAATTGGTGAAACAAGTTTGTGGCGGAAAATAAGAAGTGTTCAAGTGAGTTTCGATGCCATTGCAGGGAAAAGGCTACTTCATCTGGCGTATTTGGGCATGCGAAAATGGCGATGTCAATGCAATCGCTAACTTGGCTGAGCAAGCCGGTTTCTCTCATGTCCTCATTAAAGTTGCCGATGGTACCTATAGTTATAATATCTATAACAATGTTGACCTAGTACCACCCTTAATCCAGGTTCTGCATCGTAAAGGTATCCAATGTTGGGGATGGCATTATTTATATGGCGAATCTCCCCGCCAAGAAGCCGATAAAGCAATTCAACGGATCAGCCAATTAGGCTTAGATGGGTACGCATTGGACGTTGAGGCGGAATTTGAGCAAAGCAGCAAAAGTGTTGCGGCGCGCAAATTTATGAATCGGCTGCGAAGCGCTTATCCCAAATTACCGGTTGCATTATGCTCCTTTAGATTTCCATCTCTTCACCCACTTGTACCCTGGTCTACATTTTTGCAACAGTGTGACTATAACATGCCCCAAGTTTATTGGGAGCAAGCCCATAACCCAGCTGAACAGTTGACCCGTTGTGTTCAAGAATTTCAAGCGCTTACACCCGTGCGACCAGTTATCCCGGTCGGTTCAGCCTATCGGAGCGGGAGCTGGTCTGCTAACTCGGCGGAAGTATTAGAATTCCTGCTGGCTGTCCAGAGCTTGAACCTAAACGCAGCCAATTTTTGGGAATGGGTCAACACCCGTAAATATCTGCCAGATGTATGGAACACTATTCGGGATTACAATTGGGCAGCCCCTAACCCCATTGGTGATGTAAGCGAGCAGTTTATCCAGGCGTTAAACAGCCATGATCCGGATAAAGTATCAGTTTTATATATACCCGATGCTGTGCATGTCAATGCATCGCGCACGGTTCAAGGATTGGCCGCCATTCATAGTTGGTATGATACTTTACTCAATTCCTGGTTGCCAAATGCAACCTTCATCCACACCGGCTATACCAGCTCAGCTACAGCACGCTGGTTCACTTGGCGGGCGCTTTCGAATAAAGGCAATGTTGAAAACGGGAGCGACACACTCGGTTTGTATAACGGAAAAATTGCTTATCATTACACCAGTTTTACGATAGCTCCTCCAGGCTGAGAGAGGAGTGTAATTCCTCCCAGGCAACCATTCCCTTTTGAATAGCATCTCGAATGCGCCTTTCTCTGGTGTTCAAACTTGCTGAACCCGTTTTGATTTCCATAAATACCACTTTCTTTACTTCTCCTTCGGTCAGCCCGTCAAAAATAATGAAGTCAATTGGGCTGCCAATAAAGCGGGCATCTTTAGGATTATATGTAAAATCGGGCAAATAAGGGATGAAATGCTCGGTGATTTTCCCCAGCGTAACCGCTTGACTCTTTTGAATTGCATCCAGCCGTACTCGTGATTCAACCTCCCGTTTCCAGCGTTCCAATTCAATTTGCATTTCTCGACGAGCAAGTGATAGGCTGTTTTCTTTAATCGCCTCAATTTCTCTACTACGCCATTGTTCGAACTCTCTGCGAACTAACTTTGGGAGCTCCTCTTTAGCGGAGAAGTATTTATAAGCAAGAAAGAGGACCGCAACTACAGCCAACCCTAACAAGATTAGGGTAAATAGGAACAATAACGGATAAATATTCTCTGGCATGGCGATAAGTCTCCTTTGCGGGCTGAACCTAAAAGAACATTGTTATCAAGAACAGCGAGCTATTGCGCGTCAATTTTAGCTAAGCGCGTTTATATTTATTTGAACGAAAAGGATGTTCTTCTACTCTTTTTGCTTTTGGAATTGTAACCCATCTCGATTGCTTTTGATTAGAAGAGCTTTTCCCTAAGAATATTATAGTATTACCGGGCAACATTTACATCGAACGCGCAAATGTTGTAGACATTGATGCCGCCGTTTGATTGCGGCATGAATGGCGCGTTACGCTTACTACCTAACTTGGTTTACTCTGAGGCTTTCAACTTTGGCTGGAGATCAGCTGCGAGGAATAAATGTATATCTCTTTGAAACGACAGATGTAGGTT
>DYKV01000113.1 GCA_020722415.1 Anaerolinea sp.
GAGAACTACAGGGGATGATATAATTATTCAGGTTTGGGTGGGCAAATTTTAAAGCATTAGTTGCTCCTCCCGGCGACAATGGAGGGCAGCCATTTCGAATAAATCTGTATTGATGAAATTTGCCCCTACCCGTAACCAATATAAACTGTTACTTTTGCAAGAATGAAGCACAAGTGAAGAAAGCTTTTCACCCAATGAGAAAACTTACCCTCCAACCTAAGGAGTCCATTAAGTGGATGAAATGTTTTTCATCTGCTAGTCAATTCATTTTTTCTCGATCCTGCATCAATGAAAAGGTAGAGATGTGCCAGCCTCATAGTGCAGGTGAAAACAACCATATATACTCATCGCTGCAGTGCAGAGCAGATCAAGTGATGGGAGGAGTGGTAATCTTCAGCCTAGTTTAATTTTGGCAAGGGCTAGCATAGTGGAAAACATCAAAAATAACCTTTCCCCATATTCCAACATGAAAGTGCAATAAACTATGACAAAAGATTGGATAACCATAGAGCAAATTAAAGAATCAGCGCAAGCCATACTTACCCAATGTCCCCTTAAACCACAAATCGGCATCGTGCTTGGTTCAGGTTTAGGTGAGATTGCAAAAGCGGTCGAAGATGCAACCACCATTCCCTTCAAGGATATTCCTCATTGGCCTGTCTCTACAGTGCCAGGCCACCAAGGGCAATTAGTAATCGGCAGGTTAGAAAATCTGCCAGTGATGGTAATGCAAGGGCGAATCCATTATTATGAAGGTTACAGTATCGCTCAAGTAGCTTATCCGGTGCGCGTGATGCAAGTTTTAGGCGTTAAATCATTGATCATCACTAATGCGGCGGGGGCAGTTAACCCCGAATTCCAACCTGGCGACCTCATGTTGATCACCGACCATCTCAATCTAATGGGCATGGCAGGTTTAACTCCACTGCGCGGACCAAATTTAGATGAGTTTGGACCACGTTTTCCGGATATGAGTCAAGCCTATGATCGGCAATACGCCCATCTTGCCCGCTTAGTGGCAGCTGAGCTGAATATATTTTTGCACGAAGGAACTTATGCCGGTTTAGCTGGTCCCTCATTTGAGACACCGGCTGATTTACGCTTTTTGAGAACGATTGGTGCAGATGCAGTAGGGATGTCCACCGTTCCAGAAGTAACTGTGGCGCGCCACGGGGGGTTGCGCGTATTGGGTATTTCTGGCATCAGCAACAAAGCTAATTTAGATGGTAACACCATTACTACCCATGAAGAAGTCTTGGAAGCCGGCAAGCTGATTGCCCCCAAAATGGCAAAGTTGATTGGCGGGTTTCTTCAGCGCCTGGCAAGCTGAGCAGTGAGGGAGTGAATTTGCGAATTATTTATCAAATAGTGTGCCTCTCTGATTAGGATATGGAAGAAGCATTAGGCTTTTTTCGCACGTATGAAATATGGATTTATTTAATTTTAGGTTTAATCGGCATCATCTATTTGCGCAAATTTTCTCTTGCCTGGCAGGAACTGCGTGGGGCGGCTTTTGGATTGGAGCGTGAATCTGCTCAAGGGAGATTGAATCAAGCGGCTAGTATATTAATTTTTATTTTAGCGCTTATGTTGTCTGAATTCATCTTGGTTTCATTCATCCTGCCAAACAGCCCTAATTTGACTACTGCTTTACCTACCGCCACCCTTAATCTCTTGGCTACCCCTACCACAACCCTCGAAGCTACCCCAAATGGGAGCGCCAATGAAAACAATGCCAACCCTACTTCAGCCACGACAACAACTCCTGAAGAATTAACAAATAACGGATGCGTTCCCGGGCAAGTTGAAATCAGTGCACCCCAAGACGGCAGTCAAATAACTGGTATCATTGATGTAGTGGGAAGCGCTAACATTCCCAATTTTGGATTTTATAAACTGGAAATGCGCCAACCTGGTGAGCAAAGTTGGTTAACTATCTTGGCTGGGAATGAAATAAAACAAGGCTCTATTTTAGGGTCGTGGAATACCTCTTTGATCAACGCCGGGGATTACCAGCTTCGCTTGGTGCTGGTGGATAATGCCGGACAAGCATTACCACCCTGCGTTGTTCAAGTCCATGTAACCACATCTGTGGAAACACCTCAGCCATAAGGATGTTGAGATGCCAAAGATTGATGTTCGACCTTCCGTTGCTAATGATCTTGATCGGATTCTCGCCATTGAACCGCATTACACAACGCAGTTTACCTGGCAGATTGAACTGCAAAAAGACGAAGAAGGAATGTTTTCGGTCTTTTTTCGCCAAAATCGTTTACCGCGATCCATCCGAGTTGAATATCCGCGCAATAAAGCACGCTTGATGGAAGAATGGAGCCGCTGCGATGGGATTTTAGTGGGCATCATAGATGACGAGATTGTTGGATATATTGTTTTATCCTTACAGAAAGTGCCTCAAACCAGTTGGGTTACCGATCTGGTTGTCCATCGCCGTATTCGCCGGCAAGGAGTAGGAGGGGTATTACTTTTAGCTGCCCAGGATTGGAGCCGGAGTAAAGGTGCTTCCCGGATGACGCTCGAGATGCAATCAAAAAACTATCCAGCTGTTCAGATGGCGAGGAAATTCGGATTTGATTTTTGTGGATTTCAGGATTTATACTATAGTAATCAGGACTTAGCTTTATTCTTTTGTCGTTCCATCTAATGAGCTATAAGCTATAATGATGGGG
The DNA here is from genome assembly GCA_020722415.1 of Anaerolinea sp. Lineage (GTDB taxonomy): Bacteria > Chloroflexota > Anaerolineae > Anaerolineales > UBA4823 > UBA4823. The sequence continues at coordinate 2,688 of DYKV01000113.1, forward strand.
AAAAGTTGTTTGTCGAGAGACTAACTGTCGAATGACTACTGCATTGATTACCATTTTGAGAACACTAAACCAGCTTTTAACCGCTGGGATCTCCATCACCGCCTTCTCTTTACTCCTTTATGCTTTATCCTTCAATATAAAGGATCGGGTAACCCGTTCTTTTTCCCTGATTTTGACATGCGTGATGATCGTGTTTGTCGGGGATGCAATTAGCAGCGTATCTGATACGAATTTTGCTCGAGAATTTTGGCTGCGCTTCGAATGGCTTGGGATAACCCTTCTACCGGCAGCCTATGTGCACTTTTCAGATGCGCTTTTAACGACCACCGGAAGACCTTCGCGTGGACGGCGCCGCATGATTGTCCGTTTAGGTTACGTCATTTCGATTTCATTTTTAGTCACTCTGCCTTTTGAATTGCTAGTTGGGCCCTTAGTGCCCGGTGGAAAACCAGTCCAGCACCTGCAGCAAACTCCTTTAACCTTGGTTTTCACGGTCTATTATCTCGTCATGATCATATTTGCGCTTGTAAATATGATCCGTGCCTATCGGAGAACAGTTGCGCGGGCTAGTCGTCGTCGCATGGGCTATTTAGTAATCGGCTCCCTAGCTCCTGCGTTGGGTTCTTATCCTTACTTACTATTTGGATCAGGCTTTGCTTTACGCCATCCATCATTTTTCTGGCTGGCAGCTGTTTTGAGCAACGTTGCTGTTTCTTTTCTACTGATAATAATGGCTTACGCAGTGGCTTTTTTTGGTGTACCTTGGCCGGATCGGGTGGTTAAACGGCGCCTGGCAAAATGGCTGATGCGCGGACCGGTAACGGCATCAACCGTGTTAGCTGTTACCACTATCGTCCGCCGAATCGGAGAACGATTCGGCCTCCCCTATAACGCGGCTGTCCCTATCCTGATGGTATTTACCATGATTTTGATGGAGCATTTCATTACCCTCACTGCACCATACTGGGAACGCTGGTTGTTTCATGGCAACGATCAAGAAGACCTAGAGTTATTGCAAAAGTTGGAAGAGAGACTGCTCACCTCCGGCGACTTACGTCAATTTCTAGAAGCGATTCTAGCAGCGGTTTGTGATCGGATTCAATCCAAGCATGGGTTCATTGCCACTTTGGCACCCTCTGGCATGGAGACCCTGGTCACAGTGGGTAGTTTAGATTGGTTGGATAAGGAGGATTTATCGCAAAAAATTTTAGAGCAAGTTTCCCAATCGGGTCAAAAAAAATTTTTTTCCTGGGGAGAATTTTGGCTGGTCCCACTTTTCACCCAACGCAATCAAGGGGAAGACCTGTTGGGATTAATGTGTATTTTGCGCCAGCCCCAGCAAACCATTGATAGTGAACAAGCAGAAGCGCTCGACATCCTTGCCCAACGAGCAGCCTTGGCACTAGAGGATCGCATCATTCAAAGTCAGGTATTTTCCTCTTTGGAAGAATTAACCCCGGATATGGAGTTAATCCAAAAATTACGGGCGGTCTCCCGTTATAATGGAGGAACGGCCCTGATCAAAGCAGAAGTGCCCGAAATCGCTAGTTCACCAACCGAAAGCCTGGCGCGTTGGGTAAAAGAAGCGTTGACTCATTATTGGGGGGGACCCAAATTATCCCAAAATCCACTAACCCACCTGCGGATTGTCCAACAAGCTATGCAAGGTCATGAGGGCAGCACAACCAACGCATTGCGAGCAGTATTACGCCAGGCGATAGATCAAATAAAACCCGAGGGCGAAAGGCGCTTCACGGGTGAGTGGATATTGTATAATATACTTGAGTTAAAGTTTATGGAGGGCAAAAGCGTTCGTGAAGTTGCCAAACGGTTAGCATTATCTGAAGCCGATTTATACCGTAAGCAGCGAGTTGCTATTGAAGAAGTAGCCCGAACCATCATAGAGATGGAAAACCAAGCAACGGAAAAAGATTTATCAGAAAAACCAAGTCTTAATTTTGAAAAGCGAGGTGGTTTTAATGGTGACCAATCATCAATCAACCCTGTCAGTAACTGAGCCTCCACCGATTGATGAAGCTTGGTGGCAGGCAATCTTATCGGAAGATATCCAACCGGCACCAAGGACAATCGATCCCTATTTAGTTGAAGATGAACCTCATTCAATTAATCATAATCGTCCTTCTTTTCAAGATGGTGTGGATTGGAATTATGCACGCACTTTATTCGAAGAGGACAAGGTTATCGAACTCAACGTCAACGGATACAATAAAGGTGGCTTATTGGTGAGTGGCAAGCGGCTGCAAGGTTTTGTCCCCTTATCGCATCTTGTAGATTTGCCCAACAACTTAACTACAGAGGAACAAGAGCAATGTCTGGCAGCCTATCAAGGGCACAATTTGAAACTAAAAGTAATCGAGTGTGATCGCCACCGCGGGCGGGTGGTATTTTCCGAACGAGCTGCCCAAGCCGAATGTGGAAAAAGGAACGCCCTTTTTAATCAACTGGAACCAGGAGAATGTGTGCAAGGTTTGATCACCAATGTCACCAATTTTGGCGTTTTTGTTGACTTGGGGGGCGTTGAGGGCTTAATCCATGTCTCAGAATTATCCTGGGGAAGAGTTCGTCACCCCAGCGATGTCGTTCAACTCGGCCAAAAAGTTTCTGTCTACGTGATCAATGTAGATCCAAATCGCTCCCGGATTGCATTAAGTTTAAAGAGATTGTGTCAAAATCCGTGGGAAACCGTTGAAGAACGGTATTTTCCAGGTCAAATAACCGAAGCGGTAATCACTAGCCTGGTGCCTTTTGGTGCCTTTGCCCGTTTGGAAGAAGGACTAGACGGTTTAATCCATATAACCGAATTGAGTGCCTTAAACGAAGGAAAGACCAAAATCCCGGCTCTCGTGGAAGGACAACGATTAAAAGTGCGGATTCTCCATATTGATGCTGCGAAGCAACGAATGGGATTGAGCTTACATTTGAACGATGAGTAAATATTAAATGAAACCCTGGTGGAGCATCCCATTAGGAATTCTGATCGGATTGTTCCTATCAGGACTCCTTATTTATTCAACTAGCCCACCGCGGGGAAAGCCGATTGAACTCCACACTCCCCCAACTGCCGCGGGACTAACGGTGCATGTCTCCGGAGCGGTCAATCATACCGGCATATACACACTTCCCCTTGGAAGCCGCGTGAACGATGCCATCATCCTGGCTGGTGGTGCGAAACCAGATGCTTTTTTAGACAGTCTTAACTTAGCGGCTGCTGTGAAGGATGGACAACATATCTTTGTCCCTTGGTCCTATTCCACACCCACGGTAACAAAATCACCCAATCTCACCCCCACCTTCACCAAGAGCCCATTTATCAATATTAATACTGCTGACCAATCCGAATTAGAATCCTTACCAGGGATTGGAGCAGTCTTGTCGCAACGAATTATTGCTTATCGCACTCGCTATGGACCCTTTAAAACCCTGCAAGATTTGTTAAAAGTTTATGGGATTAAGCCAGCTACCCTGCAATTGATCGAACCGTATGTGGTAGTGGAACCCTGAAAGGGATAAAATAAATTTTTTCCATTATTCTGTAAATGTTTCTCTCAGGAGGTATTCTAATGCTTTATCGGCGATTTGGACGGACGAATTGGATGGTGAGTGAGATCGGTTATGGGATGTGGGGGCTAGCCGGTTGGAGCGGCTCCGATGATGAAGAAACGCGCCGGGCTTTGCAGCAAGCGGCCGAGTTGGGATGTAATTTCTTCGATACCGCTTATGCCTATGGCGAAGGACACAGCGAGCAGTTATTAGGAGAATTAGTACGTCAGAATACCAATCAGAAACTCTACACCGCCACTAAAATTCCACCACAAAACCGCATCTGGCCCAGCCGTCGTGAATTTTCATTAGACGATTGTTTCCCTCCGGATTACGTACTGGAGTATGTTGAAAAAAGCCGGCACAATCTCCAGGTTGATTCAATTGATTTGATCCAGTTCCATACCTGGGAAGATAGTTGGTTGCAAGATAAACGATTTCCAGCCTTATTAGATACATTGCGTAATCAAGGTAAAATCAAAGCGATTGGCATCAGCATAAACCGATGGGAGCCATGGAATGGGGTTAAAGCGGTGCTTAGCAGCTTGATCGATTCCGTTCAGGTCATATACAATATCTTTGACCAAAACCCCGAAGACGAGTTGTTCCCCGCCTGCCTGGAAATGGATGTAGCGGTAATTGCCCGGGTTCCTTTCGATGAAGGCTCTTTAACCGGGACTCTTACCTCCGAGTCAAGCTGGCCAGCAGAGGATTGGCGGAACACTTACTTTGTTCCAGAAAATTTACATGCCACGTTAGAACGCGTGGAAAGACTTAAACCGCTTGTCCCTCCCGGGATGACTTTACCTGAGATGGCTTTGCGTTTTATCTTAAGCAACCCCGCCGTTAGCACAGTAATCCCAGGAATGCGCAAGGTAAAGCATGTGGAATCGAATATAGCCTGTAGTGATGGGAAGGGTCTTCCGGTTGAGCTGTTAAGAGAACTGCGGAAGCATCGTTGGGTGCGCCAGCCAACCTCTTGGTCACAATAACCAAGAACAGTGAGTGGATTCTGATATTGCGAGGGAGCGCTAGCGACCGTAGCGATCGCCTGGCTGGCTTGAGGCGATGATTGCTTCGCTCCGCTCCCAAGGCATACAAACGGGAGTTAATCCTTCTTTTTGTCAATAGACCCGCCCTCGCCTTTATCAATCCC
>DYKV01000114.1 GCA_020722415.1 Anaerolinea sp.
ACCGTACAAGGTCGTGAAGAACAGTGGCAAATGTATTTACCCTTTCCATTGTTTCTATTAATCGGAATGATCATAATCAGATTGAAGAATTGGTTTCCTCATTCACAGTATGAATAATCGAAAATCTCGGGTGATTATTGGATTATTGATCCTCATCTGGACGGTGCTAATCCTAATTGGGTATTACCGATCGCATAAACCTTTTACGTTTGATCAAGTATTTATTTTAAGCAAAGCGATTTTCCAAACCGCGATTGCTGGAATTATGATCGTCCTTTGGGGAGGATTGGGTAAGAAACTTTATCAACTTTTTTTCTCCACGTATCATCCCACCCTAACCCGCCAGCTTGGATTAGGTTTAGGGGTGTTTAGCATCATTTTCTTGATTTGCAGCGCATGCCTGGCGATTCACTTTTGGATATCCGTTGGTTTACTCCTCGGGCTTTGTTTGTTGGTTTTTCAGGATAGTTTGCTTTGGGCCAGGCAGCTAATCGCAGTCGTTGCTAAATTTCACCCAATTACTCATTGGGAAAAATCTATTTTCTGGCTGATTCTTCTCAATGTTTTGCTGGCTTGGTTAACAGCTGCGTCACCACCGATTAAATATGACGCGTTGCTCTATCATCTGGAATTACCGAAATGGTATCAGATCGTCGGAAAATTTTCATTCAATCCTTTAAATGAGCGTTGGGGGATGCCCCAAATTGGTGAGATGCTCTACACATTTATCATGTCCATCGCTGGGGATAGCGCGGCTACTATCCTTGCTTGGTTTCTCGGGTTGTTTGCATTATTGGCAACCATCGAGATATTCCCAAATTGGCAAGAAAACCGGTGGAAATGGCTGGGGATCGTCACCCCTTTAGCAGGCATTAGTTTCGTTGATTCGCTCAGTTGGGGATATATAGACTGGCTGACCTATTTTTGGGGGGCATTAGCTCTTCAAGCATTAATTTCCAATATTACGGAAGGCAATCCTCATCCTATGGTGGAAGTAGGGATATTTTGCGGATTTGCCTTGGGAACGAAGTACACCGCAGGAGCCCTCAGTCTAGCGATTGCGATTGGATTAATCTGGTTATGGTTTACTTGGTCACCCTGGCGGGCCAAAGAATTGTCAAAGCAAAATAAGCAATATCTCGGTGGGGTCATCCCGCTAATTGGCGCAGAATTAACCTTCGGATTGGTTATCTTAGCAATCACCCTTCCATGGTGGATTAAGAACATTTTGGCTGTTGGTCAACCATTTTATCCCCTCCTATTTCCTGCTGGACCAATGACCCCTTTACGCCTCCGTTTTTATTCTCTCCAACCGGTTTGGGGGAATGGCTGGACGAGCGTGCTCTTACCTTGGATGGCGACTATGTTAGGGGTAGAGGGGAAAGTTGGCTTTTCTTCCTCAATCGGTCCCTTGTGGTTGCTTTTATCCCCCATGGCTTGGTTAGGTTGTCGTTCCCAAACTGGTGAGAGAAAAGTCATTATCCAGATAATGAGCATCATTGGCGTGATTCTTTGGTTGATCTGGGGAATCGGGGCCCGCTTATCTGGGATAATGATTCAGACCCGTTTCTATTGGAGTTTATTTCCCGCTCTGGTTGTTTTGGCGGTTATTGGTTACGAAAACATATCCAACCTCGGTCAAAAACCGCTCAAATTGATTTTTATTACCGATGGCATTATCTTGCTTATCTTTACCTTTACTACTATCCAAATGGTTACATTAACCCTTTCACGCAAGAGTCCCCAATATCTCTTTGGGATTATTTCGAAAGAGGAATATCTGCAAGATAACCTGGGGTGGTATGCCATAGCTATGGATAAGATTTACAAACTTAAACCATCGAAACCGGTTTTGTTGCTTTTTGAACCGCGCGATTATTACTGCCTTCCCTACTGTGATTCGGATGAGATCTTAGACGAATGGTATTACCGTAGTTATCGCGCTGGTGCAGAGCTTGTAAATGCAGAAAGCATTCTTAAAGAGATAGAAAAGCAAGGGTATGGGTATGTGTTGGTGTTTATGGATGGTATACATTATGTCCAGCAAGATGACAAACGCTATACGGTAGACCAATGGCGTCTACTTGATCAGATGCTGACATCGTTAAAATTAGTGGAGAACTTCGGCCAATCATATTTGCTTTATAAACTACCAGAATGAAACGTGCAGACCTTTTCTGGCTTTGGATCGCCTCTCTCGGGATTAGCTCGGCGGTGGCAGTATTTCAGAGAAATCCTGGTTATATGGATGCCGAATATTATTTTGCTACTGCCCAAAATCTTTTTGCCGGTCGGGGATTTACTGAACCATTCATTTGGAATTATCTCAATATGCCAGCCCAATTGCCGGCTCCTTCCTATCTTTACTGGATGCCGTTGTCATCCTTTCTAGCTTATTTGGGAATGGTAATTGGACATAATCCCGGATGGTTTTGGGGGCGGTTGCCCTTCATTATTTTCACTACGCTGGTACCATTATTGACTTATTATTTGAGCTGGGCATTGACCAAAGAGATTTTTGTTGCCCGCTTTGCGGGATGGTTGGCGTTGCTGCCTGGATTTTACGCCCCTTACATGACAACGACGGATACATTTGTTATCTCCATGTTGCTGGGCAGCGGGTGGATTCTGGCTACAGAGAAAGCCCTGCGCCAAAAAAATGGTTGGATCTTTCTAGCGGGTGTGCTCAGCGGATTATTACATCTTTCTCGGGCTGATGGTATTCTCTGGCTAATCCTTCTTATCGGATTAGGTATTTGGGAATGTTTTCGATCACATTCTTCGATCATGGATTATTTGCTTTGGATATTAATACCAATTGGAGGATACCTGATTATTATGGGAGGATGGTATTACCGGAATTGGCTATTGTTTCAAAGCGTTTTTCCTCCTGGAAATACACGCGCATTATGGCTGCGAAATTACGATGATTTGTTTTCTTTTCCCCCTGAAAAGCTAAATTTTGTTTACTGGTGGCAAAATGGGATAGTTAACAATCTCAGCGGACGCTGGTATGCTTTAACACAAAATTTAGTCTCGTTTCTCGCCGTTAATGGAGAGATATTTTTAATTGGATTGCTCCTCCTCGGGGCTTGGAATTGGCGTTCTAAACCTATCAGCAGAGTTATCTGGTTACCCTGGTTTACATTCCTGATTCTGATGAGCGTTATCTTCCCGTATGCCGGCTATCGGGGTGGATTTTTTCATACGGCAGCTGCATTTCAACCCCTTTTTTGGACTTTCTCTGGAGTGGGTCTAGTTCGATTTGTGAAGTGGGGAAACCGATTCCGTCACTGGAATAAAAACCAAGCCCTTCATATATTTTTTACGGCTGGCATGTTATTTGCATTCTTTTTTACGGTATTGATTGCATACCAGCGAGTGATTGGAGGTAACTGGAAACAACCCATCTGGAATGAAGCGGAAGAATCTTATCTATCATTATGTAAAAAAATAAATAACTCAGATAGTGACAAACATACGGTAGTGATGGTGAATAATCCGGTCGGATTTTATTTAGCTTGCCGCGAAAATGCTCTTGCGATCCCCGTCGGTGGGATTGATGTAGTCCGCCAAGTGGCTAAGATCTATCACGTGGATTGGCTCATCATCGAAGAAGACCATCCGGCAGATTTAGATGAATACTACTTTTTACCGCACAATTTTGATGGATTCCAACTGGTGGAAAATGAACAAGATTGGAAAATTTTTCGATTTAATCCATAATCGAAATTGGATAACCTATCTGCTCGTCGGGATTAGCTCAACAGGGATTTATTTATTTGTTAGCGCAAGATATTACCGGGCTGGTTTTCCATTAGATGATGCCTGGATCCATCAAACGTATGCGCGCAATTTAGCCCAAGGTTATGGTTGGACATTTCTCCCAGGGGTTCCATCTGGAGGAGCAACCGCTCCGCTTTGGACGGTGTTGATCTCTATGGGTTATTTATTTCATATTTCCCCTATAATTTGGAATAGCGTGGTGGGGAGCGGGCTGCTTATCGGCTGTGTCCATTTGATTCGATTAATTCTAATCAATAAATTCGGCGGGCTTAATCTCCAATGGTTGCCAATTTTATTCTTTTTTGAATGGCATTATGTTTGGGCAGCATTAAGTGGGATGGAGACAATGCTCACAATCTTTTTGGTGACGCTGCTGTTCTTCTGGTTAGACCAGAAATTCGATCGCGGTTGGAAGTATGGTTTGTTTTTGGGGATTTGTGTCTGGGTTCGTCCAGACTTGATCACCTTGCTATTTCCCATAATAATAAAGCTATTGGTTGACGCTTTTCGTCTGGCTAACAAAGGACGCGCGTTTCTTTTTGCACGTAAAAATATTATCAGTTTGACGATCCCGCTCGTTTTGCTATTGTTGTGCTATTTTAGTTTTAATCACCTGACCAGCGGAAATTGGCTCCCCACCACATTTTATGCCAAACAAGCTGAATATATTTCGTTAAGGAAGATTCATTTTGGGATTCGATATTGGGAATTTATTAAAACCACTTGGGTGGGGATTGGCAGCCTCCTTATTCCAGGATACATTTATGGTATTGTGAAAGCAATCCAAACTCACGATGATGTGACCTTGTCTTTTGCAGCCTGGTTTTTTCTCTATATTGGCATTTACGCTTTGAATTTACCGGTGACATACCAACACGGGAGATATTTACTACCAGCATTAGCGGCATATTACCTGATTGGTATTCGAGGAGCTGGCTCGTGGTGGGCTAAAAACGCTGACCCTGTGCAGCAGATGTGGATAATCCATACAGCTTGGAAAGGCGCTCTTGGATTAGTTGCAATTGCGTTTTATGGCTTAGGGGCGTTGGCTTATGCAAAGGATGTTGCTTTTGTTGAAAGTCAGATGGTAGATACAGCTTTATGGATCAACGCCAATACGCCTATAACCAGTAAGATTGCACTTCACGATATCGGGGCAATGGGATATTTTGGAAAGCGTGACTTGGTTGATTTAGCAGGGTTGATTGATCCAGCAGTGATTCCATTTATCCGAGATGAGGCGCGCTTAGCCCAATACATTGATCAGAAGAAGGTGGATTTCCTGGTTTGTTTTCCAGATTGGTATCCACGCTTAACTGCTGATCTAACTATCCTCTACCAAGCGGATGAAAGGTTTAATATAGATATCAATCTAGGTCCGATGACAGTCTATCAATGGCCACAAGGACAATTAACTGTTCCATAAATGGTAATCAGGTTTATTTGTGCTATACTGCAAGAGAGGATTAAGAATCGGTGGCAATTGAGGATTCAAAAATCAAGATCGTGATTATTGACGATCATCCAATTTTCCGTCAAGGGGTGGGGGATATTTTGTCATTAGAAAGTGATTTTGAAATTGTTGCCTACGCTAGTAATGGTCGGGAGGGTTTAAAGGTTATCCATCAATATCAACCTGATGTAGCTATTGTGGATGTTAATTTGCCGGGGATGAATGGCAGAGCATTAGCAGCTATGGCAGCGAAGGAAAAACTACCAACGAGGTTAATTTTCTTAACCGCTGATGCAGAGAAACGCCAGATCATTTATGCTATGCGGCTGGGGGTGACGGCTTACTGTACAAAGGATATTGCGGCAGAGAAATTAGTCGAAATCATTCGATCAGTCGTGATGGGGTATTATTTCGTTGATGGACGTAGAATGAACCAGAAGGAAATCCAAGATTGGTTAAGGAGCCAGATCGATTCAGCCCTTCCCTCCATTGATTTAATTGAAAATCGGCTAGAAGGGTTATCCCCGCGGGAGAAGGATGTTCTGCTATTTCTTACCCAAGGGCGAACCAATAAAGAAATCGCTCAAACATTGGGAATTAGTCATCAGACAGTAAAAAACCATGTCACTTCGATAATGCGGAAGATCGGAGTAGGCGATCGTACACAAGCTGCCCTCTATGCTTTGAAACATGATTGGTCATTTATTACCCCAAAATTTGATGAGGAATAAACCATGAAAACACGCAGAGATCAGACTCCTATTGTTATCATGAATAGAATCAATGATTATCTAGATGAGCTGATTGCCCAAAGGGAAAAGGAAATAGCGGATAATGAAGCCTTGCTTATTCAATCGCAAATGGAGTTGGAAAAATTAACTAAAAGGACCACATCCATAACCGCAGAATTACAGAAAATACAACTCCAAACCCAAAATACAACGGCTGGGGTTATCCCAGCTGCATTTGAGAATGCTCTTGAAGCACAACAAAGATTATTCTTAATGCGCGGCAATGTAGAAAAATTGCAAAGCGATTACCACCATTTACTTGAACAGCAAGAGATGTTAAAGACGATAAAAGAGGAACTCCACAAGGGGATTGCAGAAATCGAAGCAAGCCGGGCTGGCTTTGATCCAGTTGAGGGTATAGAAATGATCATTCAAGCTCAGGAAGCTGAACGGCAGCGGTTATCCCGCCAAATGCATGATGGTCCAGCACAGTCTCTGTCCAATTTTATTTTACAGACAGAAATTGCAATGCGTTTGTTCGAGATGGATCCCCAAAGAGCGAAAGAAGAATTAGAAAGCCTTAAAAATTCTGCTACGCAAACTTTTCAGAAGGTACGTGATTTTATTTTCGAGTTGCGCCCAATGATGTTAGATGATTTAGGTTTATTTCCTACCCTGAAAAGATATGTTGATGCATTACAAAAATCCCCGGGGGTTAATTTGCAATTAACGATCAACGGGATGGAAAGGCGTTTAGAGCCATATTTAGAGGTTATGATTTTTCGAGCGGTTCAGGAATTGCTTAACAATGCCATCAGATATAGCCAGGCAAATCAAATCCAAATTCAAATTAATCTCACTGAGGAAGAAATTGAGGTGCAGGTGAGTGATAATGGTAAAGGGTTCGATCCAGAAATCCTCCAAAAAAATACGACCATGGGGCTGAAGGTTATTCGCGATCGAGTAGATTTGTTAGGGGGAACATTTATGCTGGATTCACAGGTTGGAAAAGGGAGCAAGATAAAATTCTCTCTTCCGATCTCGGAAGGGAACACCTAACAAAAATGCAAAGGTTATTTCATAAATTCCTTATTGCAAAATATTAAAAGATTCTCTATAATAGTATTAGTCAAGATTGTTGATGGAGAATATAGATAGAAAGGAGAAAAAATCATGTTGTTCGCACCTAAGGAAAAAGGTCAGGGTTTAGTGGAGTATGCGTTAATCCTGGTGCTCGTAGCTATCGTGGTCATCGCGATTCTCGCACTGCTCGGACCGGCAATCGGTAATGTTTTTAGCAATATCATGAATAACATCTGAGATTTATTAAGAGTCAAAATTTGATTATTTATCTGCAGGGAGCCCTGATTTAATCCAGGGCTCTGGCATTTAAATTGCAATAAGAAGAAAAAATGT
>DYKV01000612.1 GCA_020722415.1 Anaerolinea sp.
CTCGAAAAACTCTTTCGAAAAAGCCTAATTTTTCAGCTTTCTGCGCTAGTGGTGGGTCACGATGATATAGGTGGGTAAAGTTGTTTCAACTTGCCACGACCGTCTTTTGTACGGAATTGCCAATTGATGATCATTTTTGAATTATTTCTTACCTTCACAATAGCATCCACCTCCGCTATAAGATTTTCTTCGTTGGAAATATGCTGCTTCAATTTGCGGCTGAAAACACTCAATTCAATTTCAGCCATATTCAGCCAACTACCATGCTTGGGTGTGAAATGAAATTCCAACTTCCTACGAATACGCTGAGTTTCTTCTGGGGGAAATGCTTCATACAACGAAGCTACTTTATGGACACCCAAATTATCCATCACCACCCTGATCAAAGTGGCTTCTGGGTAAAGAACATCAACCAACCACTTCATATTTTGCGCAAAATCTATCATCGTATGACGCCCGGTAATCCGTACATAACGCTTCCCAGTCAGAGGTTCATAAAACACATTCAAATTGCGCACCCCGTGACGTTTATATTCATAATCGAAGCATTCTTTATGACCAGGTTTGGAGGGGTATCCGTTGCGTCTCTCCTCAATCAATTGTTTCAACCTTTCATCAAAGTAAATTTGTGGGTATTTAGGGTCATAGGATCGTTTATACTGATCCAGTACATCTTCCATGCAAGCCACATATTCGGAGCTGGCTTCCGGAGTAAACCACATCTCTTTTTGCCAGAGCTTTATGTCATTTTTTTAGCGTGCGCCGGATAGTTTCTTATGAAATACTATCAACCACTTTTAACTCTACCATCTTGCCTGCCAATAATCTCAATGTCCAATGTTCGTGGCCCCTTGGGACTCCGCTGCATAAGCTGGCAAGTAATACCGCTTCTGCGCGCCCATCCAGTTTTCGTTTCTTTCCTGGCCTTGGATCTTCATTTAGCGCTCTCTCTAAGCCTCCTTCGACAAACCGCTTGCATATTCGTTCCACACAGGGTCTACTGACATTCAACGCTTCCTTGATTTTCGAATCCGATAATCCTTCATTGGCTTTCAGCAAGATCATGGCTCATTTCATCTGCCGGGCTTTGATTTTCCCTTTACGGGTCATCTCTTTCAATGTTCGCTGTTCTTCACTATCTAAGTTTATAATGTATTT
>DYKV01000115.1 GCA_020722415.1 Anaerolinea sp.
GCAAATCTCTGGTAACTGCCTACCCAGCCTCACCCCCAGCCCCTCTCCCACGGGGAGAGGGGAGCAGAAACGGGTATTTTTGTGATTTTCCGCATTCGTTTCCCTCTCCCTTCGGGAGAGGGTTAGGGTGAGGGTAGGTAGTTACGATCTCTGATTTGCCATAAAGCACAAGTCGGAGACTTGCGCCACTGTGGATGAAAATAGAGTGGTATAACAGATGAGGAACTGGCACAGAGGTCAATAAAGTGAATAGAGCTAACAAGCCCGTCACAAAGTTTATTTTCATATCAGGGGGTTTAAGGTTTTCCTTCGGGACCTAGTATGATATAACAGAAGGGCACAGCAGATCGATCGTGAACAAGTCATGAAGACCGTCACAAAGCGAAGGCCGCTGTGCCCCAGTGCGGGGGTGTACTAGTGTTTGAATCTCTCTCGGCTTGTCCTAATTAGGGCACCGTAAACGAAATAATCAATTGTAAAGAATTATTGAAGCGCACCATATTTGCTGCACCATCACTATTCGTCTCTTTTTCGTTGAATTGCAAACGGAAACGAATCCGGCTGTTGCCTACCGAACTTTGAATCTTACTGACCAACTCCGGGGCATTGAAGTTTGCATTAGACAATTCAGCGGCGTTACACCATCTCACTACCACGCCTGAGCTGCTACCGCTGTGATAATCGCTAGCATCCACACTGTCGTAATTCTGGGGGTACATCCGCAGACAACCCAGGGCAAAGGGGTTGCCAAGAGTATCATATCCGCTGAAGTTCACATGCACAGCTAACACAGTTGCCCCAGCAGGCAGGCCAGAAATATCAAAACTGACAAAGCCTTGCTGACCTTGATTACTCTCGGTATCGCCAACGTTTACAAAGTTGAACACGGTTCCGCTGCTTCGCACAGAACCACTCTCGCCAGGCACAAGAGGCGCAAAAATCGCACCCACCGGAGGCGGTAAGGCTGGTGAGGTTGCCGTGGGAGTAGGAGTAACAGCTTTTATTTTTACCCAAAAAGCTCCAGTGGAAACTCCAAAGACAACTCCTCCACCATCCCGCAAGAGGAAAAACCCCTGGTATGTCCCTGGGGAAGCTGGTGCAATCAGATTGACTGAAATGTCAACTTCCTGACCTGGAGCAACATTACCAGTTAAATGTTGTGATGCGGGTGCATTCATTTGATCACCATGATCAAATATTAATTGATAGCTTGAATTCCATGTGCATGAACCAGTGTTGCGCAGTCGCCAAGTTTTTGTGAAACCCGTTCCAACCAAGATTTTCGTGCCGTCTGGAACAGAGACATCCTTTATAAATTTCGCCTGATTGCAGGGGATTGGTGTATTCGTGGCGGTTGCCGGTGGGGGATTGGTGTTGCTTGGTATGGCGGTAGCAGTGTTGGTGGGTGTGCCCGATTCGGCACTTGGGCTTGGAATTGGCGTCTCGCTTTCCGAGACGGGGGCACTCGATCCTGCCGGGCTAACCAAAGCGTTCTCCGTTAATTTAGCGACCACCGTCTCCACCGCTTGGGTATATACAGCGCCGGATGCTGTTTTTGTTGCGGTTAAGGGGATTAAGCTACAGGCAATACTAGCCAAAAACAATAACAGTATTACCAAAACAAGAGATGATTTAATTTTCATTTTTTCCTCCTCGGGGGGATAAACAGAACAACACGAATAAGATTATTTTTGACAAAAATATATCTATTTATTATAGCTGTATTTGTTTAATTAGTAATACTCAAATATGGGCTAGTTATCCTTCCTGCCAAGAATCCTAAGCATGTCAAAACTACAAAGCTATAATAAGATTTTAACCTATTTCGAGTTAAATTCTAGTCTTTCATTGGTGGGATCAATCAAAATCTCGGAAAAACTTGCTTTAATAAAAATGATTGTGGCTTTTCTTTATGCTTATTTCTACTCCTATTGGCATTCAAAATAATAAACAATACTCGATACACTAATTTTGAAGAATAATTCTGTATATACAATGCTCAAAACCTTTCCGTCTTTGATAGATTATTCTCTTCTCGAATTGATCAGGCAACTCGAATTTTAGTGTATCCTAGAAAAGGAAAAGCCCTGCATGACAGGGCTTTTCAGAATTACTATGTCAGGCGAACATCTATCAATTCTTGTACTAGAGGGGTTAATGCTTCGTGTAATTTTGTAGGCTCAACCCCTGAAACCTTAAAGGTGACCAAGCGTGTGGCAGCATCAGCTCCGCTGAATTGTCCAAATGAAATGAAATTCCCGCCAAGGGCAGCGATCGCCTGGGTGATTTTGAGCAATTCTCCTGGTTGATCTTTTACGGATAGCGTTACCCTTAAACCCGACTCGCGGGCACCCAAGAGTTCAAGGAATACTTTAAAAAGGTCTGTTTCGGTGATCATTCCGACTACATGATCGTCGCTCATCACAGGTAAACCACCGATCTTGTTATCTGCCATGATACGGGCTGCCTCCTCTATGGGCGTTTTCTCGTTAATGGTGATAACTTCTTTCGTCATTATCTCAGACACAGTTAATTTGGCTAGTAAATAATGAATTTCCCAAATGCTCAAGCTGGTAACTGGGGATGGTGATGCATTGAGCAAATCAGTTTGGGTGACGATTCCAACCAATTTGCCATCCTTAATTACTGGGGCACGACGTATGTGTTCGCGCTTGAATAGATCTAGGGCATCATGAATGGGCATATCAGGTTTAACGGAAATTACCGGTCGGGACATCCTTTGTCCAACGAACATTTCAACCTCCTTATAGGTTTCTATATGTATAGAAATTATACGCCAAGATATGCAGTCCTTACTTGTGGATCATTAAGAAGTTTCCGGGCAGGACCTTCCAAATGAGTTCTCCCTTCAGAAAGCACATAACCGTAATCGCTGATACTTAATGCCGTTTGCACATTCTGCTCCACGAGCAGGATAGTTAAACCCTCAGCCCGCAATTGCTTGAGGGTGCTGAAAAGTTGGATGGTTAATAATGGCGCTAAGCCAAGGGACAACTCATCAATCATCAGTACGATAGGGTCTGCCATTAAACCGCGCGCGATGGCAAGCATCTGTTGCTCACCGCCACTTAGGGTGCCAGCTTTCTGGTGGTAGCGTTCTTTTAGACGTGGGAATAGTGTGTAAACCCGTTCAAGATTTTGTTTGTAATGTTTAAGCGCTCGGCTTGAGGAAGCTCCCATCTCAAGATTTTCCACAACGGTCATATCAGTAAAAAGTTGCCTCGCCTCTGGCACGAGGATCAACCCCATAGCTGCTTTCTCATGAGCCGAGATGCGGTTAACTTCTCTCCCAAGAAAATATATCGAGCCACCCCATGGGCGTACTTGATTCATCACGCTGCGCAGCACTGTGGTTTTACCAGCTCCATTGCTACCTACCAACGCGGTAAGTTGGCCTTCTTGTAATGAGAGGTTAACGCCCCATAAGATTTTAACTTCACCATAACCAGCTTCCAAGTCGCGTACTTCCAGCATTGCCATCTTATTCCTCCATCAGTTTTTTAGCCAACTTGGGATCACCCAAGTAGGCTTCGATCACCCGGGGATCTTGTGAGACCTCTTGTGGAGTCCCTTCAGCTATTTGTTTGCCGTAGTCTAGGACGATAATGCGATCAGAAACACCCATCACAGCCCGCATGACGTGTTCAATCATAATGATTGTTATTCCCCCATCACGAACCTGGCGGATAATATTGAGCATGTACTCAATCTCGGTAGGGTTTAACCCAGCCAAAACTTCATCAAGGAGGAGCAAGTAAGGCCTTGCAGCAAGAGCGCGGGCCATCTCGAGCCGTTTTTTTTCGGTTATGTTTAAACTGCCGGCAAGTTGATCAATTTTCCCACCCAAACCAACAAAGTTTAATACCTCCTCAGCGATCTTGCTTGCTTGTTTTAGACGGTGGTTCTCTCGCCCAAAACAAGCTCCCACTATAACATTTTCGCGAACGGTTAACTCATTTAGAGGTCGGACAACTTGATGTGTGCGCGCCAAGCCTTGCTTGGCAAGCTGATATGGTTTTTTACCAGTCATATTACGGCCACGAAATATCACTTGTCCTGCTTCAGGGGCATAAACTCCATTAATAACATTGAAGAGAGTCGTTTTTCCAGCTCCGTTTGGACCAATCAAACCAAGAATTTGTCCTTCGGGAAGATCAAAAGTCACATTCGTAAGAGCTTGCAACCCGCCGAAACGTTTGGTCACTCCTTGTACATTCAATATCATGGCAATACCCTCCGTAGGCGTGGAAAGCGATTTCGTAACCATCCAACGGCTCCTACTGGTATGAAGAGCACGATGACCAATAGTAAGACCCCCGACACTGAAAGTTGAATATTCTTAAACAATGGACTGACCAACAATAAACCACGTAATCGTTGGTAAACAATTGCACCTAGAACTGGACCTAAAACTGTGCCTTGTCCGCCCAGCATGATCATAACCAAATTCTCAATGGAAAATCCCAAACGGAAAGCATCGCCGGGTTCAACGTTGCCATTTTTAAAAAAGAAAAGCACACCTAGCATACCCGGCAATATGGCGGAAAGCACAAATGCCCAAGTCTTTAAGTTTGGCGCGATGACACCCATTACCTCAGCTGCGTCTTCGTCTTCTCGTATACTTAGTAAACCCAATCCGAATTTACTTGTCTTTATCATAAAACTAATGATAATGAATAGTAAAGCTAAACCGAATGCGGTGTAGTACACGAGCCATAGAGCATTTGCCGCCCCTCCATAAGGTTTGTAGACACTGAAATCCAATTCAATACCGGTAGGGCCACCAAATGGTTTCAAAGTGTTTATAAAGGCACGCATTGCCTCATTGACTCCGATCGTCACTAACGCAAAGTAACCTCCCCGCAGGTGAAGGATTGACTTTCCTAAAATAAATGCTAATAATCCGGCTGCCAATCCGCCAGCAGGAACGGCAATCCATAAAGGAGAGTTGTATTGTTTGAAGAGATACATGCCTATGTATCCTCCCAAACCATAAAAGACTACATGACCAAAACTCACATAGCCGGTGTAGCCAAGCAAGATGTTAAGGCTGGATGCAAATCCGATTGCCAATAGGATGGTGAAGACGAGTTCACGTGTTGCCGCATTCCGGGTTATTGTTGGCCAAAGACCCAATGCAACCACAATAAGTAATGTAATCCACAAACCTGGGTTCATTAGTCTTTTCATTTTTTCACTCCGAACAGACCAGTCGGTCGAACGATGAGAATCAAAATGAATATTACAAATTCAATCACTGGTACCCAGGTATTAGGCATAAAAACCGGGACAATGCCTTCTAATAATCCCAACACTAAGCCTCCTACGAGAGAGCCTAATGGATTACCTAACCCACCCAGTACGCCAATTACAAAACTTTTCAACTCATACGCACCCCCTGAAAGGATGGTGAATGGGAGCATTGTCGAAATTAGCCCACCGGCTAAGATGGCGAGCATAGTGCCAATTCCGAAACTCAAGGCAAGGATTTGAGTCGAGGGGATGCCCATCAACTCAGCAGCGGCACGATTATTGGCTACAGCGCGTACGTATTTACCTAACCTTGTGCGGTAGAGGAAGAGGTATAAACTACCTGCGATGAGAAACGTTAATAACGCGGCAACCGCTCGTGTACCAAGAACTGTTAATGGACCAAAAGTAATATTACCTAATGAGTAATCAACATTGCGGAACGTCGTAGTAAAAATTGCGGTTCCGATGCCGATGATAATCATATTGACGGAATATGTCGCCAATAAGGTAGAGAGATGGGAAGCGCCAAGCACGCGTTGGATGGCGATAAAGTAAATGAGGATGCCGAATATTAAACCCAGAAAAGCAGCAATCAGCAGGGCTAGATAAGGATTAAGCCCAAAATTGGAGAAGAGTAGATATATACTAAACATCCCTAGAGCGATCAGCGGTCCATGCGCCAAGTTGATCACATTCATCACCCCCCAAATTAATGTCAAGCCCATGGCAGCCAGCCCATAGACCGCGCCGATTAAGAGTCCGTCTACAATTGAAGTAAGTAGATTACCGAATTGCATGAGTCTCTCCCTTATAATAATAAAAAAAGATGCCCCCTGTCAGCATACATTATCACACCAACGGGGGGCAACGCTAAAAATTAGCGAATAGGATAGATCGGAACAGCCGTTACAGCATCAGCTGGCCATACCACTTGCTTCACTAAGTTGCCACTAGCATCTTTTTGCCATTGGATATAGACCATTTCGTGACCAATTTGCAATCCATGATTTTCAGGAGAAGTATCGAATTTTATATGTCCGTAAAAAGTCGTTACATCTATTGCATCAATTGCCGCTGCAACAGCTTTTGTGTCCAATGTACCCGATGCTTCAATGCCCATTTGTAAGATCAATCCGGCAATATAGCCACCAGCGGAGTGATAGGATGGATTCTCATTGTAAGCAGCTTTATAATCAGAGACAAACTGTTCCCCGCTTATTCCATATTCAGCCTTAAAGGCTGCTAGTGGTTCCCATTGGCTAGGACCAACAACTCCAATAGCCGCGTCGCCTAATTCGGCAAATTTTGGTTCGGGAGGAGCTACCAATAAGGAAACGAATTTTATCGATTCCAAGTTCTTCTCAAAGAGTTGTTTTGTGAGAGTCGATCCATCTTGGAAATGTCCACCACCCATGATTGCGTCTGGTTTAGCTTCAGCAATCTTATTGATGATTGGGTTGAAATCAGTGGTACCAGAATCATATCCCTCGTATAGCACAATATTATAACCCTTGCTTTCAGCATAAGGTTTTAGCGCCTCTACTACGGTAGTGGAGAATTTATCATTCTCGTGTACAATTGCAATATTCTTGGCTTCTGGATCAAGGCTAGCAAGCAAGTCAAGAGAACCGGTTAAATACCGGCTAGAAGGGGTGTAAGTTTGATAAACTAGCGTGTATCCTTTCTTATATGTGGAGTCGGCAGCCGCACCAGTGGTTATCATGATTTTCCCATATTGTTCAGCGATCACTGCCGATGCATCTGCTAAACCAGAAGAATAGGGGCTGATTAAGAAATTGGCATTGTCTTCTGTAGCCAATCTTGTATACAGTTCCTGGACCCGATCCTTGTTGGATTCATCGTCATAGAATTTCGTTGTAAATTTGACCACTGAGCCATCATTTAGTTTGATGCCACCAGCATCATTGACCTGTTTAACCCATAGATCAAGCCCATTCTTTTGGCGAATGGATTCGACATTCAAAGAACCGGTCAATGAAGCAGTGAAACCAATCAATGCTGTCTTCTCCACTACAGGAGCCTCAGTGGGTGCAGCCGTTGCTGCTTCAGTGGGGGCTT
>DYKV01000613.1 GCA_020722415.1 Anaerolinea sp.
AGCGGCGGGTGGGCGGGACGAGAGAAAACTCCGAGAGCAGAAAAAGCCCGAAGCGTGGAAAATGCTCGAAAAAGCCGCAGAATCCCACCCGTCCGCTGCACGCTTTGTTAGCCCGCATTCTGGTATTCATACTGACTATATTGTTCAATGGCGCGGTCAGTCCTGAGTAGTTCTACTTCGGCTTCAGCGGCACTGTTCACGATTGGAGCATTCCAAGAAATCTCCCCCCATTCTTGAGGCCATTGCCATTTTTGCAATTTCTCCCATTCGTAAACGTCCCAATGTTTCCCTTGTAATATTCGCTCAAGTTCTCCGTGCCGAAATTCCAGTATCTTGAGAAATTCTTGCATAGATGGGATATAGACTTCGCCATATTTGCCACCTGCTTTTAGTGTATTGAATTTGACGGCGGCTTCGCGGAAGGCTTCATAACTGTAATCGAATTCAGGAAGCGAATCTGCAATAGCAGACCAAAAGTGATATTTTCTGTTCGTTCTATCTGCTTCTCTCCATTGCCATTGCAAACTACCATCAAAATCCCGAAGCAATTGTTCAACAGCGCGTACATAGCGAAGATGCGATAACAAAGATGCTCCAATGCTTAGAGACCGTACAATGTCATCTGCACTTATGCCTGACGTATGTAGGATTTTGTTTGTAATACGAGTGTATTCAAGAAGTTTGTCGCGTGTCCCTTTTGACAGTACCTGCTTTTCAGATAACTGGGAAGTCAAGAGCGGAATGTCAAATTTGACCGCTCGATTAAACCCAAGCGATACTTGAGCCAATCGTACTACTTCGCGCTCAATTTCTAATCGAACATTGATAACAGCGAGCAACGGGTCATCTATGCGGATAAATTCTTTTTCTGGCGGTAGCATAGATGGTGAAATGCTACGTTTAGCCAATTCAGGTGATTTCTCTACTGCGTCTTTTAATTCGCCTAACTCGAATTTTAAGCCGCCTGGCAATTCAGCCTTCGTAAGGTTTGCCAGCCTTCCTGATATTTGCCGTTTGAACATAAGGAGAATGATAAGGACTGTTACAGGCCAAATCAACACCTGAACAATTTGCACGATGACCTTTGCCCATTCAATTTCTACCATGAATTCTCCTGTGCATTTTTCAACCTATGTTGGGCGGAGCGGGCTAACGG
>DYKV01000116.1 GCA_020722415.1 Anaerolinea sp.
CATGTGCGGCTTCACCCGCTCGTATTTTTGCTTCGCCATGCGTTTACTTCTCCTTACTTAGTATTATGCATAATCTAATATAGCTCGGGCTACATTTTCTGGTACCCGTGCATAATGATCAAATTCCATCGAAAAGACCCCTCGTCCTTGAGTTGAAGAACGCAAATCCGTTGCATAACCAAACATCTCCGCCAATGGAACATACGCTTTGATTGCCTGGGTATTCCCAATGCGGGGTTCTATTCCCAAAATTTCACCACGCCGTGAATTAAGTTGTCCAATGATTTCACCAAGAAATTCCTCGGGAATAATCACCTCCACTTTCATGATCGGCTCTTGTAAGATCGGATGTCCCGCTTGAACGCCACTCTTGAAAGCCATTGAAGCAGCCATCTTGAAAGACATCTCATTCGAGTCGACTTCATGGAACGAACCATCAACCAAATGGACGACCACATCGGTAACTGGATATCCAGCTATCACACCCGCTTCAGCTGCTTCTCGGACGCCCTTTTCCACGGCTGGGATAAATTCGTTCGGTATTACACCGCCTTTGATCTCATTCAAGAAAACGATACCACTTCCAGCTTCTCCAGGCTCCATATTGAACACCACATGGCCATACTGCCCGCGTCCACCGCTTTGTTTGACATAGCGATGCTCTATATTTTGCACAGGAACAGTGATGGATTCTCGGTAAGCCACCTGCGGCATCCCGACCCGAGCTTGCACACGGAATTCCCTTAGCATACGGTCAACCAAAACTTCCAAGTGTAATTCACCCATGCCGGAGATAATGGTTTGCCCAGTATCTTCATCAGTGCGAACCCGGAATGTCGGATCTTCCTCGGATAATTTACGCAACGCCTCACCCATTTTTGCTTGATCTGCAGTTGTTTTCGGCTCAATGGCGACCGAAATAACCGGTTCTGGAAAAGAAATCGTCTCTAACAAAATTGGATGTGAGGCATCACACAAAGTGTCTCCCGTGAAAGAATCCTTCAATCCTAAAACTGCTCCGATGTCACCAGCATATAACTCATTTATGTCTTCCCGGCGATCGGCATACATACGTAACAAACGACCAATCCTTTCACGCTTATCTTTTGCGGAGTTATATACTGTTGTGCCTTGTTCGAGTTTTCCGGAATATACCCGCACATAAGCCAGGCGTCCCATATAGGGGTCTGTCACTATTTTAAAGACCAGTGCGCTGAGGGGAACGTTATCATCTATCGTCCGGATTTCCGGTTCCCCGCTGCGCGGATGGGTGCCTCTCACCGGTGGAACATCCAATGGTGATGGCAAATAATCTACAATCCCATCCAGCAAAGGCTGCACGCCTTTATTTTTCAATGAGCTACCGCAAAATACCACAGTGGCTTTGCTGTTGATCACAGCCCGCCGTAAAGCAGCTTTAAGCTCCTCAACGGTGATCTCTTCGCCTTCTAAATATTTCACGGTTAATTCGTCGTCTATTTCGGCGATCGCTTCTACCATTAATTCCCGCTTTTCACCCGCCTTTTGTTCAAGTTCAGTGGGTATCGGAATAATATGCGGTTCCTTACCCAGATCATCTTCCCAAATAATTGCTTGTTGATGGATCAAATCTACCACACCTTTGAAAGCCGCCTCTTCTCCAATAGGGATCTGCACCGATATCGGATTCGCACCCAATCGTTGTCGGATCGATTCGATTGAACCCTCAAATGAGGCGCCTATCCGATCCATCTTATTCACAAAACAGATTCGCGGGACGTTATACCGATCTGCCTGCCTCCACACCGTTTCACTTTGGGGCTCAACCCCTTGCACTGCGTCAAAGATCACCACCCCTCCATCCAGCACCCGTAAAGAACGCTGGACTTCTGCAGTGAAGTCAATGTGACCTGGCGTATCTATAATGTTAATTTGCACACCGTTCCACTCAGCCGTGACCGCTGCGGAAACGATAGTTATGCCCCGTTCACGCTCCTGTTCCATCCAATCGGTTACGGTTGTCCCCTCGTCCACCGAACCAATCCGATAAGTCTTTCCAGTATAGAACAAGATCCGCTCGGTGGTTGTTGTTTTGCCGGCGTCTATATGGGCAATAATGCCAATGTTGCGGACTTGATCTAACGGTAAAGGTCGAGGCATAAGTCAAACTCTTCAATCCTGACTCGCTTATGTAACCGTGATTACACCCGATAATGCGAGAACGCCCGGTTAGCTTCTGCCATCTTATGAGTCTCTTCGCGTTTTCGGATGGCAGCACCACTATTATTAGCAGCATCCATTAATTCGGCTGCTAATTTTTCCGAAAATGTCCGTCCAGTGCGCGCTTTCGAAGCCGTAATAATCCAACGCGTCGCCAAGGCAAACCGTCTATCCGGTGGAACTTCCATTGGCACCTGGTAAGTTGCGCCACCTACTCGGCGTGGTTTTACTTCCATTAATGGCGAGACATTCTTGAATGCCTGGTCAAACACCTCCATTGGATTCTTTTTCGTCTTTTCTTGAATAATATCAAAAGCATCGTAAACCAAACGTGTAGCTAAACTTTTCTTTCCTCGACGCATTACACGATTGATAAAAGATTGCACGTCCACACTGTTATAACGCACATCCGGCGGTATCTCAAATTTTTCGGGTTTATTTCTTCGAGACATCTACTCTCTCCATTACCATAAATTCAAGTATAGACTGACTATTTTGCCCGCTTTGAACCGTATTTAGACCGGCCCTGTTTGCGATCCTTAACGCCGGTCGTATCCAAGGAACCGCGCACAATATGATAGCGTACACCGGGTAAATCCTTAACTCTGCCGCCGCGAACCAAAACAACGGAGTGCTCTTGTAAGGTATGTCCCTCACCGGGAATGTATGCAGTAACCTCGATACCATTCGTCAAACGAACACGAGCAATTTTGCGCAATGCCGAATTTGGCTTTTTCGGGGTCATTGTACGCACGGTTGTACATACGCCTCGTTTTTGCGGGGCGCCTTTCGCCTGTCGTTTTCGGGATTGCTTCATCGAATTTAATGTAAAGAGTAAAGCCGGAGCCTTGCTCTTCTCCTTCTTCGTCTGACGGCCTTTTCTAACTAATTGATTGATTGTTGGCACATTTGCCTCCGCAATAATAAAATACTCTAAACTTATTTTTTTCCACCAAGGGAGGCCATCTAACTTTCGATGGCCTCGCCTTGAAAATCCAAGTTAGCCTTACTTGACTATTTACCGCGTATTTAAGCGGCGAAGAGGGATTTTACCATGCGTATAATGTCTCGTCAAGCAATTTTACTAGAATCCCCCTAAATCCAATAGACCCGTCGGGGGTTTAATCGGTCGGGTTCGTTCTTCTTCCTTCCCAAATCGGATTGTCTCGCCCGTGTCGGTTACTGCCTCAACAGCTAAGGCTAAGCTCTGTAATTCTTTCACCAATACCTTAAAGGAAGCCGGGATACTCGGTTCTTCAATGGGTTCTCCTTTTACAATCGCTTCGTAGGTCTTCACCCGCCCCTGAACATCATCAGATTTAACCGTGAGCATTTCTTGCAAGGTATATGCAGCGCCATAGGCTTCCAGAGCCCATACCTCCATCTCACCAAAACGCTGCCCACCGAACTGCGCTTTTCCTCCTAACGGTTGTTGAGAGACTAAACTGTATGGACCAGTAGAACGAGCATGAACCTTGTCTTCAACCAGATGGTGTAATTTAAGCATTGTCATCACGCCTACAGTTATCGGTTGATCAAATGGTTCACCGGTTTTCCCATCCCGCAGAATTTGTTTACCTAAAATTGGCATTGGGATTCCGGTCTCCATCATCTTTGTTTCAGCGAACTTCCTGATTTCTTCCTCAGGAATATCGCTTGTATCTGCGCCAATCGTTTTTAGCCATTCGCGCAAACACACCACTACAGCCATTTGATCTAAATGGCGGCGGATCGAGGGTTTGATTGTTTTTCGATCAACAAAGAATAGAACATCATCGGGATTAAGCCCACGTTCCCTTAAATATTCTGTTAAGACCGCCTTTCGGGCATAAATCGGCTCAGAGATCAATTTGTACACATCATACCCCTTATCTCCGAGCCAACCCTCAAGATAGAGCCGGCGGACTTCATCATCATCCTCAACCATATCTGGAGTATAGTCTTCTTGAGTTTTAATCCATGTCCAAGCCTCTTCCCCCACTTTCTTCCAGGCTTCATCCATCAACCAAGCCCGAGCTAACTCCGCTTCAATCTCCTCTTCGTTTGCACCATCGAAAACGGGGGTAATGGCGCGGAAACCCAGACGGTCGGCTGCCCAACCCAAGTGCGTTTCTAGTACTTGCCCAATATTCATTCTTCCTGGCACACCTAATGGATTCAGGATGATATCAACCGGTTCTCCATTTTCAAGAAACGGCAAGTCTTCAACTGGGACGACTTTGGAGACAACCCCTTTATTTCCGTGCCGACCGGCCATCTTATCACCAGCGGTAATCTTTCGTTTTTGCGCCACAGAAACGCGCACCATCTTATCTACTCCCGCAGAGAGATCTGTGTTATCCTCACGGGTAAATACTTTTACCTCAACCACCTTCCCGCGTTCTCCGTGTGGCATCCGCAGAGAGGTATCTTTCACATCACGGGATTTTTCACCAAAGATTGCTCGTAATAATCTCTCTTCGGGGGTTAATTCTTTTTCCCCTTTTGGAGAAATTTTACCAACCAGAATATCATTTGGGCCTACTTCCGCTCCAACCCGGATAATCCCATCTTCATCCAAGTCTTTAATCGCATCCTCACCGACATTCGGGATGTCGCGAGTGATTTCTTCTGGGCCCAATCGTGTATCGCGTGATTCAATTTCATATTTTTCAATATGAATGGAGGTGAATTTATCTTCCTGAACTAAACGTTCAGAAATCAAAATAGCGTCTTCGTAATTTCCACCTTCCCACGACAGAAATGCTACGGTTACATTTTGGCCTAATGCCAATTCGCCGTTCTGAGTGGACGATGAATCAGCGATAACTTCCCCGGCGCGAACGCGCTGGCCTTTTACCACCGCCGGGCGTTGGTCAATGCAGGTTGACTGATTGGATCGCTGATATTTCCGTAAATTATACGTTTTCAAATGGCCATCAGTAGAATGTACCACGATTTTCCGACCGGTTACCGAGACCACATCGCCATCTTCTTCGGCAATGACAACTTGGCCAGAATCGATTGCGGCTGCATATTCCATCCCAGTCGATACCTGGGGAATATCAGGTTGCAATAGCGGAACAGCTTGAGCCTGCATATTCGATCCCATCAATGCCCGGTTAGCATCGTCATGTTCCAAGAAAGGAATCAAGGCAGCGCTAATTCCTACGATTTGGTGGGGAGCGACATCCATATAATCAATGTTCGTCGGTGCAGAAAAGATGAACAAGTTATGGTAACGAGAAGAAATTCGGGGACGGACAAACTCCGAATCTTCAGTAAGCGGCGCATTGGCTTGAGCAATCACATATCGATCCTCGACGTCAGCCGATAGATATTCTACTTCTTCTGTTACAAAAGGAACGATTGCGATCTCTTTTTGAATTCCAGCCGCTCGAATTTTATCGGCGATTTCTTCCGTGATCCGCTCACCACTGCGCGCCAACACTTCTTGGTTATCTGGGTTATCCACATCCTCTCGCAATGCACGGCCTATAAACCGTGGGTCCTCTGGGTGAATGAATTTAAGCACTTTGCGATAAGGAGTTTCGATAAACCCAAATTCATTTACCCGAGCAAAGGAAGCCAAGCGGCCGATCAAACCGATATTTGGGCCTTCTGGTGTCTCAATCGGACAAATTCTGCCATAATGCGAATGGTGGACATCGCGGACATCAAATCCAGCCCGTTCTCGCCTCAAGCCACCCGGACCTAATGCGGATAGGGTTCGCTTGTGGCGTAATTCTGCCAACGGATTCGTCTGATCCATAAACTGAGACAGTTGACTCGAACCAAAAAATTCACGTAAAGCAGCCACCACCGGACGTATGTTGACCAATGTAATTGGGGATATTTGCTCTTGGTCTCGAATGGACATACGCTCCTTAATTACTCGTTCCATCCTGCGTAAACCTATCCGCAATTTATTTTGGATAAGTTCTCCGACAGTTTTCGCACGGCGATTACCCAAGTGATCGATATCATCCGGGTCGAGAATATTGTTATTGATCATTATCATCCGCCGAATTAAGCGGACAACATCCCACTTCGTTACCGTGCGAGTCTGCATGGGCACCTTGTCATACAATTCCAATTTTTGATTGAGTTTATAGCGTCCAACCCGCTCTAAATCATAATGCCGCTGGTCAAACAACTGCTCTTCAAGGAACTCGCGCGCATTCTCGAGAGTGGCTGGATCGCCAGGACGCATCCGCTTAAAGAACTCCAATAGAGCCGCTTCAGCTATACTGCTGACATGGGTCAAATCCCACTCCGGTTCTTGGGCAAAAGTGGAACTGATAAACATGCGTTCTGGATTATTATCAACGTCGCTGAATAGGGTGATCAATTCTTCATCGTTGCCATTGACTAGAGGAGAATCGGTGATAGGATTCCCATCCTTCACCGCCGCTAACGCCCTCAAGAATATTGTCACCGGTACAGTCCTTTTCCGATTAAAGCGTAAAGTGAGGTAATCGCTCTTGCGGGTTTCGAATTCCATCCACGCCCCTCGGTCTGGGATTAGTTTTGCCATAGCCAGTCTGCGACCCGTTGAGCGATCTGTCACCGCCTCGAAATAAACGCCTGGCGATCGGATTAGCTGTGATACGACAACCCTTTCCGTTCCGTTAATGATAAAAGTACCTTTCTCGGTCATCTCGGGGAAGTCACCCAAAAAGATATCTTGTTTGATAGGTTCCTGAATTTCAGGGCCTTCGAGTAAAACCGAGACGTATAAGGGAATGGCATAAGTTAAATCACGCTCAACGCATTCCTCAATCGAGTGTTTGGGTTCGCCAAACCAAAAGCGTAAATTCCATTGCTTGGAGAGCTGGTCCTGGCTGGGAAAATGCAGGCGCATCCCCTTGTTGTATGATTCAATCGGTGAAATCTCATTGAACAAATCCGCCAAACCTTCAGTTTTCAGACGGCGGAATGAATCAAGTTGAACCTCTATCAGAGTCGGTAACGGTAACTTAACATCAATACGCGCATAAGATTTGCTTGGGAGCATTGCCATAAAAATCTCCTGAAGTTTTCTGTTCTAAACACATAAAAGCGTAAAACGTATACTCATCACAAATTACCTCCCTAAACATGAGAAATACCGTTTTACGCCATCCAATTATTACTCTT
>DYKV01000614.1 GCA_020722415.1 Anaerolinea sp.
AAGGTTGGTAAGTTTGGTGTTGAATGACATCTATTACTCCTGTGTTTCGTTGAAACTTCGGTTGAGTGAAGCGGCATAACGCTCCGTATAACCGGCTGGCAATGGAGCGCAGCGGAATTGCCAGTCCGAGTTGATGCGGTTGTTAGATGGTCTCTTCAAAATAATCGCTATCAACTTTTTTCACTGGATACAATGAAACCGTGGATACACCAACATCATGTTCGATCATCAAGCTCGTTAGTTGTTCACCGTCAATGAGAACGATCTTGCTTCCGATCTGAGAGACATAGTTGCGTGCATCATCAGTGAATCTGGATGTTGTGATAAAGATTCCTTTGTTTGCTTTTTGAGCTTGAAGAGCACCAGCAAACTGCATCACATCAGGACGACCTATTGGATTGTTATCCCAACGCTTCGCCTGAATATAAACAACATCAAGGCCGAGTTTATCCTCTTTTATGATCCCATCTATTCCGCCGTCCCCACTTCTTCCGATAGCCTTACCCGCATCGGCACGGGAACCGCCGTAGCCCATTTTGACTAACAGTTCCACAACGACCCGCTCGAAAAAGGCTGGTGATATTTTTTTCAGCCTAGATAGTAACTCAGCTGCCAATTCATCACGGAGATTTTCATACGCAGATTCTAATGCCTCTGATGGTGTTGCCGTTGAAACATCAGAAGTTACTTTGGAATCGGGAACTTTCTCGCCGCTTCTTGTTCCCTTGAGTTGTTGAAATTCAAGAAATTCTGGATATTGCTTGAGAAGTTTTACGTTGATGGTCTTAGGCTGTTTATTAAGGAGATCTCTTCCGCGGTCGGTGATTTGGTAGAATCCTCTGCGTGTTGCTTCGAGCAACCCAGCCTTCTTCAGGTATGTAGAAGCCCAGCCAACACGATTAACGAACGTTGACTGTATGCCGCTCGGCAGCATCTCCTTTAGATCATCCTCAGTAAGGCCCAATTCTTTCGTCAGAGCTTCAACAGCCTCGCTGGTTGATGTTTCAGTTCCTTTCTGTGCCGCAAACCGGAGAAGCGGCAACATCACACTCTGATAATCTGGAACGGCCATTTATTCATTTCTCCTTTTACATCTAACGGTTTGCGTTAGCGGCGGGTGGGCGGGACGAGAAAAAACTCCGAGAGCAG
>DYKV01000615.1 GCA_020722415.1 Anaerolinea sp.
CTTTTCGGCCAAATGCTTAGGCAGCCAATCGTATGGTAATCAGCCACCGCGGCATAGTAGTCTTCGAAGCGGTCAGCGAGGTTATTCTGCGCATCACCCCATCCAAACTTATGCCGACGGATATCGTAACGCGGCATTCATGCCGCAACCAAACGGCGACATCAATGTCTACAACATTTGCGTGTTCGATGCAAATGTTGCATGGTAATACTATAAAACGCAGCCTTATCCTTAACAAAAATTGCATCTCCATTCTCCCCCTTATGTGACGCTGGCGATCCCGCCGGCGTAACTTTTTAAGGGTTATCTTGGTCTGGGTCAGTTGTCAATTGTGACATGTTCTTTATCGAACGGATAAATTGGGGCGTATTTAATTGGCGTTCAAGTAGGTGAGTGAAATAACGTCCCAATAAACTCTCCATCTCAACCTGCACCAAAGGAGGAATTCTGGCTTTGCGCGCCTCCGCATAAGTACTGCGTTGCAAATGACGCAAATATTTTAACATTTCTAACGAGATAGAATAAGCGGTCGGCAGCTTTGGTTTACAATTGGGGCAAACCACTCCCCCTAACTCGAAGGAAAAATATTGGGCTTGGGGTTGGATTCTCTCACGACACACAACGCATTCGGTTAACTCTGGTCGAAAACCAATTGAATTTAAAAACTGGAGTTCAAAATAACGTACCTCAAAAGCCGCCTCTGCGCCTTTCGATAAACGATCAAAGCAATTCAGTAATAAGCCGTAGACATCTGGATTGGATTCTTCTTCGATAGTAAAACGATCGACTAATTCAACCAGATACGAAGCATAGGAAATTAAATGGAGGTCTTCTCGTAAAGTTGAGAAAGGCTTAATAGTCTCCACCTGGGTGATAATCGGTAAATCCCGCCCGCGGGCTAATAATAAATTTACCTGAGAAAACGGTTCTAAATGACCAGATTTGCGTGAGCGCAGTCTCCGCACCCCTTTGGCGATTGCTCTCCGTTTTCCTTCTTCACGACTGTACAAAGTGATTAAACGGTCTGCTTCACCCCAGTCGAGATGACGCAATATTAGCGCTTGTAATCGAAAAGTACGTTCCCGGTTTGGCACATTGAAATTATAACGCTCATCCCCGATAGCGAGCACTTAAAGGTCATC
>DYKV01000616.1 GCA_020722415.1 Anaerolinea sp.
TATACCGCTTTAGGGTTATTTTTTGATTGTTCTTTGACATAAAATTCTTTTCTTATTGGCATAATCAGGCTTTAAGTCATTCGGAGTTGATCATGCCAACTCATAGCTTCTGCGAAGAAATTGGCCGACAGGCTTGGGAGAAATGTTGCGCATTGCATTTCTGGAAGATCTTCCAACGCATGCTCTTCGTCAAACTGAAGGCCAAGGGGTATCCGAATAGCCTAATCGCTGACATTCTTTCGGTATCCATAACAACCATCTACAACTGGTTGCTCATTTTTCGCGAAGGCGGTCTGGAAGCGTTGGCAACCTTGCATTACAAGGGACAGCCTAGTGCCCTCAATCCCTATAGCGAACAACTAGCCCTTGATCTCGATGATAAGCCTGTCGCTACCTTAAAGGAGGCTCAAGACCGAATTGCCAAAGCCACAGGCCTGAGACGCTCCCTTACCCAAATACGTGCTTTCTTACAACGGAACAAACTGAAACGTCGCAAAGTCGGACAAATTCCTAGCAAAGCCAATATGGAAGCTCAAGAACGCTTTCACAAAGAGCAATTGCAACCCCTAATAAAACAAGCTAAAGAACGGCGCATTCGCTTGTTGTTTATGGATGCTGCACATTTTGTGCATTTGCCATTTCTGGGGTATCTGTATGGCTGGACACGCAAGTTTATCCGCTCCGCCTCTGGTCGTCAGCGCTTTAATGTCCTCGCTGCCCTGGATGCCATCAGTCATACTCTGACCACCATTTGTAACGAAAGCTATATCACCGCCACCACCGTGTGCCAATTGCTGGGACTATTAGTCAAACAATATGCGGATGAGACAATCTACGTGATTCTGGACAATGCCCGCTATCAAAGATGCTTTCTGGTTCAAGAAACCGCCAAGACGCTGGGCATTCATCTGGTCTTCTTAGAGCCTTATTCCCCGAACTTCAATCTGATCGAACGTCTCTGGCGCTTGGTCAGAAAAGAAGTGCTGTATAACAAGTTCTATTCAACGTTCGCGATTTTCCGGCAATCCATCACGACTTGCTTAGAAAAAGTAGCCCATGGAGGATATGCCGAAGAACTTCACTCACTATTAACATTACAATTTCAAAGTTTCACTAACTCAAAAATTAACCCTTAACGAGT
>DYKV01000617.1 GCA_020722415.1 Anaerolinea sp.
TGGGATTGTTGGAACGCTGATAAAATCAGGTTGAGGATATTCCATGTTGCCGATTAAGACAAAAGTCCGACCGACGGGATTTCAACCCGTGGCAAAAACATTGTCACAGGCAATTAAACGCATCGCCGCCGAACTCAAACCAGAAAAAATCATCCTGTTTGGTTCTTATGCCTATGGCAATCCCACTCCCGATAGTGACGTGGATTTGCTGATTGTTGCAAAAGGAAACAAACGAGAAAACCTAATCTCGGCGTCACTCCTGCTCTATCCACGTCCATTTCCTGTGGATCTCATTATTAAAACGCCTGGAGAACTGGAAACAGGCATGAAAAAGGGTGATATTTTCATCAAAGAAGTTGTTTCCAAAGGAAAGGTTTTGTATGAGCGACCCAACTAACCCACTGGAATGGGTTGAATACGCCGAAGAAGATTGGCGCTCAGCAAAGAAACTACTGCGAGGGAGCAGGCCTTCCGCAACAAATTCCTGTTTTCATTCACAACAATCTGCCGAGAAATATTTCAAAGCCCTGCTGGTTTCCCAAAAAGCGTATTTTCCAAAGACCCATGATCTCTCCTCGCTAAATACGCTTAATACGCTTTGTGCTGAAAACGGGATTCTCACAGGGTTTAACAATTCACTGCTGACCATTTTGAGCAATTACGCGATCGCGACACGTTACCCAGGAGAAATGCCAACCGTAGAAGATGCCAAAGAAGCCATTGACATCGCAAAATCCGTCCGTAAATTTTCTCGAAAGTGGCTGGGATTGAAATAACCCGCGACGCGCAGGGCGTGGTCTCGCGCAAGAAACAGTTGTTGCCCGTAGCGCTGGGATTGCTGGAAAGATAATATGGCAAAAAGTTTTTTCTCAAAACTGTTCATGCTGATAACGTTGGCCGCCTGGTTGAGTTCGTGCAACCCCGCGCCGACTTTGGTTCCCACGCCCATTCCAAGCAATACTCCTCCCCCCACCAAAACCTCTCTCCCCCCTGCAACCGCGATACCGACCCCAACCGAAACCCAGCAATCCAAAGCGAGACATATAAAATGGGAAAGGGTTGAGGCAAACAGGGAAGCCGTCAATGACTACGTCTTTGTTGATACGATTTTTGATCTTAACAAAGACGGAGCATATTTCA
>DYKV01000618.1 GCA_020722415.1 Anaerolinea sp.
CCCCAAAACTGCCACCATCGACGCTTTTCTGTTGTCCTTTGGTCGGTCAATACCGCCTGCGCCCTCTCAAGCTGTTGACGCAGCCACACTTCGCGCTCTCCTCCCTCAGCTATTTGCCGCTCCAAACGGCGAATAACTTCATCTTTTGCAGCAAGCTCGACCTCCAACACCTTGATGTCAACAACATTTTCTTGCGTCATTTCATGTAAATTATTGTCGCCTTCTTGTGTCTCCGAAAATTTCCCTTCCAAAACCCCAAAAACTCTAATAAGTTCGGATGTTTCAATCAGAGGGGCTCCGCTTTTATCCCTTTCAACGCTTATTTTTCCTGTATTTATGTAAGCTTTGTAAAGATATTGGCGACTGACTCCTGCCAATTTTGCAGCGTGCGTTACCGTAACAAAAGACATGTCTTCACCTGTTAACCGTATATGTCATTTAGTGTAATGTTGTTGACATGTATCATGTCAATCAGAAAATCTGTCCATAAGTTTCCCTCAGAGGCTTGCACCACAATCAATTTGAATCTACAATGTTTATTCATTAAACACAGGGCACACTCATGAATCAGACCAAAATTCAGAAGTGGGGACACAGCATGGCCCTACGCATACCCGTCACGACTATACGGAGTTGGGGCGTCGGCGAGGGTCAAGCCGTCTCATTGAAGATTGAAAACGGCGCACTGGTAGCGCGACCAGCACAAAAGCGTTACACCTTGGATGAATTGCTATCACAATGTGACTTCACTCAGCCCATGAGCACCGAGGAGCGCGAATGGATAGACGCGCCATCAGTAGGAATTGAGGAAATTTGATGCGATGGCCACGGCGAGGGGAGATTTGGCAGGCAAATCTCAGCCCGACTTCAGGCCGTGAGCAGCAAGGTCATCGCCCTATGCTGATCATATCGAGAGAAGCCTTCAATCGCTCTGGCCTGGTTTGGGTCTGTCCTATCACTCAAGGTGGCAATCAAGCTAGATTCGCGGGCTTTGCAGTCTCTTTGATGGGGTCTGGAACAAAAACACAGGGGATAGTGATGAGCAACCAATCCCGCACCGTTGATCTTATGGCAAGAGACGGCAAGTTTGTTGAGATGGTCCCAGATTCCATAGTCAACGAAGTGATAACCAAAATACA
>DYKV01000619.1 GCA_020722415.1 Anaerolinea sp.
GTCTTTGACTTTCACACGCTCATAATGGCACGACCTGCGACCTTATGCCCAACGGTCGGGTTCAGGCGCGTTGCGGAGCGCAGCGGAGCAACGTCGCCTGCAACCCGGTGTTGGGCGGCTGGTTATGACGGCAATTCTTGACCTTGAAACGTCTCACTGCGACTTACAGGTAGCACTTTGGTCAAATGCTCTGCGAATTTCTCAATCCGTACTACTGTCATTCCAAACAAATTACCGAGGTCTCGCGCTAAACTATCAGTCACCGCACCATCTGCCAATATCATAAATGTATGTAAGCGATCTAAACCTATAATCTTGGACATCTTGGAATACTTCTCAATGTGCTTTCGATAGTCACCAGTTTTGGCTTCCAGCCAGAAAACTTCTCCTTCTGTCTCAAACAGCATATCCAATTCAAAATCATTTCCATTTGGCAATGAAATCTGGGCATTGCAGATATAGGAGAATTTCAGCGATTCGCCTTTGAGTAGCGAAACGACTTGAGTCTTGACGAATCGTTCCAACCATTGTCCAGAGTAAAAATTCAATGCTCTGGGCGAAGTGCTTGGGGTCGCATAAAGTTGATAGGCTGGAGACTTCTGGTAGCGGTATGCTGTAAGAAAGGCAATGTTATAAAGATTTGTACACAGATTGGTTGTATCTGCAACGGTTTGTTGGGACTCGTTTCTGAGATTCAGGCTGAACGGTCTTCCAGCGTTCATATTCGCCTTGATGGAATTGAGAACGCCCTTGACTGATTCTAGCCTATTTCCAATGAACAAGGCTATCTTGTCGAGAGTTTCATCACTCTCCTGCTCAGGAGGTATGGTCTTTATTGAAATCCCCCGAGAAGCGAGGAAGTCCCGTAGTCCGGTAATATCGTTGATAGGAGGCGCAGGTTCTATTGGTTCGGAAGCAACAGGCGGTTCTGAATCAACCGTACCAGACATATCTTCTGATTGGTCTGTTCTCGCAAGGGAGTCTGCTATTCGCTCGAGCGCAATTGCTATTCTCTCAAGCAAGGTCGTGATTTCAGTTTTGTCTTCCAAATTGATACTCCGCAATGATGATGTCGTAAGCCGCCCAACCACTGATTAACTTGCCATTTTGCCCTGATAATGTGATAATAAACGGG
>DYKV01000620.1 GCA_020722415.1 Anaerolinea sp.
CCATTTCTTCCGGGGTCAGCTTCCAGGGATTATCGCCTGAATTGTACTCGAAACCATCGGTTACCGCTTGTCCGCCATTGTTCGTAAATCTCCTCCCCCAAAAATCGAAATCGGGCTGAATAATATAATGGTCAGCATACTCGAGGGTTTTTCTGGCATCGTCCTTAGGGATCATGACCTCATGGAGTTTCTCGCCTGGTCTAATTCCAATAATTTTGGTTTTGCATTCCGGGGCAATGACTTTCGCCAGATCCATTATGTTCATGCTCGGAATCTTGGGTACAAAAAGCTCTCCACCAACCATTGTTTCCAAGCACTTTAATACGAAGTTAACGCCTTGTTCCAACGTGATCCAGAAACGCGTCATCCGAGGATCGGTTATCGGTAATACTCCGTTTTTACGCTCCTTCAGGAAAAAGGGTATTACGCTGCCCCGACTGCCCGCCACGTTTCCATATCTTACAACGCTGAATATCGTGCTGTCCCGGCCCACATAAGAATTCCCTGCGATGAACAGCTTATCCGAGCACAACTTTGTTGCGCCATAGAGGTTGATGGGGTTGGCCGCTTTATCCGTGCTAAGTGCAATGACCCTTTTGACCCCTTGATCGATGGCCACATTGATTACATTCTCTGCGCCGAGAATATTTGTTTTCACTGCTTCGAAAGGGTTGTATTCTGCGGCTGGAACCTGTTTCATCGCTGCTGCATGAATCACATAGTCAACATCATGGAAGGCTCGTATCATTCGCTCTTTATCGCGAACATCGCCGATAAAATATCGCATGCACGGATATTTGCTATCGGGAAATTGTTGAGCCATCTCATATTGCTTAAGCTCGCCACGGCTGAAGATGATTAGTCTTTTGGGCTGATATTTTTTCAGAATAATTTCCGTGCATTTTTTTCCGAATGAACCGGAGCCACCAGTGATTAAAATTGACTTTCCATTAAACATTTTTTCAATCTCCTATCGCAAAAAAATAAGCAGGGTGATGCGCAACAAAAACCATGCCAAGTGTGCCGCTGCGCCTGAAATTTCCCCTCCCCCAAAAGGGGTGCCGGAGCTCCGGCACTTGGAAGTCTATGATATCATTAAGAGATTCGCGACGCTCAAAAAGTTTTGCCTTTTGC
>DYKV01000117.1 GCA_020722415.1 Anaerolinea sp.
CTATTTAAAGGTAAAATATATTTATCTATGCTATCCCTGTTTCTCAAAAGGATGACATTTATCCGTTTAAAGCTGGACAAAGAATCTTTTCTTTACTAGTATAATGGTTTTAGGAGGATGGACAATGTCAACCCGCCAACCCAACTCGAAATATTGCTTCATCTGTGGGATGGAAAACCCAGTTGGGTTACATCTCCATTTTGAAGAAACCGCCCCGGGTGAGGTAACCGCTGACTGTGTCGTTGCTGAAAAATATCAAGGTTATCCTGGGATTGTGCATGGAGGAATTGTTGCAGCCATGCTAGATGAAATATCTGGCAGAGCGCTGATGGGGGATGGTTTACATCCCCGTTTTATGTACACTGCTCGTTTAAATATTCGTTATCGTAAACATGTCCCGGTTGGGGAGCTTCTTCACCTGGTTGGGAAAGTGAAAAAAGACCGCGGCCGCTCGGCGACTGCTTATGCCGCTATCTCTGATAAAGACGGGAACGTGTTGGCGGAGGGTGAGTCTTTGTTGGTGGATGTTCCCGCCGATGTTTATCGGGATGTGGATCTCGAGGAATTTGGATGGAAAGTATACACAGAAGAGGAGAGCGCATGATAGATGAGTATTATCGCCCTAAAACACTGACCGAGGCGCTGGAAATCCTGCAGAAAAAGGCACCCGCAGCCAAAATTTTAGCAGGGGGGACTAGCTTACGAAAATGGAGGGGACAAAACCTAGCCGTGGTAGATCTGCAAGGGCTTGGCCTCGATCAAATTGAATCTCGTCAAACCGATATTGTTCTCGGGGCAATGGTAACCCTTGATCAGCTTGCTCGTCTTGCCACCATTTCGAACGCCTTGAGAAAGGCGATTGAACTTCAAGCCACCTTTAATCAACGCCAGCTAGCGACTATCGCTGGTAGTCTAGTAGCCGCAGACGGGCAATCCACTCTCGCAACAGCAATGCTGGCGCTCAATGCTCGCTTCCGTTTGTTCCCTTCCCAAAATGAACTCACCTATGGAGAGGTGCTGGCTTTCGGAAATGAAGCGATAATGGGGCAAATCATCACCGAAGTAGTAATCCCCACGCAAGTTCAACTCGCATTTGAATATGTAGGACGGACGCCCGCTGATTTGCCCTTGGTCTGTGTTGCGTTGGCGCGTTGGAATTCTGGGCGAATCCGCTTGGCGCTGGGGGGTTGGGGGAAAGCACCGCTTTTAGTCTTGGATGGCAGCGGTAGAGAGGCAGCACCATTAGCCGCGCGCAGCGCTTACAGTCAGGCAGGCGATGAGTGGGCGAGCGCAGCCTATCGGGCGGAGATGGCAGCCTTGCTTGCTAAACGTTGCTTGGATGAATTGGATCACTCAACGGTATGATGGGAACATTTTAAATAAATGAGGTAACTCATGGAAATAAAATTGCGGATTAATCAAATTGATTTTCCCCTTTCCGTGTCACCATCGGATACCCTCCTGAAAGTGTTGCGAGGTCTTGGATTTTATGGGGTGAAAGAGGGATGTGATAATGGGGAGTGTGGCGTTTGTGCGGTGTTATTGGATGGTAAGCCGGTTAATTCCTGTCAGGTGCTGGCAGCCCAAGCTGAAGGACATCTAATTGAGACGATCGAACATCTTGGAGAGCATCCCCAGCAAGGCTGGAAGAGCGGCGCTGGGCTGCATCCCATTCAACAGGCATTTTTAGAAAGTGGTGCTATCCAATGTGGATATTGCACGCCGGCGCAGGTGTTAGCTGCCAAAGCTTTGTTAGAAAAGAATCCCAATCCTAGCGAAGCGGAAGTGCGCCAAGCCCTTTCGGGCGTTCTGTGCCGTTGCACCGGATACCTCAAACCGGTGCAGGCAGTTCTACGGGCTGCTGCCTATCTGCGCGGTGAGCAGCTTCCACCCATTCAATTTGGAATCGAAGAAAGCGCCATTTCAGTTTCTCTCCCACCAATCGAAGAAGGTTTGCATCCTCCTGAGCCAAACAACCTGCCCGGCGCTGCCACAAAAGTGATGCCTAAAGTGGTGCTCTCTTCCTATTCGAAAACCTATCAAACGGTTGGCAAACCGGAAGTTAAGGTTGATGCAATGAAACTTGTTCAGGGTAAGCCGGCTTTTACGGCGGATTTCGAGATGAGCGGCATGCTATATGCCAAAGTTTTACGCAGTCCGCTTGCTCACGCCCGCATCAAACACATTGATACTAGTCGCGCTCGCGCCTTGCCTGGTGTAGCTGCTGTTTTGACCTGGCAGGATTTGCCTAGGGTTGCCTATTCCACTGCCGGTCAATCTCATCCAATCCCAGGTCCATTAGACACTTTCTCACTAGATAATAAGGTGCGCTTTGTCGGGGACCGGGTGGCTTTTGTTGCCGCCGAAAGTGAGGAGTTAGCAGAAAGAGCGCTTAACATGATTGAAGTTGAATACGAGCCGCTTCCCGTTTTACTCGACTCAGAACAAGCTATGCAACCGCAGGCAGTGCGCATCCATGATGAACCCGAGTACGTAAATTTCGGCGATTCTGATCCATCCCGCAACTTAGCTGCCCATATCCACATTGACATTGGAGATGTGGAGAAGGGTTTTGCGGAGGCTGATTATATCGTTGAAGGGGATTATGAAGTACCAAAAGTGCAGCAAGCGCATCTAGAACCTCATGTCGCCCTCAGCTATTGGGATGAAGATGATCGCCTGGTTATCCGCACCAGCACTCAGGTACCTTTCCATGCCCGCCGCCAGCTTGCTCCGGTTTTGGGGTTGCCGATAAAACGCATCCGCGTCATTAAACCACGCATCGGTGGCGGATTTGGCGGGAAGCAGGAGGTTTTGATTGAAGATGTAGTTGCCCATCTGACCATCGCCACCGGTCGGCCGGTTTTTTACCAAATGACCCG
Source organism: Anaerolinea sp. (assembly GCA_020722415.1). Classification (GTDB taxonomy): domain Bacteria; phylum Chloroflexota; class Anaerolineae; order Anaerolineales; family UBA4823; genus UBA4823. Next base: position 2,883 of record DYKV01000117.1, read on the forward strand.
CGAGGAAGAATTCATTGCTTCCCGCTCGCGCCATCCCATGCGCATTCACATGAAAACAGGAGTGAAGAAGGATGGCACGATCACCGCCAATGCCATGCGTGTTCTCACTGACACCGGCGCCTATGGATGTCATGCGCTTACTGTCACCGGCAACACCGGCCATAAGGCGATGGCGCTTTATGTTGGCGATGGACCCTACCGCAAAAGCCCGAATATCCAATTTCATGCTGATATTGTCTATACCAACCATCCACCCGCTGGAGCCTACCGCGGGTATGGTGTTCCCCAGGGATTTTGGCCGGTGGAACGGCACATGGAAAAGATCGCTCGCCAGCTCCATTTAGATCCCCTCGAATTTCGCCTGAAAAATGCCTTACGAGCTGGGGAATTACATCCTTTCAGCACCGCCTGGAGTGAAGGTCGTGAACCGCGCCCGGAGATTATTGCCACGAATGGTTTAGAAGAGTGCGTTCGCCAGGGAAGAGCAGCCATTGGATGGGATCAGAAGTATGGTAATGCAGAGTGGCATCAAGTAGAGGATAAAGCCTATTTACGGCGCGGGATAGGTGTGGCGTTGGTCATGCAAGGTACAGCAATCCCATACCTCGATATGGGGGGCGCCAGTATCAAGATGAACGACGATGGTTCGTTTAATCTGTTGATCGGTGCTACCGATTTGGGCACCGGCTCAGATACAGTTCTAGCCCAAATGGCTGCGGAAGTCCTCGGTGTACCGGTAGAAGATATTCTTGTATACTCTTCGGATACTGATTTTACCCCGTTTGACAAGGGCGCCTATGCATCTAGTACAACATATATCTCGGGAGCAGCGGTTGTCAAAGCCGCCCAACAAGTAGCTGAACGTATCCGTCAACGGGCGGCGCGTTTATTTAATCAGCAGGGTGAAAATTTGCCAGTGGTTACCGCCGAAGAACTCACCCTACAAGATCGCCAGGTGATCACACCGGATGGCCGCAGCATCAGCCTGGAAGAGATCGCTCTGCACGCCATTCATCAAGAAGACCAGGAACAAATTATGGGGGTGGCTTCCTTCTTTTCCCCAGTCTCACCGCCCCCTTTTGCTGCTCAATTTGCCGAGGTGACGGTAGATATCGAAACCGGAATGGTGGTGGTGGATCGATTGGTGATGGCAGTGGATGGAGGAGTGATTGTCAATCCCCTCACCGCATCGGGCCAGATCGAAGGGGGTATGACTCAAGCGCTAGGTTATGCGATTAGTGAAGAGATGGTTTACGACGAGCAGGGAAGGGCACGCGAGCGTGATTTACGACAGTATCACATCCTGCAAGCCCATGAGATGCCCGAATTGGAAACAATTTTCATCGAAACCGTTGAACCCTCTCATCCTTTTGGGGTGAAAGCGGTTGCCGAAATCCCGATGGATGGGGTAGCTCCCGCAGTGGGGAATGCTGTGTTGGACGCTTGTGGGGTTAATATAGATGCCAACCCGATCACACCAGAGAAACTTTGGCGGGCGTTGCGTTCACAAAAACAAGGACGAGAAGTATGATCACATTATATCAAGCGCTCGCCGAATTGGAACAACAGAACCGGGCCGGCGCACTATGTACGGTGGTGCGCAGTCAGGGCTCCACCCCACGTCATACCAACAGTAAAATGTTGGTTTACCCGGATGGGCATATTTTAGGCACCATTGGCGGTGGGGAACTGGAACGGAGAGTGATCGAGGAAGCCAAACAAGCAATTGAGGATGGATATCCTCGATTTCTTTCGTATAATATGGTCGATCCGCAACGCGGCGATCCTGGCGTGTGCGGCGGACAAGTGGAGGTGTATGTGGAGCCGATTAACCCTAAGCCAATGATTATCGTGTTGGGTGCCGGGCATGTGGGAAAGGCTGTTGCAGCTCTGGCGCACTGGCTGGGGTTTCGGGTCGCTATATGGGATGACCGGGCTGATCTGTGCAATCCGCAGAATATTCCTGATGCTGATCACTACTTGGTCTGCCCAATTCAGGAGTTACCTGATCGTCTGGAAATAACCAACCAGAGCTATATCGTGTTAACCACCCGGGGAACCGATCTCGATATTGCTGGCTTGCCGGTACTTATAGAAAAACCAGCTGCTTATATTGGGGTAATTGGATCGCGCCGCCGCTGGGCGACAACCCGGAAAAACCTGCTTGAAAAAGGGGTGAGAAAAGAGTTGCTCGAACGGGTGATCTCTCCGATTGGATTAGAATTAAATGCCGAGACACCAGAAGAGATTGCGGTAAGCATTCTGGCAGAGATCATCATGCTGCGCAATGGCGGGCATGGGGGCAGGATGCTTTGGAGCGAAAGCCAAAAGAATAAATCATTGGAGTGAAAAATGTGGCAGGAATACAATAGTGTGACCTCTGTTGACGAAGCCATCCAACTACTGGCAAAGCGAGGAGCTAAAGCCCGGGTTGTGGCTGGAGCAACTGATTTAATCCTTGAGCTGGAGCGCAAAGTGCGCACTGGCATTGAAACATTGATCGATATAACCCGCGTTCCAGGCTTGGATTTAATCACCCTGGACCAAGCAGAGATGATTCATTTGGGCCCCTTAGTTACGCATAACCAATGCGTGGGTTCAAAGCTGCTTTTCGAACGGGCTTTTCCGCTAGCTGCAGCAGCCTGGGAGGTAGGCGCCCCTCAAATACGCAACCGGGGAACGGTGGCAGGTAACCTGATTACGGCATCCCCAGCTAATGATACCATCTCACCCCTCATGGCATTAGGTGCTCAGGTGAAATTGACATCTGCGAGAGGTGATCGAATCATCCCGTTAGCGGAATTTTATCGTGGTGTGCGCAAGACGGTGATGGCGGAAGATGAATTATTGACCGATATTCAATTCCCAGCGCTGCAACCGAACCAACGAGGTACATTTATTAAACTTGGTTTGCGGAATGCTCAGGCAATCTCTTTGGTAAATGCGAGTGTTTTGTTGACTTTTGCGGATGAAGAAAGCGCTCCAATCTCTGAACGAACGATTGAACGAGCCGCGGTCACACTAGGTGCAGTTGCTCCGCTGATCATCCATGCAGTGGAAGCCGAGGAATATTTGGTTGGAAAGACCTTGTCCCAAGAGAATATCGAACAGGCTGCTCGGTTAGCTCAAGCAGCCGCCACTCCCATTGATGATATACGCAGTTCAGCCGAATACCGTTCGGAAATGGTGCGGGTGTGTGTTCGGCGGGGTTTGCGAGCCCTGGCGAAGGAGGAAGAAAAAAGCCATTTCCCACAGGATCCAGTTTTGTTATCGGGCAAGCGCAATGGCAAGAAGGTAAATGGATTGACCCATTCGATCGAACATGATCGCCAAACTACCATTGAGACCACGATCAATGGCAAAGAATACCGCATCAAAGGCGCCGGGCATAAAACCCTTCTGCGAATGCTGCGCGAAGATGCCGGGTTGATCGGCACCAAGGAAGGCTGCGCAGAAGGGGAATGCGGTGCTTGCACGGTGTATTTGGATGGAATAGCGGTAATGTCTTGCCTGGTACCGGCGCCACGAGCACACCATGCCCAGATCGTAACTGTTGAAGGACTAACACAAGGGGAGCAGCTTCATCCAGTCCAGCAAGCATTTATTGAGGAAGGGGCAGTGCAATGCGGCTATTGCACCCCAGGCTTTATTATGTCGGCCGCGAAACTATTAGAAGAAAAACCTCAACCAACCAGGTTGGAAATCCAGCAAGCCATCACCGGAAACCTCTGCCGCTGTACAGGGTATTACTCAATCGTCCGCGCCATTGAAAAAGCGAGTAAAAGCGGATCAGATTAAGAATATCCGTTTGGATGCTGGACGTTAGTTAACTAATTTAGCAAACATCTGGAATTACCACAAGGGAGAGATATGGCTAAATATACCATGTACGGGCGCAACCAGCCGCCTTCCCCGCGTCCATGGAGGGTGCATCCGGTCTGGCGTGGGATTGGCTGTGTTATGATGGTCATCATCCCGATCGTTTCCTACGCGGGAGGAGCTCTATTGGTCGAAGCTAACCGCCATCAGGGCTGGCTGCCGATGCCAGCTGAGTTGATGACAACTGTATCCATTCCATATCTGATCGCTATACCACACCTTTTTGCTAACTTACTGGTGACGGTCGTGCTGATTTTTATCGGTTATGGTGGGCTGATGATTTTGTATGCGCTATTCTACCGGTTGGTTGGTCCTCCCTCTCTTTCCCCACTGGATGCGCCACCAGAACGAAGGAAACGACGGCGAATTTAAAGCGTAAGCTTTCAAATTTC
>DYKV01000621.1 GCA_020722415.1 Anaerolinea sp.
AGCGCGCAAATAGTCACGGGCGTTGAGGGTCAGGATGCAGATGGAGAGCATGAGGGAATTTGCTAGCCTTGCATTTTGTGCTTGTTGTGCCGCGCTCGAAAGCCAAGCGTATACGGGGTAATCCACGAATGATTAAGGACGGCATTAATAGCATCTTCTGAAACAGTACGCGTGGATTGGATTTCTCGGCGTTTTTTACATGTACGAGCCATTCCTTTAAGCGCATCACGTTTGGCGCGAGAAATGGCTGCACCATGCCCTTGCAAGGTGTAAAACATCAAAAAGAACAGATTTGCGAATAAATGTGCGGGGAGGTAACGCAAAAACAATTTCCCCGGCATATTCTTTACGTATGACCAAACCAAATTACGGTGACCGTAATAGATGGCAAAGTCACTCTTAACACCGGTACTAGCAGAACCCTGGTGATATACCACAGCATCCGGTACATAGAGAGCACGATGTCCTCGCAAACGCAAGCGGAAGCCGAGGTCAACATCTTCGTGATACATAAAAAAATCTTCGTCAAAGCCACCGACATCTAAAAATGCTTGGCGTGAATAAATCGCAGCCGCCGCAGTTGGGCTAAAAATTTCGCGTGGAACTACCGGGGCAGTCTCTAGTGGAAAATTGTAGCCATCTCGCCATGCCAACCCAGAAATATGGTAAACATCACCTACACCATCAAGCAAGTTGGGAACATTGGCTTGTAACAATTTTGAGCCAAAAAAAGTAAATTCAGAGTGTGTGAGTGCGGCATTGAACAGGTTTTCAAGCCAGTCAGGCTCAGGAAGTGCATCGTTGTTAAGCAATACCACCCACGGCGATTGAGCACGCTGTACCCCTAAATTGTTGGCTATGGAAAAGCCTAAATTTGCGTTCAGGCGGTGCAAATGCACCTCAGGAAATTTCGATTTTAAGTCATCGGCCGAACCATCGGTTGATCCATTGTCCATTAGCAAAATTTCAAAATCTTGAAAAGTTTGCTGATGAAGCAAATAAAGCACTTTTTCTGTGAGCGATTTGCGATTCCAGTTTACAATGATGATAGAAATGGGGGGGGACATAGAGAGAGTTTAGCCTATATTTCGCACTTTACAAAATGAATAGAGAGAAAGCGAAGATGCTC
>DYKV01000008.1 GCA_020722415.1 Anaerolinea sp.
AATCATTTCCCAAACAAACCCAAGCAATAGCACCTTACCCGAAAGAGTACAAACTATTTTAAGTAAGATTAATACTGAGTCCAAAGCAATCGAAGCAGAAAACTGCTTAATTGTTGGGGAATATGTCTTAGATACCCGCTCCTACGAGCTCTATACTCCCCACAAAGGCAAACTACGCCTTACCCCAGTGCAATACGATTTACTCTATCACTTGATGAGTCATACCGGGCAGATATTCTCACCGGCAAGATTGCTGGATGAAGTTTGGGATTACCCCTCTGATGCAGGCAGCCCAGATCTGGTTCGAGTTCACATTAAAAATCTGCGGGAAAGAATCGAGGACGATCCTGCTTCACCAAAATTCATCCGCACTGTACCTGGTTATGGCTATACAATCAATCCCGCCAACGAAGAATCATGAACGCAGAACGCTATCGAGCTCTGCTTAATTTAATAACCACCATCGGCAAAGAGAATCTCGAACAATCTTCCCTACAGGAATGGTTTGTAGATAACATAGCATATATTTTTAATTCAGAGATTGCTGGTTTAATTCTCTTTCATCCTGATGGCGCTGAACAGACGATTAAGACTTCAAACCATTCAAAATCCTATTGGACTTATGTCTCTGATTTTAAGTGGGAAAATCATATCTTAGCCGAACTAATTTTACAACGAAAAAGTCACCTCAATAATAATCCACCTCCAGACTTAACTTGGTTGGATCAAAAAATAAAAATTACAATCCGGACAATTCTACTTCAGCCGCTTTATTATGAAGATCAATTATTAGGGGTAATCTCATTGATGAACCGCATTCGGGGGAAATTCACTGCAGAAGATCAAGATTATCTAAGTAATCTAGCAGATTTATTTGCTAAAAACCTTTATTACCAAAATCAATTACAGCAATTAAAAATAGACAATGCTAACCTAGAGGTCAACCAATGGCAACTACGTCGTTCGCGCAATATATTGCGCGCCTTGTTTGATAGCATCCCCATGTCCATGTACATTGTAGATAAAAAATTTCATCTCATTGCGGTTAACATGAATCGTGCTAATCGCATTAATGCTGCCCCGAGTGAATTGGTAGGTCGCCGCTGTTATGAAGCCCTCTACCACAATACAGACATTTGCCCTGATTGTAAAGTAATCGACTCATTGTTTGGCGGCAAAAACACAACCCGCTCGAAGCGCCAATGGCTGGAGGATGATCAACCCTCGGAATGGGAAATCAACACCTTTCCCATTTACGATGACGCTAATTTAGTCACCCAAGCGATTGTGTTAGAACAAGACGTTACCGAAAAACGACGTCTAGAAGCTAGCCTTGCTCAATCAGAAAAATTAGCTGCGGTCGGACAGTTGGCTGCCGGACTTGCCCATGAAATCAACAACCCATTGACAGCCATCATTGCCAATACCCAATTGCTTCAACGAGAACTGCATGGCGATGACGATATGATAGAAATGGTAGATTTAATTGCTCGAGCTGGTCAGAGAGCCGCTCAGGTTGTTCGAAATTTACTGGATATGGCGCGCAAAGACGAGTATATATTTGAACCAACCAATCTCGATCAAACCCTTAAGAAAGCCTTTGCGCTTGTGCAGCATGAATTGGTCGCCAGAACCATTCAACTCTCTTATGAGCCAGGTGAAGGAGTACCAACAATTCTTGCCAGCAAGGATCACCTACAAGGGGTATGGGTAAATTTATTAACTAATGCCATCGATTCATTTGATGAAAGTGACCACCGGGAAATCCGGGTTATAACAAGCCATCAAAACAATGAAATTCGGGTTATATTTATGGATACCGGTAAAGGCATCCCAGCCGAGAAGTTAAACCGTATTTTTGAGCCGTTTTATACGACTAAGGCGCCTGGTCACGGGACGGGTCTAGGACTTTCGCTTTGTCATCGCATCATTAAACAACACGGGGGCACGATCCATGTAGACAGTGAGGTTGGAGTAGGAACTATCTTCACAATTGCTTTGCCGATCAATCAAATTACACCACCTTAAGATAATTAATTCCACGATTTTAGGCTACTTTTTAGGCAATCTTTACAGACCCTTCACAACCAATTTATGCACTTCTTGATTGACCTATGTTAAATTCTATGCAGAGATAAAACAATGTTTTATTTCAACGATCTATTTTTCAGGGAAATGGAATGATTCAAGTTACCCGGTTTAATGGCATACAATTTTTTCTTAATCCGGAGCTTATTCAATATATTGAAACCACCCCAGATACAGTGATTACTTTGACAACCAAGGAGAAATTAATTGTAAAAGAAAGTGCGCAAGTTATTATGGAGGAATTTATCCATTATCAAAGACTAATCCACAACCCAGAAATTCCTATCAGTAGCGGAGTAAAATAATGGACCTTGCCACCATCATCGGTTTGGTATCCGGATTGGTGATCATCGCAGTTGTCATGATTTTGGATGGTGGATCACCAGCGGAATTGTTCACTCACCCCCAGGCAATTTTACTGACCGTGGGGGGAGCATTTTTGGCTACACTGATTTCTTATCCCATGAAAGCGTTGGGATTAATCCCCAATTGGTTTAAGATCGCCTTTCTTGGTGGACACAAAGCCAACCCAATGGAATCAATCGATTTGATCGCTAAAATGGCAGACAAAGCCCGGCGGGAAGGTCTCTTGGCGCTAGAAGACGATGCTAAGAAGATCAAAGACGAATTCTTACGCAAAGGCGTTCAGATGGTAGTAGATGGCGTTGATCCCTCTCAAGTACGGGCAATCATGGAAATTGAAATTCACAATATGCAAGAACGGCATGCGCAAGGGATTAATTTCTTTAGCGCAGCTGGTGGTTACGGACCTACGATGGGTATTATTGGTACTGTAATGGGATTGATCTCAGTGTTACAGAAACTAGATAATCCAGGCACATTAGGTAAATCAATTGCTGCAGCATTTTTAGCAACCCTCTGGGGAATTTTATCTGCTAATATATTTTGGTTGCCAATTAGCGGTAAATTACGTGCAAATAGCGAAGAAGAAGCAGCATTTCGCCATCTCATCTTGGAAGGAATTTTATCCTTGCAAGCTGGAGAAAATCCCCGCATCGTCCGCGAAAAACTATCGGCATTCCTACCCCCGAAACAACGCCAGGGTGAAGGCGCTTCTGCGAAAGGTAAAGCCGGCGGAAAACAAACAGCGGAGGTAGAAGCATGAGTGGTCATGGCGGTGGTGGATCAGAACGTTGGCTCGTCAGCTATGCCGATTTCATTACATTGCTAATGGTGCTTTTCGTCGTTTTATACTCGATGAGCCAAGTGGATATCCAGCGGTATAAACAATTAGCTCAAAGCTTGAGCGTTGCTTTTGGTGGCGGGCCTAATCGAGTGATCGATCCGGGGATTGACCATACCGGAGGAGCGGATGATCAAAAGCAATCGGCACCAATCGTGATACCGGGGATCCCTAAAGAGCCAGTTACCTCTAATGAAGTTGCCGGCCAGTTGACCCAAATGTTAGCTCAATCCAATTTAGGCGGTGTGGTGAGTGTGCAAAACAACATCGAAGGTGTGCTTATTTCATTGAGCGAAAAGTTAGTTTTCGAACCAGGTACGGCAAATTTAAATCCTGCGGCTTATCCAGTTTTAGACACGATTATCCAAATGGTGAAAAAGATCAGTAATGAAATTCGCATCATTGGTCATACCGATTCTAGCCCACCAATTGACAGCCACTATCGGGATAATTGGGAATTATCCACTGCACGGGCATTAATCATCGCGGAATATTTGATCAAAGGTGGAATCGATCCAAAACGGATTGTTGTCAGTGGTCGAGGGGATACACAACCGCTCTTCCCCAATGACACCCCCGAACATCGAGCTCTGAACAGCCGGGCTGATATCATTGTAGTCTATTCTGTCAGCGAAGACAACGTTAATTTGAATTTAAATATCGTACCGCCCCAACATTAAGGAGAGGAATCAATGAAAATTATGAAAATTCTCCCCAAAATATTACTCGGCTTTGTTTTATTCATTCTAACATTGACGAACCTTGCCGTCGCCTATATCATATTTGCACCGGATAATTTACCGAAACCGTTTTATCTCCTTTACGCCGTCCCCTCCCAATTAACTCCCAGTGCGCCAGTCGAATCACCAACAGTACCCAAGCCCACTCCACAGATCAAGATCACCAATCTTGAGCCAGGTCAAGGATTAATGGTGGATACCGGAAGTAAAATTGTCAACCTGGTAGATCCAACTGGACGAAAATATCTTCGGGTGGGGGTTGTGCTCGAATTTGCACCAACCGATCCGGCATACTTCGATCTAAAGACACCCGAAGAGAAAAAAGCCTATATTGATAATTTCAATCAGGAAATTGAAGCCAAAATGCCCATCATTAATGATACATTGATAACTCTGTTTACCAGCCAAACCTTTGATACTGTTTATACCGCGGAAGGTAAAGAAGCCCTTCGTGCTCAAATTAAGGATAATCTCAACAAACAACTTCCTGAATATCAGATCATTGCAGTTTACTTTACCGAATTTGTCGTGCAATAAATTTAACCGGTAAATTCAATGGACATGAGCAGGTGATAAAAGATGTTATCCCAATCTGAAATTGACGCTCTTCTTGCCGGCGCGATTGAGATCGAACAATCCGATAATGAAGCCAGCGTTAACCTCGCTGAACTAATGGATCAAAATCCAGCGAAAAGCGATAAACCAGGAGCGGACAAACAGGTTCGTCCATATAACTTCTGGTCACCTGATCATTTCTCTAAAGATCAAATGCGAGCAGTTGAACTCGTTCATGAAGATTTAGCGGAACGGTTAACCAGCTCTCTTCCCACCTTTGTCCGCACTAACATGCGCCCGCGGGTCGTCCATACTGAACAGGGCCGATTCCACGATTTCCTTAAAGACCTTCCACAAGGGTCTCTCTTCCACATGCTCACCCTCTCACCGTTACCTGGCCAAATGATCATAACCATTAGCCCCGATATAAGCTATGTTATCCTGGAACAAAGATTGGGGGGACAAAGTTCTCGAGGCAGTAAGATCCGGGTATTGACCGAGATAGATCAATATTTATTACGCGGGCTTATTGAACATATGCTGAATGATTTCAAGGCAGCCTGGAGCAAAGTGGTCGCCATTGAACCGGGTCTAGAGGATAGTACCACTAACCAACATTGGGTACAAATGATTATGGGAAATGAGCGGGTGATGTTGATTACCTTTGAATTAAACCTCAATAATGTTAGTGGTTTGATGAATATATACATCCCCTTTTCGATGCTCAAACCCATCGCCAATATCTTAAAACCTCATATTTGGTTCAGCGGGAGAAAAGAAAAACAAGTTGATCCTCAAGCTAGACAATGTAACTTGCAAAATATAAGCGAGGTTAAACTGACGATGCGGGTCTTTCTTGGAAATGCAAAATGTTCTTTTTATGAATTGACCAACCTTCAAATTGGCTCACTCATCCAATTAGATACGAACATCAACCAAGATGTAGTGATTCAAGTATCAAATAAAAAAATCTTCATGGGAAAGATTGGAAAAGTGGGAAAGAGTTATGCCGTTCAAATCACCGATAAGATCAACCAAAATGGCGCTAAATAATTTAGACAGATAGGATAAAGGTGACTCATGAGTGATGAAACAGTTGAATTCCAACAAGAGACAATCGAGGAGCAAACCGGAGAGGTTGATGCTTCAACATATAAACCAATAGCAGCTAAGAATCCATCTACGCAAACCAAAGGAAGCAATGTCGCTTCTTTGGATATGTTAATGGATGTATTATTACTGTTGACTGTCGAGCTGGGGAGAGCTGAGCTCACGGTTAAGCAAGTGCTCGATTTGCAGAAAGGCTCGGTTGTTGAACTGAACCGCATTGCCGGCGATGCTGTAGATGTGTTTGTTAATGCGCATCTCATCGCCAAGGGCGAAGTTGTGGTTGTTGACGATAAATTCGGTGTGCGAATTACCGAATTAATTTCGCCGCTATCGGAAGAAGAGGTTTCTTGATGACACAATCGGATAGCTGGACAACCATAGCGCTCTTCGTCAATGTGATTTTAAAACTCGGTTTGGTCTTGCTTTTGATTTATGGTAGCGTAATCATTCTCCGCCGCCTTCAATCCAGCCAACACCCGCGATTTCGCAAAGAAATCAAAATCATTGAAACTACCCATTTATCACCAAATCGCACGGTTCACCTTGTTCAAGTAGGCAAGCAAGTATATCTACTCGGAGCTACCGATCACGAAGTCACCCTGCTGAGCAAATTAGATGAAGAGGAAATCCCGGCCGGTGTACTCAATAATTTCCAAAACCAGGAATCAAACTCAATCCCTATACCGGCGTTCGCCACTATCTTTGTCCAAAATTTGAAGAAACGAAAAATTCTTCTATGAAGAATATCACGATGATTACGGAAAAAAAGAAGAAATTATTGGTGATCTTCCTCTTCTTACTGCTTACCAGTTTTCTTCTAACCGGTTGTGCAGCAGATTCTCAATGGTCTGCTCCAGGATTAACATTGACAATTGAACCGGCCGGGCAGCCCAAACAGGTTAGTTCAGGTGTCCAATTATTACTTTTAATTACCATCCTTTCCTTGGCGCCATCTTTGTTAATTATGACTACATCTTTTGCGCGAATTGTGATCGTTTTATCACTTTTGCGCAATGCAATCGGCACACCGCAAATACCACCCAATCAAGTGCTAATCGGCCTTTCATTAATTTTAACTTTTTTTATCATGACCCCAGTTTATACCGAGATGAATCAGCAAGCCATTAAACCATACATGGCTGGGGAAATAGATCAAACTACTGCGTTTACTAGGGCAATACAACCTTTGCGCGAATTTATGTTCAAGCAGACCCGCCAAAAAGATCTCGAGCTGTTTTTAGAATTGAACCATCAAGATCGTCCTAACTCATTAGATGAAATATCCACGGTTGTATTGCTGCCCGCTTTTGTTTTAAGTGAGCTGCGCACAGCTTTTGTAATGGGTTTTTCCATTTATATTCCATTTTTAATCATCGACTTGGTCATATCATCAATATTGTTATCCATGGGGATGATGATGCTGCCGCCATCGTTAATTTCACTGCCTTTCAAAATATTGCTTTTTATTATGGTTGATGGTTGGTACCTGATTATCCGCTCATTATCTCTAAGCTTTATACATTGAGGACGGTTCCTATGACAGAATCTTATGTGCTTGGTTTTGCCCAGAATGCAGTAATGACAGCGTTGATCATTGCCGGTCCAGTTTTATTAGTAAGTTTGGTTGTGGGAAGCCTGGTTAGTTTATTTCAGGCTGCTACTCAAATACATGAGGCTACATTAACTTTTATCCCCAAAATAATCGGGATAGGTCTTGTACTGGCTATTATGGGATCCTGGATGGGGGAAAAAATGCTCTCCTTTACTATTTCGATCTTTTCCAATTTGGCAACCATGCCCAAATAAGGAATGGAAATGGAATGGGATTCTCTAAACCAGATACAGCGGAACAGCATCGCTTGGACGAGATCATTCGTAGCGTCAATAGACTCCGTCCACTGCCAGGTAGCCCCCTGCGAATACTTAAAGAACTGGATAACCAATCCACCTCGGCAAGCCAAGTTGCTGATTTAATTTTACTCGATCAGGCTTTGACAGCTTACCTCCTTAAAGTGGCAAATTCCGCTTATCTGGGGTTTTCACGTCAATGCTCTTCCGTACAAGAAGCAGTTGTTCGATTGGGTTTTAAACAAGTCCGTTCGCTAGTTTATAGCACAATGGCGTCTGGGCCGCTTGGCGCGCGTTTAGCCGGTTACCGTTTAGGTGATAAAGGTTTGTGGTTTCATAGTGTGGCTGTAGCTAGTTCTTCCCACTGGCTTGCCAAGGCATTAAACTATCCCGATCCCGAGAAAGCCTATGTGGCTGGATTGTTGCACGATATTGGCAAGCTTGTCTTAGATCAATTTGTGATGGCAGATTATAATCAAATCATAGAGATGATGTACACGCAAAAACAACCCATGTGGAGAGTGGAGGAACAATTGTTCGGCATTGATCATGCTGGTGTTGGCGCTTTAGCCGGGGAACATTGGCAATTTCCAGCGGAATTAATCGAGGCTATCCGTTATCATCATAATCCATGCATGGATCAACCCCATCCCCAACTGGCTGCCATCGTCAATTTGGCTAATGCGCTAGCCCCCTCAGAAAGTAATGAAGACCTCTTTCTGGCTGGAAAAATCATCCAACCAATTACTTACGAAATATTAAAATTAAACCCAGAATCGACCCCCAAACTAGCTGAACGCCTTCAAGCAAGTTTATTTAATTATCAAGATCGTTTTGAAACTCCTTAGGAAAAGCCTTATGAATAGTTCCGTTGATCCCATTCTGTTGATTGTCGAAGATGATCCAGCTATGCGCGATCTCCTAGAGCTGGCTCTAAAACAACAATTTGTCCCGCCTTTTGAGCTGAAAATTGCTCAAAATGGGTTAGAGGCATTAGACATCATTCAGGAACATCCTCCATCCTTGATAATCCTCGATATCCTCCTCCCCCAAATGAATGGCTTACAGTTTCTTGCAGAACTCCAAAATCAACCCACATATAACGATGATATCCGCATTGTGATCATCTCTGCCTTAGGGGTGCGTGAAGTAGTCCAACAAGCCATCCAAAGTGGTGCCAATGATTTTCTGGTTAAACCTTTTGATATGGATACCCTGATAGAACGGGTAAAAACAGTTTTAACCGCTTGAGCCAAAATTAAGAATTAATTATCGGCAGTATTTCTCCAAAGTAAACGAAAAAACCTATTTTTTTACGCATAATTTAGATTCACTTCATCCAGAGTTTACTGAAGAAAATATATGAAAGCGGTATCCTTTAGGGTGGAGATATTGGATATTTAATTAACATTCATCATGGTCAATATAGCTCAATTCCAATTATTTTTTCTCACTTTCAGCCGGATCATGGCGACCATCATTCATGTGCCGGTGATTGGAGGGCGGTCTGTGCCCAATCCGGTGAAGATTGGATTCGGTTTAATTTTGGCAATTTTCTTAACCCCCATAAGCTCAACTCAAATTAATTTAACCACCCTCGACGTAATTGCCTTTTCTATTGCAATAGTCCGTGAGATCATCATCGGTACCATCGCTGGTTATGCTGCCGTGTTGGCGTTTGGCGCCTTACAAATAGCCGGTAGTCTAATGGGCTTGGGCAGCGGTTTCATGGCTGGACAAATTTTAAATCCAGCTATGGAAGAAAATGGAACTGCTTTGGATCAAATTTTCGTCACTAGCGCGCTTTTACTCTTTTTCGTGCTAAATGCCCATCATATTTTTCTATTCGGTTTAGCAAAAACATTCGAAGTAATTCCCATCAACGGGGAAATACCCGCTTTAGCCCAAGAATCGGTCTTTCATTTGACCAGTTCAATGATTACTATCGGTGTACAGATGTCTTTGCCCATTCTCGGCTCGCTCTTACTTTCGGACCTGGCGATGGGTTTATTGGCAAGGATCGCCCCCCAAATTCAAGTTTTTTTCTTGGGCATCCCGCTCAAAATTGCATTTGGGTTGTTCGCCTTGGCGATATCTATTCCCGCATTAGCCCCAAATGTGCGGGCAATATTTAATGGTCTCGGAGATCAAATGATCCTCCTGTTAGGAAAAGTGTATGCCAGATAAGACCGAAGCACCTACTCCTCGAAAAATCGCTGAAGCCCGTAAAGAGGGTATGGTTGCTTTAAGTCAAGAATTAAATGCAGCGGTTGTCTTATTGGTGGGTGTCTGGCTGCTTACTTCGCCAGGGCGTCAACTCTTCGCAGAATTACAAAGTGGGGTTATTGAAGCATTGACCACCTTGCCCACCAACGATGTATCCAGCGCCTGGTATCTGCAAAAATTAGTCAACGATGGATTACAGATTGGTAAAGAAGTATTGCTGATCGTAGTCAGCTTGCTTGGGGTCGCCATGATTGCCACCTTCACTCAAACCAGCTTCCTTATAAGTACAAACAAAATTAAATTTGACCTAAATCGCCTTAATCCATTAAATGGTTTCAAAAAGCTTTTCTCTAGCCAAGGTTTATTTGAATGGATCAAAGCGTTACTTAAACTGATTCTCATCGGGTGGGTTGTCTACGCTTACTTACGTGATCAAGTACACCACCTTTTTGGCTTAAATCAACTTCCTTTCAAAGATGCTCTAACCGCTTGGGTAGATATGGCGTTTAAATTAGCCACCCGGGTCGCATCTGCATATTTAGTTCTTGCCATTGCCGACTACGCTTATCAACGCTGGACTTACTTGCGTTCATTACGTATGTCAAAAGAAGAAATCAAAGAGGAGATCAAGCGATCGGAAGGTGATCCAATGATCAAAAGCCGCATTCGGGGTCAAATGCGCCGCATTGCTCGAATGCGGATGATGGCAAATGTACCTAAAGCAGATGTAGTCATAACCAACCCAACCCACTTAGCGATTGCCATTCGTTATGATCCCGACAAAATGAACGCACCAGTTGTTTATGCCAAAGGAGCTTACTTAATTGCCGAACGAATTGTTGCCATAGCCCGATCGCACAACATACCCATCATTCAGAACATCCCCTTAGCCCATGCGTTATATCGGACAGTAGATATTGATCAGGAAATTCCGCCCGAATTATATATCGCGATGGCAGAAGTACTCGCCCATGTATATTCCTTACGCGGAAAAACCATGCCTGCAGTGGCAGCGTAACGAGGTATAACAATGACGGTAAACGCTGATTCTCTACCCTCTAATCCATGGATAAGCCTCCTGCGCTCAAAGGATATCGTCCTAGCATTATCCCTCATCCTCATCATCGGTTTAATGTTGGTTCCTTTGCCGCCAATTGCCATGGATTTTTTGATTGTGCTCAATTTAGCTCTTTCGATTGGCGTAATGCTATTAGCGATGTATATTGCCCGACCAATGGATTTCTCAGTCTTTCCATCAGTTTTGTTGTTAGTGACTCTATTTCGTTTAGGATTGAATATTGCCGCCAGCCGTTTGATATTAATTCAAGGTAATGCTGGGAAAGTTATCTCAACCTTCGGTAGTTTAATTCTCGGCGGTAATTATATTGTCGGGGTAGTAATTTTCTTGATGTTAATGATCATTCAATTCGTAGTGATCACCAATGGAGCTGGGCGGGTAGCCGAAGTAGCCGCGCGCTTTACTTTAGACGCCATGCCCGGCAAGCAGCTTTCCATTGATGCAGAATTAAATGCAGGATTGATCGATGAAGCTCAAGCCCGCCTACGGCGGCGGGAAATTGAGATCGAAGCCGATTTTTATGGCGCAATGGATGGCGCCAGTAAATTTGTGCGGGGAGATGCTATCGCGGCTGTAATCGTGATGATCGTTAATATTCTTGGCGGATTCGTAATCGGTATGGTTCAAAGACAGTTATCTTTGATGGACGCATTACAAACCTACGCCCTTCTTACCGTAGGTGCCGGATTAGCGGTTCAGATTCCGGCATTGATCATCTCAGCTGCATCCGGTTTAATTGTCACCCGTTCTTCCTCTGAAATCTCTCTTGGCAGCGATATCATTGGTCAACTTTCGAATTTCAGCGCTTTGGGTATTGGCACGATCATCATTGCCGTCATTGGATTAATCCCTGGTCTGCCAAAAATCCCTTTCATTCTGGTGGCTGGAGCATTTGGCGGGGCCGCTTACCTGGTTTGGCGCACTCAAAAAAAGGAAACACCAGCAGAAATTGGCGAAGTTCTCACAACCGAACCCGAAACCCCGCAGGACATGTTGGAAATGGTTGTTGCCGATCCACTGGAAATTGAAATCGGTTACGGTTTGATCCCATTAATTGACGAGAATCAACCAGACAACTTATTGAGAAGAATAACCGGAATCCGCCGCCAATTAATGAATGAATTAGGATTTGTCTTACCCATTGTGCGCGTACGGGATAATCTCCGCCTCGGACCACAAGAATATCGGATCAAAATTCGCCGTGAGGAAATTGTGCGCAGCGAACTATTGATTGACCGTTATCTAGCAATACCTGGAAACGAAACCGACGAGAAAATTCATGGTATCAATACAACTGAGCCAGCCTTCGGATTACCAGCGGTGTGGATAAACGAAGCTGAAAAGGGACACGCCGAATTATTGGGATATACAGTTGTCTCACCGCTTTCCGTTTTAAGTACCCATTTGACAGAAGTGGTACGAAACAATGCCGCGGATTTACTCACCCGCCAAATGGTTCAGGAGATGATCGAACAACTGAAAATAAAAACTCCTGCCGCTGTAGATGGGGTAATACCCGAACTGATTAGCCTGGGTGAGTTCCAAGCAATACTTCGTAATCTTCTCAAAGAAAGGATCCCAATTCGTGATTTGGCTGGTATCCTCGAGGTAGTTGCAGATAATGCCCCGGTCACTCGCAACCCGACAATCCTTTCGGAAGCGGTGCGTCAATCTATGGCACGCACCATTTCCAACCAATATCGGGATGGGGATGGATATCTGCACGTCTTCACCCTCTCACCCCAAATCGAAAGTATATTAAGAGAAAGCTTGGTTTCAGCAGATAATAGCATAGGCTTTAATCTTGATGCTCAACTAGCACAAAATATTTTAATCCGTACCGGTGAGCAAATGGAAAACTTAGCTCACCTCGGTTACTATCCTATCTTACTCTGCCCGCGCGAAATCCGTTTGGCTTTTCGAAAATTAGTGGAACAATCTCTGCCTAATTTAGTGGTCCTGGCATTTTCAGAAGTCAGCCCAGGCACAAAAGTAAAATCCCATGGAATGGTGATGGATCAATAAACTATGCAACCTAAATCATATCGTGCTCCTAATACACAAACCGCATTGGAACTGGTTCAAAATGAATTAGGCCCAGAAGCTGTGATCCTCTCGGTAAAACAAGTGCCTGGCGGCGCGGTTTGGGAAACTTGGAAAAAGCCAGAAGTAGAAGTACTGGCTATCCCTCCAGTGCAAAAAGGAATACAAAGTCTGGAAGGGATGGCTGTTCACAACAAAGAAACCAAAAAAAGAGGAGGAACGCTGCTTCGCTCTTTATATAATCCCGCAAAAGAGGGAAAGCAACCCTCCTCCGCAGTAGATCCCCAATTGTTCCTTGAGCAAATCGCTGACAAACTCGCCAAGAAACAAACCCGCCAAAGTGAATCAATAACCAATCCTTCTTTAACAAAAGTCAATACTCCTAAAAATGAAGTTCCTCCTGCGCTAATCCGGGCCCGGGAAGAAATGCTAAACCAGGGTGTCGATCCGCATTTGGTAAAAGAAATTCTTAGAAAAGTGAGCCAAAGCGTAAATCCAAAAATTCTTTTCGATGAAACCCGGCTACGCCAAATTATCCGTAAGCAATTAGAAACAGCTTTACGAATTTTGCGGATCGAGAGCGCCCAAAATGGGCTGCTGCCGACTGTAAGGGTTATATTTATTGTCGGACCTAGCGGCGTTGGGAAAACCAGCGTATGCGCCAAACTAGCTGGTCATTTTTTAGAACAGGAACATAAAAAAGTTGCTTGGATCTGTGCAGATACTATCCGAACTGGTGCAATAGCCGAGACACGAGCCTATACCGAGCCGCTAAATATTCAAGCTCATATTGTATATACCCCAACTGACCTCAAAGAAACCATTGCCTCCGAAGAAAAAGCCGACTTAATTTTGGTAGATACACCCGCACGTAATCCATTTGTCCCAGAAGAGATTGTTGAATTAAGCGCCTTCTTAACCGAAATACCCAAAAAGCTAACGTTGCTTGCCCTTCCCGCGACGTTGAAATTAGCCGATATGCAGCAAGCAGTGGCTTCATTTTCACTCCTCCAAATAAACGGGATTGCAATAACAAAGTTGGATGAAACCAAATATGTTGGACATATTATTAATCTCATTTGGAAAAACAAAATCCCATTGGCATATTTTTGTGACGGCACCAATTACCTAGACAACCTCCAAACAGCCGATGCTGCTCGATTGGTTAATTTGGTGCTTCCATAAAAGGTAAACTATGGCAAAAAAGGATAACGATAAAAATACTGCATCCGCTCCAAAGGAAAACGAAGCTAAAGCGTCCACTCCACCCAGTCACCCTTCTTTACCATATATCCTCGACTTTTCGTTTTCGGTTAGTAATTTAATGATTCTGCTCTCTGGAGTAATTGTAACGACTTTATCGCTTTTTGTGGGTGTTCCTCTGATTCATGCAGTAATCCGGGGTGGGCTGACAATGCTGGGGTTAGGTGCAGTAATTTGGCTTTTAAATTACTACTTATCCAATCAGGTACTACAAACCATCATCAAGGACTTCCAGAAAGCTAGTGATTCATCCGTCACCGGTGATAGCACAGTGGAAAAACAAGCTTGAGTAATCTATGGATACTCGGATAGACGACACTGAATTAATCCGCCAATATGTCTCCACCAAAGATCCCTCCCTGCGTGAAGAGATTATCATTCGTTACATACCATTAGTCCACTTTGTCTTGAATCGTTTAGGCATCTCTCAATCAGCTGGTCAGGATTACGAAGATGCCGCCAGCCAGGGAATAATTGGATTAATTGAAGCGCTAGATCGGTACGACTTAACTTATGGTACCCAATTCAGCACTTATGCCACCTTACGAATTCGAGGGAAAGTTATCGATCAATTACGTTCACACGATTGGTTATCGCGTGGAGCAAGGCAACGTGCGAAACAAATGCAAGGCGCAATTGACAGTTTGTGGGAAAAATACCAACGTCCACCCACCGATGAAGAAATTTCCCAATTCTTGAATTTAGACGATGAGGGATATCGGCAAGCTTTATTGGACAGCCATCAGACTATTATCTCGCTAGATATGGTTCTCTCTACAGATGGCGGTGAGTTCATTTCGCTGCACGAACTACTTGCTGATGATGAGAACAGCAACCCAGATCAACACCTGGAAGAAGAAGAGATCAAAGATGTGCTCATCAAAGCGATCCAAAGTCTACCACAACGGGAACAATTAGTCCTTTCTTTATACTATTACGAGAAATTGACATTCAAAGAAATTGGCGCAGTTTTAGATGTTTCCGAGTCACGCGTGTGTCAGATCCACACAAAAGCAGTGATGATGCTTAAATCGAGAATCACCCGTGGGTTGATGAAGTCCGAAAACGTTATCCAATCTGAGCGCAGACCTAACAATAAAGCAATTGAATACACCAGAAATTCATCACCAAAATTGGTTGGAGGATTTGAGCTATGACCCGTATCTCATCAGTCTTATTGGATGACACCCTCAAATTAATCCAATTAGCACGTGAAACTGCCCGGATTCAAGGTCAATCTACCCAGGCAGATCAGCTCAAACCATTGGTAGATCAACTAAAGACACTAACGAACAATGCGCATGAAATAAAATCAACCAACCCACTTCCTCCGGTAGGAGGAACGTTACAACAAAATGATTTTAAAACCTTATTGGCAACCATTCAAAATACTCCTTCTTCCTCTTCACCATCTGCCCCTCGTGTTTCTGTTCAAGCTGGCGAACGTAATCAAATAGTGATCGCGATGGCAAGAGGAGGAATGAATCACCTCGATATTGCCAGACAATTGGGTATGACCTTAGAGGAAGTTAAAAATATTGTCACTCTTCACACAAATAAAGATAACCGGCGAAAGGAGAGTTATTTATGATTAAAGGTTTATATTCTGCCGCTTCAGCAATGCTGGCAAATCTTTACCGACAAGGTTTGTTAGCCCATAATGTAGCCAATGTTGATACCCCCGGTTTTAAACAGGCTCTCACGAATTTAAATGATTTCAAGGAAAGCCAAGTTATTTATCCTACAGATGCTAACCTGAACAATTCTCCTCTCCAATGGATTGGTAATCTGGGGTTGGGAGTGCAAACCACACCAGATATTACTGATTTTCAACAAGGTGGTTTACGCCACACTGGTCAGGCTCTGGATTTTGCCATTGAAGGAGAAGGGTTCTTTCGCATACAAACCCCCGATGGGGAACGCTATACCCGGGATGGACGTTTTGTTCGCGACTTGGAGAACAATCTGGTCACCATTGATGGTTATCAAGTACTAGACGATGGTGGTCAACCTATCAATCTGCCAGATGGGGATGTAGCTGTGAGTCCCGATGGAACAATCATGGTCAATGGTCAAACTGTCGCTAAAATCGGCTTAGCCTCATTTGAAAACCCCGCTCAGGAATTAATTCGAGATTTACCCAATCTCTTTGCTGCCGAAGGTGGTCCAACCAGCGACATTTATGGATCAATTGCACAAGGTTATTTGGAGATGTCCAATGCCAATCCCGCTCAGATAATGACCCAAATGGTCTCTGTCACCCGGGCTTATGAAGCTGCACAGAAAATGGTGCAAACCCAAGATGAATTGCTTGGGAAAACCATCAGCACTTTAGGTTCTGTCTAAGTATCAGGAAGAATGATATGGGATTAAATATCAATCAAATCCTCAATATAAGCCGCTGTGGGATGATGGCGCGCATGAACGACCTAGATTTAGTGAGCCACAACCTGGCTAATATTAATACAACCGGCTTCAAAACCAGCCGTTCTAATTTCCAAGAGATGCTCAACCAACGTCTTTATAATGGAGTTCAATTGCGCACCACCCAGCATTTTATGGATCAAGGCGCCTTCAAACAAACCGCTCATCCTTTAGATTTATCCATCAATGGAGAAGGATTTTTTAGCATAACCTTACCGGATGGACGCGTAGCATATACCCGTGACGGAGAATTTAATTTGGATTCCAACCGTAGATTGGTCAATACCAATGGTTATCCTCTTATCTGGGATGGGACGATTCCAGATGACGCAGAGGAAATTAACATTGAAGCGGATGGTACAGTGATGGTGATGCAAAATGGCACTTGGAACCAAGCTGGTACGATTCAACTAGCCCGCTTCCCAAACGCTAATGGATTACAAGGTTATGGAGACAACTTATGGGTAGAGACAGAATCATCTGGTGCCGCAATACTTGGTGCGCCAAAGTCAGAAGGATATGGTGAAATCCTTAATCACACATTGGAGCAATCAAATGTCAATATTGCCAACGAGATGACCCAAATGATCCTGTTACAGCGCTCATTTGATCTCTCCTTACGAACCTTTCAAACTACGGATAGAATGTTGGAACAAGCGATTCAAATGCGCCGCATTTAAGTTTTTACAATTCTTGCCGATAACAGGTTAGGGTAAATGTCACCCTTCGTCGTCAAAAAACCTGTTTGAAGCTAGAAGGAGCTAAGGAATGAAGGTTGAACAATCACAAAACAATCGGATTATCCAAAAACAAGCTGAGGGAATGAATGCGATCGAGCGTAATACCAAAACAGTCGAAAATGATCGCTCCGATAAGCTTGTCAATAAAGACCAGGCTTCTCTTTCTGAGCGGGCTAAGGTACTTGCCAAAGCTCGGATAAACCTTGCTGAACAACCACCAATCCGATCTGATAAAGTAGAAGCATTGCGCGAACAAATCCAAAATGGACTCTATCAAATCCCCGTAGAACAACTCGCCTCGATATTTTTAAATGGTTTGCGGTCTTGATAACAGGCTTGTATGGAAAGGATGACGACGAATGACTGACCTTTATACTTTGGTGAATAATTTAGAAGATCTGCTGGTGCAAGAATTTCGAACCTGCCAGACTATTCACCAACTAACCAAAGAGGAACGATCTGCCATCTCGAAAAATGATTTAAATTCACTTTCATCTATAGTAGAGCAAAAAGAAGTAATGCTAGATGAACTTGGTCAAATTGAGGATCGCAGAAGGATGATCGTTCAAAATCTAGGGCAAGAAATAGGGATATCTACTCCATCACCTTCGATTGCAGAAATCTCCCAGAAGCTGGCGGCTGATATCGGTAGCCGAATTAATCGTCTGCGTGAAGGCATTTCGGCGTTGGCGGATGAAATAAAAATCATGAGCAATGGTAATCGGGCTTTAGCATTGATCGCTCTAGAACGCATTGACGCCGTCCAAAGCCTCATCCTTGATGCTATTCAACCTTCTTTAGTTTATGATTATCCTGGCAACCGTCCAAAGCACAACTTGGATGCGGTCTGGGATGTAGATGAAAGGGTATAGGGGGGATATATGGCTAATCTCTTACAAGGTCTCAATACCGCCTTAAGTTCTTTGCTCAGCCATCAAATCGCTATTCAAACCACCGAACATAACGTCGCGAACGCGTCCACTCCAGGATACCGCCGGCAAGAAGCGGTAATGGTCGCAGGAATACCTTATACCGTACCGTCTATGCGCGGGCAGGTTGTGCCAGGGCAAATTGGAACCGGTGTGATGGTTGATCGGATCCGCCAATACAATATGGAATTCTTTGACGACCGTTATCGCCGAATCCTCGGGGAAAGCAAAAACTGGGACATGCAAACTAGTGTACTTAAACAAGTGGAAGCAAGCTTATCTGAAACGAGCGAAGATGGCTTGGTAGCAAAATTGGATGCATTTTGGACAGGCTGGCAAGGTTTAAGCGATGATCCCACCAATATGTCGCTGCGGTCTGATTTATTAGAGCGCGCTGATTCGCTGGCTACAGCCCTACGTTGGCGTTACGATTCTCTCACCAAAATCCAAAAGGATCAAAACTTGACCATTCTCGAAAGAGTAGATGAAATCAACTCATTAGCTTCCCAAATAGCCCGTCTTAATGTGGAGATCGTCACAGTGAAAGCAGCTGGCAATCAACCCAATGATATTATTGACCAACGTGATCAGATGATAAACCGCCTGTCTGAAATTAGTGGCGCAATTGCCAGTATCCAGGATAATGGAGAAGCGGTGGTTTCTATCGGTGGCCATGCATTAGTAATAGGTGCAACAACGTTTAAATTAAGTGCAACCAGCAGCAATCTATCCAACATCTATTGGGAAGCAGACGGGCAACCGCTCAGTGTCAGCCGGGGTGAATTAGCTGGCTTATTCGAGGCTCGAGATCAAATCATTCCGGATATCATCAATGGTCTCAATGACCTAGCTGCAAATCTCATTTCTACGGTAAATTCTCTCCACTCACAAGGATACGCTCTCGATGGGACAACCACAAATCTTAACTTCTTCGATCCCGCTGCCACATCCGCTGCCGATATTCGTTTATCCAGTGATGTGAGCGGGCATCCTGAAAATATTGCAGCAGCCGAAACTGCCAACTCGCCTGGCGACGGGAATTTAGCATTGCAAATATCTCAAATTCGAGATCAACTACTAATGAGCACAGGCACGGAAACCATCAATCACTACTACACCCGCAAAGTGGCTGAGCTCGGAATCGCAATCTCCCATGCTGAAACGTACACCCGCGATCGTCAGGCAGTCGCCGATTCGCTAAATCAACTTCGAGAGGCAGTCTCCGGCGTAAACCTGGATGAAGAAGCGGCAAATTTGATCCGCTATCAGCGTGCTTTTCAAGCTGCTACGCGAATGGTGACAGTAATTGATGAAATGTTGGACAAAATTATCAATGGGATGGGTGTAGCGGGACGCTAAACCCGTCATACTTAGCTAAGGGAAAGGAGCGAGATGCGAATAACGCAACAGTTGATAACCCAAAATGCCATTAAATACATGGATGAGAACCTAAAACGACTCTACAAACTCCAAGAAAAGGTGGCATCCGGAAAAGAGTTTCAAAGGCCGTCTGATAATCCGAGCGGTGTTGCAGCAGCATTTTACTTACGATCCACTTTAACTGACACTTCCGCTTACCTTGATTCAATTGCTAATGCAGACAGCTGGATGACCACCACTGATTTCTCGCTCAATCAAGTCATCCAATTAGCAACCCGAGCAATTAATCTTACCCGCCAAGGGGGAACAGATACGCTAGGAGACGATCAGCGTTCCGGATTGGCAACAGAATTAGATATCATCCTTCAACAAGCTGTCAATGTTGCCAATTCCACCCACGAAGGC
The DNA here is from genome assembly GCA_020722415.1 of Anaerolinea sp. Lineage (GTDB taxonomy): Bacteria > Chloroflexota > Anaerolineae > Anaerolineales > UBA4823 > UBA4823. The sequence goes on from DYKV01000008.1 coordinate 20,034, forward strand.
AAATATATTTTTGGCGGTTTCAAGACCCAAACTCCCCCTTTCAGCTTAGTTGATAATAATTCTGATGGACAATTTGATCAGGTAGTTTATAACGGTGGAATTAATGAAATAATCTCTCGCACGCTTAGCCCAGGAGTATCTATCCCCCTGAACATTGATGGTAATGAGACATTTGATGAATTATTTCAGGCTATGCTTGCAGCTCGCGATGCTCTAAAGAGCAACGATTTAACCCAGATACAAGCAACAATTGCCCCTCTTGAAAATGCATTAATGAAAGTGAACGAATCCATGACCATAAATGGTTCACGCCAAAGACAAGTACGCCTAGCAAAAGATCGTCTAGAAAAAGCCCAAATAGAATTAAAAAGCCTGCTTTCCACAAAAGAAGATGCTAATATGACCGAAGCCATTTCCTATTTACAGCACCAGCAGACCGTGTATCAAACCGTTCTAGAAGTGGGACAGAGGGCGATCTCTGCTATGAGCCTGTTCGATCTACTCAGCTAAAAAGGACAATCATCGTGCTAATTTTAACCCGCAAAGCCAATGAAAGCCTGGTAATTGATGATCAAATTGTGATCACCATCTTAGGTATTGAAGGGGAACGAGTTAAATTAGGAATTACGGCACCGCTTGAGATTAAAATCCATCGCAAAGAACTATGGGATGCCATTAGAGAACAAAATCAAATCGCTGAGAATCTGGCAAAGAAGGAGAAGCAGGATAACCTCGAAGAATTGCGAAAATTTCTTGTCACCGAAATCTCTGCAGATATTGAACCCATCAAGTAATTTACTTGAGTTTTTGCTCAACTCGATAAATATACGCTAATACCTCAGCGACTAACGCATATAACTCAGGGGGAATTGGATCACCTAAGTTGACCCCTGCCAACGCTTCCGCTAATAACGGATCCTCCCGAATAGGTATCCCATTTGCTTTCGCTAGTGCAATTATTTGTTCAGCAATGGCTCCTTTTCCGGATGCTAATACAATAGGAGCTTCATCCCGTTTCGGATCATAACCTAGAGCTGTAGCTTTGGGTACTTTTTGTGGATCGAGATAACCAGTGTTTTTCAATAAGAATCGTTTGTTTTCCATCGCTAGATCTCCAGGCTAACTTCTCCCCAATTTTTAGGTGCCGCTCCTCCCATTTCACTGATCGGTTCAAGTTCACAAAGCTCACATTGGGTATTCTGGATCTGATAGCCTAACAAAGAAATTCCCTCTTGGAGGGTTTGTATTTCTTCTTGAGCTTTCTCTAGCAAAAGTAAATCATTGGTTCGCACATGAACGCCCACTTTTTGCTGGGCTAAACTGACGTCCACTTCAATTAATCCTTTATTCAATTCAACTTGGACGATAAAACGCGTGTGATTTGCATCAATCCGCAATGGGACTTGCTCTGGAAGATAAGCGATGCGAATATTTACTGTTTGTAATCTATTTTCGTGGAACAACCCAGAATTATGAAGCTCAAAATTGAGCGGAATTAATATCCGATACCACTGGCTCTTCGGGTTGTTCGGATCGCTTTGCAGATTAAAAAATTGTTCTCGACGGATTGTATCGAAAAAGCGTTCAATATCCTGAGTGATTTTTGGGAGATTTGCTTCGGATTGCAATCGCCAATAAAAAGTCAATAAAGATAACAAACCCGTATCGAGCCGGTCACTCAATCTCATTTGCGGATTCTTGGCTAACTCAGCCAGCACATTCTCAATAGGGCGATTAAAAATCTTCACCAACCATTGCAGTTGTTGAGCAATTTCTTGCTGCGGATGAGATAAATCCAAAATAAAAGATTGAAGAAACTCCATTGGTTCTTGTGCTAAGGCACCTTTCTGTTCATTTTGATTAGCAGCAATATATCTACGGAGGCCGTTTATCAACTGAAGGATCACTTCCCCTAAATCGGGAAATTTCTTAACAAATGCCTGAATTATCTGAGGAGATAACACAAAACCACCCGCAATAAAAGCAGCAGCAATTTGTGCCTCTGGTTCTCCCCATCCTTCAATTTGTTCGAGCGTATGATTCAATTGATTGATCAAGGATGCCTCGACCGGCAAACCATGTTCTAATAACGATCTGGCGAGAAGAAAATTGGTTTCCGTGAAGGCTAGATCAGCTTGCTGCAACAATGCTTTTACTAAATTAAATAATTGCTGACTGGTTAAATTCTCCGTGTTGGAAGTCGGAGGGAGCAGTTGTAACATTACCATATTCGATGAAGTATCCCGCACGATAAATTGAGCAATCCGTCTCTCAATTAATTGTGCTGCTTGTTCAGATGAAGTCAAACGGGCAACGATCGGGACACCATTAACCGATAATACGACTCGGTCACCCGTGACTTGCATGACTTCTGCAGCGATACGTTGGTTCATCCGCAGAACTAGGTCTGAATTATCATATCGCTGTACGATAGAGATCGGCGCTGGACCAGTGACATTCATTCCATAACACTTCCATTAATCTGGGCTAGGGGATTTTTCAACCCAAGCCATCTTTTGAGCGAAGTGGAGGATTTAAATATATTTTCCCTAGATATTTGCTCTGCCCTCCAAGACACCAATGACTTGAGGAATGTTCCCCTAGCTCAATTTTTTTTAATCAATTACCGTTTCAAATTAACTAACTCCAGCAACATTTCATCGGACGTTGTAATCACCCGCGAAGATGATTGAAAACCACGTTGGGCAATGATCATATTAGTAAATTCTTGACCCAAATCCACATTCGATCCTTCCAAATAACCTGCCGCCAGCGTACCACGCGCCCCAGTTCCAGCAGCGCCGACCGCCGGATCGCCAGAGTTAGAGCCGACCATAAACATATTATTTCCTACTCGCTCCAGACCACTCGGGTTCACAAAGGACGCCAAAGCCAATTGCCCGATTAATCGCTGCATACCATTGGAATATACACCATATATTTCTCCGGTTTGGGGTGTAACGAAGAAAGAGGAGAAACTACCAGCAGCTAGACCATCCTGATAGGTCATGGAGAGATCGGTATCAGATGCCAATTGAGTTAGGCGAGACATATCTAGCGTCACATCAAAGTCGGCAGCTCCTCCGCTACTGGAAGCTGCAATGTGAATTGTCCCCGATGCCGTTTGTGATTGGCCATTGGTGTCGAAAGAGACGGTACCCGTTCCTGACACATCGGTACCGGTGGCGGTCCAAGTCCAAGTATTAGTCGCTTTATTCGTCAACTCAAACTCAACGGTTACCGAATGTAGATCCCCTAAGGAATCATAAACACCCAGCGTCACCGGATATTGATATCCTACTGATTGAGAAGAATCTAGATTGCCGAACAGGGTGGCATTTTGGGTTTGTTGTGCTAAAGTCGCACCTAAAGGCAATTGTAATGCCGTAATTGGCATACCTGTGTCGACCGTGGCGATATTGTTGACAACATTTGCCATCCATCCCTGAATGCGAGTGCCGGTTGAGCCGTTAACTAAATACCCCTCTGAATCGATCTCAAGCGAGCCATCCCGGGAATACAAATTGGTTATACCGTTATTGTAGATGAAAAAACCATCCCCTTGAATGGCTATATCAGTATTGCGGTTCGTATTTTGCAACATCCCTTGCGTGAAATTCGGGGAGACTGCCCCCAGGCGCACTCCCAACCCAATTTGAGCTGGATTAATACCACCTAAATTCTCGGTTGGGCCAGCGCCGTTCCATAACGTTTGAGAAAATTGATCTTGAAAAGTAACCCGACTGGCTTTATATCCATAAGTATTAACGTTCGCTAGGTTGTTAGCCACCACATCCATATATGTCTGATGTAGATTTAATGCACTAATTGCGGAAAACATCGATCGTAACATTTTTTGCCTCCTGAATAAGTATTTTCAGGCTTCCTCCAAGAGGGCCCGCCTGAATAAAGTTTATTTATCTGCCAAAACAACACTATCAATTTGGGTAAATACTCCTTCGCTGCGCTCATTTGAATCTATTGCAGTCACAACTAATCTCTGTTTTACGTTCACGATGAACGCTAGGTCATCCATCAAAACTAACGATTCTTTTCCTCCCCGTTTTTCTACTTTTTCTACGGCTTGCGCCAATCGAGCTAAACCATCATCACTTAATTGAATCTCCCGACTTTGGATACGCTTTTGAGCATGATTCGAAAAACGGATCGCTTGTTCTTGTGTTTTCTGATTTAATGTCTCTACAAAACCATTCTGTTGAGAGGACTTCTGTGTCTTTATTCCCGGATCATTGTGTGGTAAAAGCTGATTAGTTGATCTGCGGATGGGATCGTTCATGTAGATTCTCCTAATAATCTTATCCATTGTTCAGTTGAATCAATTTATCCACACCAGCACTGATTTTTTTCAACTCTTCCAATGAATTAAGTTGAGCCATCTGACCGATCAACTCTTTATCATCCATAGGTTTTAGCGGGTTTTGATTGCGCAATTGAGCCAATAAAATCATCATGAAAGCATTGGCATCAAAACCGCTTAAACCTGAACTCTTGTTATCTAGATTGGATGAATTGGTGGTGCTGGTGAATGTCACACTGGATACATTCATAGTATTTCTCCTTTCTAAATCCGGTAGTCTAATCGTGAATAGTCATCTATACTCATCGGCTTGGAAATCTCCCGATTATTAAATTCCGCACTCATTGAGTTAATCTTTAAGTGCCGGTTTCTAAGATGGAGGGGAGTATTGGGTAAATGTTCGTTGCTGTGGGATTGCGCGTTCCCTGAATTGACCGATAAGCCAGCCAGGTTTACTCCAGCATGTTGCAGCATTTCTTTTAACTCCCCAAGATGCCGTTCCAACATAAACCCAGTTGCAGCCTGATCCGCATTCATTACGATCCGTACGCCTTGCCCATCGGCCGTCATCTGCAGGTCTATCTTCCCCAAAGATTCGGGGTGAAGCTGAACCCTCCAGCTCTGCTGACCGGTTTTCGAAATACCCGCCAGATCTGTGGCAAGTTGTTGTAAGAGTTCGGTTCGGGGAGCTTCCGCCAAGCGGGCCGGCTCGTTCAATTTATTTTGTGGCATGAGCGGCTGGGGCATACCAGATTGTATATTTTCAAATGGGGGATCATCTTTTGGTTTAGGGTAAGTCTTCCCCACTATTGATTCCTCTATTGTCGGGGCGCTAAGGTTATTTTGGAAAACCGGCTTATTGCTCTTTTCCACAGTGTTCCATACGGAGCTATTGGACATACCCGATTTTAGATGAGTGATACTGGCATTATCTTCTTTCACCGGCAAAGTTTCGCCACTTAGATCAGACAATTTTTGGCTACTAGCCATCTGATTTCCCTTATCTTGCAAATTAATCGGGTGACTAGCCAAATCGTCCCCTTGGGCGGTCGTTGGTGGCGGTCCCTCCTTTCTTTCAGGCTGGGCAGCGATTTCCGGTTGTCTTACTTGGCTTTTGGGATCCGCGGGAACTTCATTTAGGTTAATCACCTGACTTTGTACTTCTCCTTGACCATTGGGTTGAACAGTTTTTTGATCAATTAAATTAGCAGAAGAAGGATTCTGGATATTTGCCGCCTCAGCTTTTATAGCGGACTTGGGATCCTGCTCGGCAAGCAAGAAGGTTGGATCTCCTTGCTCGATGGTTAAGGGCGTTTTCTGCACTCTATCGAGACCTTGAACAGATTTGCCCACAGGCGCAGTTTCATTTGAAAGGTTGATCTCGTTGTCTGTAGTCACCTCCGCTTCTTGGATAGAATTGCCATTATCCTTTGTTTTTCCCGTTGAATTGTCAGCCAAGGATAGAAAACCGTAAGAATCTGTTTTGGTTATTTTTCCAACTGGCAAGGTTGCCAATTGCTGTTCGGCAGCATTCATCGGTTGATTCGTTGCTGAATTCTCGTTTTCTATTTGTTCTGGCTTAACTTCCTCCTTTTTCTCGCCTATCGGATTAGGTTGAATGGAATTTATATTTTGAGGGTCTGTCGGTATCGTTGCCTGCGGTTGGGGAGACGTTGTTGTAATCTGATTGGCTGCGCTTTCTGCCTCCCCTTTTTGGGCAGAATCACTGACTGACTCCTCATTTGGTTCAGGTTCATTCGTTAATCCGAGTTTATAAATCTTCTTTTTGGTTTGCTCGAACATACGCTGGAAAGTGTCTGGTGATTCTGGTTTGAAACCAGCCACACGAACGAACTCTTTTGGCGGCGGTTTATTGGCTGCCTTCACTAGATTAGGTAAAATTAATAAATCTTTCAAGTGTTACCTCCCGATAATTGTTTTCAGCCCAGAAAATTTCTTGCTGATCAACTGGGACATTGCCTGATACTGAATTACGGTTTCAGTCATCTGGCTTAATTCCACATCAATATCGACATTATTTCCATCTGCCCGTGTTGTACCTCCTTCCCTTAAAGAAATTTGGACACTTCCATTTGATTTTCCCCCATGAAGATGAGCCGGATTAGTTGTTTTCATCAAGACCTTTCCGGTTTTATTCATTGCGTTACGCAAAGCTGATCGAAAATCAACTTTTTGTGCACGATAACCAGGCGTGTCAACATTTGCAATGTTTTGCCCAATAATTTCCTGTTGAGTGGATAATCCTTCCAAGGCAGACTTCATCGCTTGGATACTTTGATCAAATAAGATAGGGTCACTCATTATTCTCTCCTTTATCATCCAGCTTTGTAATACTGCAAAACGCGTTGGACATATAGTTTTGTCTCAGCATACGGGGGAATACCACCATATTGATCCACTGCGCCTGAACCAGCGTTATAGGCAGCTAAAGCCAATGGTATATTCTGATTGTATTTATCTAATAAACGGTGGAGTAACTTAGCTCCGCCATAAATGTTTTCTAAAGGATTAAAAGGATCATTGACCCCTAAACCTGCCGCCGTGCTAGGCATCAACTGCATTAACCCCATCGCCCCGGCCGAAGACTTAGCGCGAGGGTTAAAATTCGATTCAGCCTTGATAACTGCTGCGATCAATTTTGCATCTACTTGATATTTTTCAGCAGCTTGTTGGATAAGATCCGCAAATTTACCAGAGAAGGTTGCGTCAGTCTTCACGCTTACAGAAGGATCTGAAACTGTACTCAGATCTCCTTCAGTTAGATATTTATCTAGTAACTCGAAGATAACATTATAGAGTACCATCTGATATTGGGAATAAAAAAACGAGCCATCCATTAGATTACTCCATTCGTATGGTGATAAGCTCTGGCAATATAAATATCGTCCTGTAAACGATTTTCTTTCTTTTGTTCTTCTTTTTTGTACCGTTCAATTTCATGCTCTTTGAGTTTGACTAATGCCTCAGCATCCTGTTTGGCATTAACGATTTCTTGTTGTTTTTCTTTTATTTGCTGGGCGATTTCAATCAACCGTGTTTGCTGCTCCACAATCCTCTCATTGACCGTATCCAGATTGGAATGCAGGCGGGTGATGAGGTATAAATCAATCTCGCCAGTTTGCTTTTTACCCAATTCCTCCAAAATGTGATCGCGGCTGCTCTCTAATGCCTCCAAAAAAGTGATACCGCGTTGCTGGGCTTGCAGCAAGCGTCCTAACTCAATTTCGAGTATCTCAACCCGGGTTTCCCGGTAATCTAACACAGGTTGTAAGGAAAATTTTGGTGGCATAAAGTTTAATCTCCTAGGCAAATTCGTTGCATCTGAGCAAGGGTATCCTCTAATGGTGTAAATTCGTCTGGTTTTTGCTGTAGTAATTCCAAAATTGACGGGATAGCTGCAATAGCAGCATCAATATCTCGATCCGATCCTTGTACATAGGCGCCTATATTGATCAAATCGCGGGCTTTCTCATAAGAAGCAAGCAATTTTCGAATCTGATTGGCGTAAGATCGGTGTTCAACCCTCGTTACACTGGGCATTACTCGACTGACACTATTTAAAACATCTATCGCTGGGTATTGATTACGAGCTGCTAAATCTCTACTGAGCACAATATGCCCATCCAGAATAGATCGAGCTGCATCACAAATTGGCTCATTGAAATCATCACCTTCAACCAGCACGGTATAAAAACCGGTAATCGAACCCTGTTCATTCGTACCTGCTCGTTCAAGCAGTTTGGGCAAGAGGGAAAATACAGATGGAGTGTAACCCTTACTCGCTGGGGGCTCTCCAATTGCCAATCCTACTTCTCGCTGTGCCATGGCAAAACGAGTTACTGAGTCCATAAGCAAGGTCACATCCAACCCGCAATCCCGAAAATATTCCGCAATCGTCGTTGCCACCCAGGCTGCTTTTAAACGGATTAATGCCGGTTGATCTGAAGTGGAGACAACCACCACGGAACGTTTTAATCCTTCCGCTCCTAAATCTCGTTCAATAAACTCCTGCACTTCGCGCCCCCGTTCCCCGACTAATGCCACTACACTGACATCAGAACGTGAGCTGCGCGCAATACTACCTAATAAAGTGCTCTTTCCAACCCCACTCCCCGAAAAAATCCCAATTCTCTGCCCTTTTCCACAGGTAAGCAATCCATCAATTGCCCGGATTCCTGTCTCTAAAGGTTCACTAATTGAACGCCGCGTCAGCGGGTGGGGGGCTGGGCTGTATGTTTGAACCGTTTGTAAATCACCAAAATCACCCAGACCGTCTATCGGTCGCCCTAGTCCATCTAAGACTCTGCCTAATAATGGACGACCAACCGGTGTACGGAAGAATGTGCCGGTTGGATATATTGGGCTTCCTAGTTGAATCCCCTGCATTTCTCCCAATGGCATGAGCAATGTGCGCTGCTCCCGAAAACCAACCACTTCGGTCATCAGCGTTCCATTATCCGTGGATTTAATCTCACATACTTCCCCGATTTGACAATCCAATCCAGTTGCTTCAATTGTTAAACCCACTACTTGAACGACCCGCCCCGAGACACGCAGTGGATTAATTCGATTGAGAACAGCATGGTAACGGGTTAAATCTGGTAATGTCACATCGAGCGTCATCCCATGACTCCTTGCTTGATTTTTCCAAGAGACATCAACAAAGAGTCTTTGATCGTCTGAAATTGTGTTTCTACACGAGCATCAACACTACCAAACTGACCATCTATATAGCAACCACCGCGTTTAATGATTTCCGATGGAATCAACTCTACTTGTTGTGCGCCTATAGCTCCTTGAAGTTTATTCCAATGAGCGGTTAATATCGCGGCATCTTCTGGATGGACAAATATGCGGAGATTTCCCAAGGTTTTAGCTTGATTGAGAGCCCGCGAGAAAGCCTGTCCTAGCGTATCTGGATCAAGTGGCAAACCATCTCCAAACATAGTTTGGGCAATTTCAATAACCAGACGCAACATCATCATCTCCCCTTGCTCAAACATCGTTTCTTTCCAGGTTTGTACTTCTTCCAAGATTGATTTAGCTGTCATCAACATGGATTGTGTTTCGCTGTTTGCTTCAGCTAAACCCTGGTGATATGCCTGTTGCTGGATTTCGTCAGCTTTTAACTGAGCATCTTCCAGGATTTGCTGTGCTTTCAATTCAGCCTGACGTAAGATTTCAGCAGAGTCGGTTTTTGCTTTCCTCAAAATTTCTTGAGCTTGGTTTTGTGCATAGCGATTATGCATTTGTTCCGAATTATTTCCTACCACACTCTGGAATATCTCTAATTCCATTGGCCGCCATATTTGGTAACCATCTTTATCAATCTGGTTAACTTCGTCTTCCGATAGTAGAACATTATTCGGAACGGTTTTATCCTTAATCAATTCAACCAGATCAGTAAACCGACTATTCAAATCCGCGGTTGATTGATAAAGTTCTCTTTCTACTTGAACACTAGGCTTAGTTTCCTCTGAACCGAAATCGACAAGGTGCCAATCTTGAACCGTAACCTGCTTAGACTGACCCTTCTTATCAGGCAATAACGGCATATTCCGCTCCTGCTCCACCGATCACAATCTCTTCCGATTCTTCCAGAGTTCTCACGATATCCACAATCCTGCGTTGAGCTGCATAGACATTCTTGGCAAGTTGTGGTCCTAAAATTTCTACTTCTTCTTGTAACGATTCGCGGGCTCTTTCGGAAAGGTTTCGATAGATCAATTCCCGGATTTTTTCCGGAGCCCCTTTCAATGCTAGAGCGAGGTCTTGTTTATTGACATCTCGTAACACTCGTTGAATACTCTTATCATCCAATTTAACTAAATCATCGAAGGTAAACATATTTGCCCGGATTTCCTCAACCAGAGAAGGGCTAATGGGTTCCAATGCATCAAATATTGTTTTTTGCACTCCTCGATCCACATTGTTTAATACCTTTACCAAGAAAGACACCCCACCGGTCTCCCTAAACCCGGCGACGCTGATCACCCCGGATAATTTATGTTTTAAACCTCGTTCGATCACATCCACTACACTGGGTGATACCCGGTCCATCTTTGCCAAACGTAAGGTTACTTCAATTTGTAACTCAGGAGGAAGATAAGACATAATATCGGCAGCTAATTTTGCCTCCAAATAAGAAAGCACCAAAGCAATGGTTTGCGGATGTTCTTCTGCCAACATAGATGCCACTTGAGCCGGATCTGCATTCTTCAAAATTTCAAAAGAAGAGAGTTGCGAACTGGCAGAAATGCGTTCCAAAATTTCTGCGCCACGGCGGGGTCCGACTGCGCGAGAAAGCAACTGCCTGGAATATTCCAAGCCTCCAAGCATCATGTTGGAGCTAGCCATCGAAAGCGCAAGAGCTTCACCCATGATTTCAGCTCGTTTTTCTTGAGTGATGGTTTTTACTTCGCTTACCGCAACCAGAATTTTCTCAAGCTCTGCCTCCCCCAGGTACTGCAAAACCTGAGAAGATCGTTCAACCCCCAAACAGACCAATAATACCGCGGCTTTATATAGCCCAGAGTTTTCCGAAATCTCAGCCATGCCGCTTCTCGTCCTCTGCTAACCATAGCTGGATTGCTTCTGCAATGCTGGTCGGATCGCTATCAACCAGATCATCCAGCGTTTTTTGCAGTTGCTCATATTCTGGAGAAATAGTTGGCAGTTCGATCTTCGGGATTTTCTTTTTATTTTCGATTGCTTGGGTTAATTGATTGATAGCTCCCGATTCTGCTGGCGATGATTCAACATGATTTTGGATAAGATTTGCCCCTAGCAGGGTTTTTTCAGCCGGCGATCCTGTCGTTGTTCCTGGCATTGGTAAAGCCATTTCAGAAACTGGCCTCATAATTGGAATCCAAGCAGCCGATGAAGTCAATTTCAAGTTCTTTAAAACCCGCATCACATACCAAAGCAAGAGGGCAAAAATCAAGATCGCAGCACCTATTTCACCATAGCGGTAAATCATGCTTTGTTTTTCAGCTTTTTGGATTTCTGCCGCTTGGCTTTGGTAATAGCTACGGTCAAATGCCAAGGATTGAACAGCCAGATTATCTCCCCGGTTGGTATCAATCCCGGCTGCAGCCGCAATCACGGATTGTAAGGTTTGTAATTGCTGGGTATCTGTAATCCCATCTACCAAAACCGAGAGAGAGATACGTTGAATATCTCCAGGAGATTGAATTTCATGGGTTTGAACCTGAGTGATTTCATAATTCACGGTCGATTCAGTCCTGGTATACGCGATCCCGTTATTGGCTGATAATGAACCACTCCCAGCAGGGGGTAGATTAGTCGTTGCTCCAGGAATGCCTTCAATTGAACCGCTTGTTGTTGTGTAGACCTCTTTAACATCCTGGGCGCTGCGCACAACACTTTGCTGGGGATCATAACTCTGCCGAGACGTTTCACGCTGCGTCCAATCTAGCGACACATTTGCCTGAACAACGGATTTATTTGGACCTAAGGCTTTATCTAAAATATCCTGCACTTTCTTTTTAATTTGGTCAGCCGCAGCTAATTCTGCTGCCCTCCGGGTATCCGTTTGAGCGTTCAGGTTATTTTGATCTCCTCCTTCTCCGGAAGCAAGCATATTGCCATTTACATCCACTACAACAACATTTTCTGGTTTTAATCCTTCTACACTACTGGCAACTAAATGGGTAATTGCCCGTACTTGGGCGCTGTCCAGCGCCATCCCTGGTTTTTCCATGACGGTGACTGAGGCTGTGGTCGGTGATTGTTCACTGGATAACAACGTTTTTTCTGGAATCACAAGATGGACTCTGACGGCTTCTACAGCACTCAAACTACCAATCGTGCGTTCTAATTCACCTTCAATCGCTTGTTGATAATTCACGCGCTGAGAGAATTCCGTCATCCCTAATGTATTCCCATTGAATAATTCAAATCCAACTGTCCCCCCTTGCGGAAGACCCTGCCGAGCCATTTTCAACCGAATCTCATAGACTTGATTAGCCGGCACTAAAATCGTACCGCTTCCCCGTAATTTATATGGAATGTTATCCGAATTCAATTGCTCTACAATTTGACCGGCATCGGCTTCGCTCAAACCAGTAAAAGCCACCTCGTAGGTTGGCGTTGTCGCCCAAACTACAAATAAGGGGATTAAAATGATAGCTAAAACCAAAAGGACAATAAATACCACCCGTTGCGTACCAGTCTGTTGGTTCCAAAATCGGCTAAATTGCTGTTGCAAAGTCCGGAACATCTTGCTTATCTCTTTGTTTCCTTGCTAAAATTAAACTGCCATACGCATAATTTCACGGTAAGCATCCACCAGCTTGTCGCGGATTGCAACTGCAATCCGGAAATTAACATCGGTCTGCTCAGCTGCGATCATCGCCGTATGGATGTCTACATCTTCACCTTGGGCTAATTTTTGAATTAATTCATCGCTATTTACTTGAGTTTTACTAAGATTATCTAGAGCCTCTTGAAAGGTCTGACCTACTTGCTCGAAAGTATTTGGCGTTTTTCCTTGAACCGATTTCGCTTGTGTATTCAGTATGTTGGATGAGGTAATTCGATTAACGTCCATCCTCTATCTCCTTTGGCCATATATCTGGCTTTATCGTCCTATTTCTAGAGCCTTTTGCGCCATCCGTTTGGAGGCATCTACTACTGCCAAGCCGGCTTCGTAAGAACGGGTGGCTGAAAGCATATTGGTCATTTCAACTACTAAATTGACATTCGGATAATTGACATATCCATCTGCATCTGCATCGGGATGAGAAGGATCATATACACGCGGACCGGGGGTGTTATCTGTAACAATCTGGTTAACTCGAACACCAGCAACACCAGCTCCATTCTGGCTGGCAGCTCCATTTCGAAAACTGCGCAATACATTCAAAAAAGCCGGCGTCAGCGGATTTCCTCCCTGAGGTGAGAAAACTACATCTTGACGTTGATATGGTCCTCCTTCAACAGTTCGAGTGGTCTCGGCGTTGGCAATATTATTGGAGATAATATCCAAACGCAATCTTTGAGCACTTAAAGCCGATGAGGCAATCCGCAGACTATTCCAAAAACTCATCCAGGACTCCTTTCAACTTAAGAACTATTATTACTGTGTAAATCCTAGCACAGGCAATAAAATTGAGCAGTAAAACCTTTATGAAGGGGAAGTAAAAATTGCGTGAAAAATGGGGGGTGAATTTAAGTTATGTTATTTAAATAAGAAGACAGTCACATTCGAGGTGACTGTCCTCTTATTGATGCACTCATACCGATTGTCCAACAGCTGTAACGGGTGCATAAGCTGCAGGGGTTGGCAAGGTACGATAGCGGTTCTCAACTGTCGCCCAGGCATCACGCAGTTCTTTGAGCGTTTGAAGGGCAGATTTATAGTCACCCTGGCGAATGCAATCCAAACACCATTGATAAAGGCGGAACAAACCACCAGCCACTTCTGCATAATCGAAATTCAAAGCATCTCGCAGTAAACTAATTGCTCTCGTCGCTCGTTCGTAATCCTCCTTCTCGCAAGCAACAATGGCAACATCATACGCCATCACCACCAGATGCAATGGTGTAGCTCCTAAAACATCCTGAGTTCGATATTGTTGAGTTCCGTATGTAGTCTTGATCACGTTTCAAATCCTTTCGCACAACAAATTATCAACCATCTACATATTTTCTTTCGGCAATTTTCATCATTTCTAAAGTGTTCTTGCGTAAATTTTTGCTAAAATTTTAGGCAAGTAATTGCAGTAATTCTCCGGCGTTGATTTTTGCCATCTCTTCGGGCGGAATGGTTCGCACTATTTTTTTCGATTCATTGTCAACGATCAAAACCGTAACATCATGGGTGTCTTCATCTATCTTAAACTTCAAGCTGACATCTCCCAATGGTTTGGTGAATTTTGCGCCCAATTTCTTCACGGTTTCTTCGTTAGTTTTCATTTGAGCATCTTTGTTTTCTTTTCCAGATAAAGAAGCCAAACCAGTTTGCTCAACTTGAGGATAACCGACCGCGCCCTGCGTAACAGGGAGGATTTTGGCAGCTTGACTAACTTTAGAGGAGAGCATATCTCCCATGGGTTCCCTCCATTTTCTAATCAGCAAACATCCATGTTTGCCGGCTAATATAACCTAATCCATCAATACAATTGATTAACTGTCCCATAGATACTAGACCACATCTGCTGGGTATAACTGAGTAACTGTAATTGGGCTTGAATTTCTGAATATTGGTCAACTAGATATTGCTGGCGCTCGGTGAGATATTCGTTCATTTTGCTAATATCATCGTTGATATCGTTTAATTGATTGTCTAAATTCGAGACCACATCATCTAAATAATCTGAGCCGCTTCTAACACCAGTGAAACCGCCCAGCTTGGCGTCCATTTGAGCCATTACTGCATCGAATAAAGTTTGGACACCGCTCAAATCGGAAGCGAGAACCTGATCGAGTTTGCTGCTATCGCCAATACTTGCCTGCAGAGAATCATTGATGATCAAACCAACATCGCGCAGCGATTGATAGGAACTTGTATTGGAAACATTTTGCATGAACAAAGAGAAAAGTTGAATACGCAGCTCGCTAAACACATTATCATCTGCCAGTGTTCCGCGAGTGTAAGAAGTCTTCGTGCCATCATTCGTACTGGTTACTGCGGTTTTTTGTTCTAAATAGGAGACCACTGCATTGAATTTATCGAGAAATGTTTGGATAGCCGCCTTTGCGGAACTGATATCTTGCTTAACAGAAATGGTGGCGCTTTTCCCTTGAGCATCAGCAGCGAGATTAATGGTAACTCCGTTGATCACATCGGTCAATCCGCTATTGCTGCTGCGGATAACGGTGATTCCATTTACAGTAAATGTCGCATTACTAGCATCTTGTACAGCGCTATATTTAAAATCAGTGCTCGCGCTTGCTAAAACGCCCAGATCATGTAACACCCCGCTGGTACCACCTGCTCCATTGTCAATGAGATTGTTGGCGTTTAGGACATGATTCGTGCCCGTACTCGCCGCGGATAAGATCAGCTGCCGATCAACAATGCTAGCGATCACACCATCTCCTTCTGCATATTGAGCGTTGTTTATTGCCGAAACAATATCTATCAACGAATTGTTTTCAGTAACAGTGAGATGCGCACCTTGGGCAACATAATTGACCTTTGCCGCACTATTATTGACCAAACTACCTGACTGATAATTATTGACATCTGATCCAAATTGAATGACCAATCCGCGGCCGGTATCAAATTGTCCACCTGCACTGGGAATACTCTGCCAGGTGTTAGTCGTTTCCGTCGTACTATCCCCTTTGCGGATGATTACCGCTTTTCCATTCGAGTCAAGCAAGCGAAACTGCCAGCCGCTGGTTTCATCATTGCGGACTTCGACATAATAATCCCCTTTACCTAATTCAGTTTTACCTGCATCGATCGATGAGGTTGAAAAATCTAAAACCGTGTTCGAGATTCCTGTTATCAAACTAGCCGAACGTACATCCGCTCCCCCAACTACAATATAACCTCCCGCGGTAGTCAATCCTAATGCTTGATCGCTGTAAGTTATCTGATCAGAGTGAACGCTATGCGCTTTCGCTAAAGAAATATTGCTAACTTGGTAATCCCCTACGATTGCGCTGCTGCTAGCACTGGCTGTTAAAACCGTATACCCACTGGCTACATCACTCACAGTTACCGAACGGGCGCTAGATAAAACCGGACTAAAACTGACACTGCGTAAGGCATAAACCGCATCTTGCAATTCCGTTAGTTTTATCTTCACATCCCGATAGGCGCTGCTCTGTAAATTGACCTGATCGCGTTGACTCTCCAAGCGCGTTAATGGTTGCCTTTCCAGAAGCATGAGATCATTGATTAAGTTTGTAAAGTAGCTATCCAGTCGGTTTACAGTTGTCATTTTCTTTCCTCATTAGATGTTCGATGGGGACCACATTATGGTGGTCCCCAAAGCCCTAGCCTGTCACCAGCATATAAATCAACAAACCTATTTTACCGAAATAGGGAGAGCAAGAACTGAGGTGCAGCGTTGGCTTGGGCTAGCATGGCGGTTGCCGTCTGCTGCAAGATCAGGAACTTGCTTGCCTCCACTTGTTCTTCTGCCATGTTGGCGTTCATAATACGGTTGTAAGCCGCTTCGGTATTGGTGTACTGAACATTCAAGGCTTGTTCTTTGAAGTTTAGCCGTGCGGTAAAGCTGCCCACCTGACTAACTGCTTCTTTCACTACATTGAGAGCATCTTCGATTTTACCCATTGTGGTTTGGGCATTTGTAGTTGTATCAACAACCAAGTTGGCATCCGCCAAACCTAAACCAGTGGCGTCTAGTGAGGTAGTACTAGCTTGGAAACCTTGATTAGCTAGAATCTTCACCCCTGCCTGGAAGCTAAAAGCGCTTGTTCCACCGGTAGATTCTGCACCGGTTAAGAAACTAAGAGTCGAAGTCGCACCCGACCCAGCTGTTTTATCTGCCAAAAGATAATTATTGTTCCATTGGGTTTGTTTGACAATATCGTCAATTTCATCGCGAAAGGCTTTCAATTGATCCTTGATAGCAGCCCGTTCATTTACACCGATGGTGTCGCCTTGCGCTTCCATGGCTTTATTGCGCATCTTAACCAGGATATCCTGGATCTTCTTCAAACCGCCTTCCATGGTTGCCATCAAGTTCTTCGCATCGCCAATACCGTTCAGGGCAGTTTGCAGTCCTTGGCGGCGCACATCAAATGTCGTCGCAATGGACATACCCGCAGGATCGTCAGCTGCCTCGTTTAAGCGCTTACCGCTTGCTAGCCGAGTCTGGTGAATTGCCAATTGCCGGTTGATCGCTTGTAAAGAGTTCAGGGCATTCAAAGCCCCAATATTTCCCGCTACACGGGTGACATCTACACTAGCCATATTAAACCTCCATGTTTTTTAGATATTACGGGGGCTCCTTCCCCCGCACTCGAATTGGTTTCTTATTACTTTCCTCTGAGTAACCTCGTTCAGTTTCTCAGAATTTGGTTCTGACATTATCTTGGAATATCGCTGACTTATCATTTCGAATCCGTTTGCGTAATACTTTTGCCTTATAACTGCCTCCTTTTTTGCCCAGTTATTTTTTCCTTAATTCTTTTGTTCTTGTTCTCTATAAAACGTTATCGTCAAGAAAAATAATTCTTGAATGTGTCAGCGTAAAATTTGCGTAAATATTACCAGCCGGAATGTAAAGAAGCTGGATTATGCAATGGTT
>DYKV01000622.1 GCA_020722415.1 Anaerolinea sp.
ATATTGAGTTTTACATTGGTTTTGGTATAAGATTGACTCCACTGCAAAAAGGTCGAAATCTTTAACGCTAAGACGCCGAGCCGCAAAGCCGCCAAGTTTTGTCAATTAAATTTGCGCAAATCGCCGTTTACAAGCGGAAAAAGCGCGTTTTTGGAAACAAAAACAGGTTTTCTTTGCGCCTTTGTATCATGGCGACTTTGCGTTAAAGGTTTTTGCAGCGGAGTCATCTTTTGTTTTCAGCCTGGTATTCTGTATAATGTAAACGTGGGAAAGGAGAGCGTCATGTCTTCCACTTATCGAAAAATGATTTTTGCGCTGTCTGTCATTGGGTTATTGAGCGCCTGTCGTCAGATCCCCGCAGGGGGCCAGCCTGCAGGCCCCATCCCGACCGCTTCGCGCGCTTTGACTTCCACCCCCAGCCCCGTGCCCAGTATGACCCCTTCGCCGACGATAACGCCGACACCTACCATCACGCCCACCCCCACCCCGGATTTGTCAGTGTTGCCGGAAGAATTCCGCAATGCCATCCCGGCCGGGGCGACGATAACGGATAATGAACAGAGCCAGATTTTGGTGAACGGTGAACCTTGGTATGAGCCGGACGGCAGCGGCGGCTGGCAGAAGACGGATGAGAAATTGGTTGCGGACGCTGACCATAAATTTTGGGGAATGATTTGGATTTACATAGATGGAATAACTAAATCTCAACTTATCTATCCGGTGGTTGATAGGGTGACCCCTCAGGAAATTCCTATGACATTATTAGGTGAGGAATGGACAGTGGTAGCATTGCCGGTATTAATCCCTGACCGGAACGAACCTTGGGAAATTAGGCATTATTATGTGCCGCTAGCCCTGTTTGATAAAGAAGGCAATCCATTGAAGGAGGAGTCTCTTTCTTATAACTTGCCATCCTTGTATATTAGTGATGGGAAGGGTCGGGTTAGATTGGCATCGCTTGAGGAATTTTTAGCCTCACTGGCAGTTGGACAACAATTTGAAGTGGAGTTAATGCTAAAGTCTAAATCACCACCATCATTTCCTAATGCAGAGGGTTTGGTCGAAGCGCAGGGTATTGATATGCCGAACTATATTTTACCTGACGGGACGATATTGCCAA
>DYKV01000118.1 GCA_020722415.1 Anaerolinea sp.
AGAACAGGCATTTGAATTCCATCAAAATTGACATGGCTGAGCAGTTTCGCAAAATCCTTATAAACCCGCATCTTTTCGCTGAAAATTAAGCAATTCTTAATCTAAGCTCACAATAAGCGATGATAAACTTGGCGCACCAAAGGAAAAAGCTTCCTAATATGAAACAATCCGATCCTCGCTGTGCCAATTTTATCGCCCGTTCCATTTTTACCTCATTCGAAGAGATTTTGGGGCGGGAAGATTTTCAGCAAGTATTACATCAGGCTCGACTGGATACCTATCTAGACTCTTTCCCCCCGCAGAATTTAGATATTGCATTTCCATTATCCGATTTATGGGTTCTCTTCAATACCCTTAACCAGATATACGGGGAACGCAGCAGCCGCGGTTTGATATTTCGGGCTGGCCGGGCCTGGTTCAATCGTCTTTGCCACCAACAAAGCCCAACATTAGGTTTGGGCTCAGCAGATTTTTTTACTCTCCCAAGAAAGATAAAACAGCAGCGCAGTGCCCAAGTGCTAGCCAGATATTTCAGTCGTTTTGGCGATTGGCAAATCAAAACTGGATTGGATGGTCCATTTGTAATCTGGCAGCTTGACTGCCCTATTAAAGACAACCCAACCACTACAACCAGCTTTATGGACTTATTTTTAGGCTTTTGGCAGGAAGCCCTATACTGGTTGTCGGGCGGAAAAACCTTTGTGTTTGAGCCCTGTATGCACAAGATTAGTGGAACATTCCCCGCTCAAATCAGCATCCCAACCTTACCGATTGATTGAATTCCCGATTGAATGGTTTAATCGAATCTGGTAGTTTCACCATACTCACCTTGACATTTCCCTCCATCTACAGTATATTTATTTTATAAAATTACGTTGCACGGGGAGCTCGGTATGGCCGGGCTGAGAGGAGAACCAGAAGTTCTCGACCCGCGAACCTGATCCGGATAATGCCGGCGGAGGGATAGCGTGAAATATGTTTTCCAAACCCTCCACTGGCAATGGAGGGTTTCTCTTTGCGTACAGTTATTTTTGCAAATGGTCAAGTCCATAATCTACATGCCGCCTGGAATTATTGCCAACCAGCGGATTTGATAATTGCGGCCGATGGGGGTTGGCACCATCTCCAGACGCTACAAATCAAAGCCGATGTCGTTATTGGGGATTTTGATTCAATCACTCCACAAGAACTGAAATCCATTCAAGCCCAAGGCATTAAAACCATCCAGCATCCGCAGAGAAAAAATGAAACCGATTTGGAATTAGCCCTAAGTTATGCTGTCGAAAATGGAAGCAGCCAAATCATCCTCATTGGCGGATTAGGCGCCCGTTGGGATCAAACCATCGCTAATGTGTTATTGATTACCCATAAAAAATTCCAAAGTATCCCTATCTCCTTAATAGATAGCAATCAAATCATATTTACGATAAGTGCACCCGCTCGGACTACTGCTCAAATTGAGGGGCGAGCTGGTGATACGGTTTCGCTCATCCCATTATTGGGCGATGTCCATGGAATTTCCACCCATGGCTTAGAGTATCCTCTCAAAAATGAAACGCTTTTTTATGGAAGCACTCGCGGCATCAGCAATGTCCTCTTACAATCTCCGGCAACTGTCACCATTCAAAGCGGGGTTTTAATGATTGTAATTATTCACCATTCCACAATTCCTTATCAGGAGGTTCAAAATGATTAATCTTTTGTCAACAAATTTAATAAAAAGAGTTCAAAGCCTGATCGCACTCCTTATCCTCGTCAGCATGGTCTTCGCTTGTTCTCCCCAGGCAAGTAGTCCCCCACCGACCGAATCGAACATCCTAACCGTGATGACGCACGACTCTTTTGCGGCAACCGAAAGTGTGATTAAAAAATTTGAGGATCAGACCGGCGCGATAGTTAAATTCATCAAAGCCGGTGATACCGGCTCGGCTCTCAATAAAGCCATTCTAGCCAAAGGCAATCCTCTGGCAGACGTATTTTATGGGGTGGATAACACTTTCCTCAGCCGCGCCATTCAAGAGGATATCTTTCAGCCTTATGATTCCCCCTTATTGAAGGAAATCCCGGAGAAATTCCAACTGGATCCACAAAAACGCCTGTTGCCCGTTGATTACGGTGATGTATGCTTGAATTATGACAAGAACTATTTTAGCCAACATTCCCTCCAACCGCCAAAAAGTTTAGATGACCTGACCAAAGCGGATTACAAAAGTATGCTTGTAGTGGAAAACCCAGCGCTTTCCTCTCCCGGTTTAGCTTTTCTATTAACCACCATCGGCGTTTATGGAGCAGATCACTATCTGGATTACTGGAAAGAACTGGTTAGTAATGATGTGAAAGTCGTCAACGATTGGGAGAGCGCCTATTATACAGAATTCAGCGCCCATGGCGGTACAAGACCAATCGTGGTATCTTATAATTCCAGTCCTCCCGCTGAGGTGGTATTCGCCGAAACACCTATTTCTGAACCGCCTACAGCAGCTATCACCGCCAACCGTACCTGCTTCCGCCAGATTGAATTTGTCGGTGTCTTGCAGGGAGCTAAAAATATCCATCTGGCGCAAAAATGGATTGACTTTATGCTCGGTGTAGATTTTCAGTCGGATATGCCGCTCCAGATGTTTGTTTTTCCGGTTAATCCCAATGCTCCCTTGCCAGAACAGTTCCAAAAATTCGTCGTCATTCCTCAAGAAACCGCTCAGGTGGATGCTAAGTCGATTGGAGAGAATCGGGATAAGTGGATTCAGGAATGGACCAGCACCGTCCTTCACTAAACCGCACCCCGGTTAGAGGATACTGGAGGGAAAAGGGCAGTTTAATCCTCTGGATGCTGCCCCTTCTTTTCCTAACTTTATTTTATTTTTATCCACTGGGGAAGATCAGCCTGTTGGCATTCACTCATCCCCCCCAGTCAACCGCAACACCAATCTGGGAAGCGATCCGGTCGGATTATTTCCTGCGGATCATCGGTTTTACTTTTGGGCAGGCAATCCTCTCTACGTTCTTAACATTACTAAGCGGATTGCCGGTTGCTTATCTATTTGCCCGCTACCAATTTCCCGGGAAAACCTTTCTGCGCTCATTGACTGGCATCCCGTTTGTCTTGCCCACTCTAGTTGTCGCCGCTGCTTTTAATGCCTTATTTGGACCACGGGGTTGGATTAATTTGTTTCTCATGGCGGCTTTTGGATTAAACAACCCCGTGTTTACTTTAACAAACAGCCTGACCGCAATTTTAATTGCCCACGTTTTTTATAACTTGACGATTGTGATCCGTTTAGTGGGGGATTACTGGTCACGTCTGGATACCCGCCTTCCCCAAGTCGGACGAATGCTTGGCGCAACCAACTGGCAGACATTTTGGAGGATAACTTTTCCCCTCCTCCGTCCCGCCCTGCTCACGGCAGCATTGCTGGTGATGATCTTCGATTTCACCTCTTTTGGGGTAATCTTAGTACTCGGTGGACCTCGTTTTGCTACTCTGGAAGTAGAGATTTATTACCAAGCCACGGGCTTATTAAATATGCCGATGGCAATGGCTCTCTCCCTCATCCAATTAAGCTGTACTTTAGCCATGACCATCCTCTATAGCCGTTTATCTGCACGAGTTTCACAACCTATAAACCTCAAATCCGCTTCTCAAAACCAACGGCAGCTCATTCATCATCGAGAAAAAATCATGGCTGGATTGATTATTTTTTCATTAATTGCTTTTCAAGTGCTGCCGCTAGTTGGATTAGCTTTGCGCTCTGTAACCCACGCTGGTTTGGAGCGCGGGCAAACAACCACCTCTACTCCTTATTTGAGCTTAACCTATTATCGAGAATTATTCATCAATCCCCGAGAGTCGCTCTTCTATATTCCACCGAGCAAAGCGGTTTTCGTCTCACTCAGCTATGCTATCATTACGGTTATGATGAGTCTCCTGCTCGGTTTGCCCACAGCCTGGCTACTTGCCAAACCAGGCCAAAACCAAAGCCTATTAAAAAAAATTCAACGCTTCGTTGAGCCTCTGTTAATGCTCCCCTTAGGCACCTCGGCGGTGACAATGGGGCTTGGTTTATTAGTTGCTTTTGATCGCCCTCCATTAGATTTACGCGCCTCTCCGATACTTGTGCCCCTTGCCCACACTTTAGTCGCCTTTCCCTTTGTTGTGCGGAGTTTGCTGCCAGCCTGGCGCAGCATCCGGCCCCAACTTCATCGCGCCGCCGCAATCCTCGGCGCCAATCCATTGCAAATAATCTTGCGGATCGATCTGCCTTTGATCGGACGGGCTGTGATAGTTGCCGGTGTTTTTGCCTTCTCTATTTCTTTAGGAGAATTTGGCGCCACTGCGTTATTAGCCCGTCCAGAATTCCCTACTATCCCCATCGCCATTTACCGTTATCTCTCTCAACCAGGGGAACTAAATTATGGTGAAGCATTAGCACTGAGTGTGATCTTGATGCTGGTTACTGCTTCTGGAATGATTGCAATTGAACGACTGCGGGTGGGCGAAATAGGAGAATTCTAATGGGCAGCGGTTTAGAAGTGCATGACATTCGCAAAATATTCAGCAACCAAGTCGTCCTTCAAGGAGTTTCATTCTCGGTAAAACCCGGTGAGATGCAAGCGCTTTTAGGACCTAGCGGCTGTGGTAAATCAACCACTTTAGCCATTATTGCCGGGTTAGAAGAAGCAGATAGCGGAGATATCTTTTGGGATGGAATCTCATTACACGGCGTTGCACCTCACCTGCGCCGCTTTGGATTGATGTTTCAAGATTTAGCCCTCTTTCCCCATCTTAATGTATATGAAAACATTGCCTTTGGCTTACGCTATCAAAAGCTAACCTCTTCCCAAATCAAAGATCGTGTAGATCAAGTCATTCGGCTAGTGAATCTAACCGGTATGGAAAAACGGGATGTAAACGCACTCTCTGGCGGTGAGCAACAGCGGGTAGCTTTAGCTCGCGCTCTCGCTCCTCAACCGCATTTGTTAATGTTGGATGAACCATTGGCATCCTTAGATCGCACACTGAAAGAACGGTTAGTGGTGGAGTTGAGAGAGATCCTCCGCCAAACCCATCAAACGGTTATTTACGTGACTCATGATCAAGAAGAAGCATTTATGATTGCCGATCAGATCATCTTGATGAATCAAGGGCATGTCGAACAAATTGATACCCCCCAACAGATTTACGCCCAACCAAAAACCCCCTTCGTCGCCGAGTTTTTAGGGATGAATAATTTGTTCGCCGGCGAAATTCAGGTAGAAGGAGAGCGCACCTATTTAATCTTTCCGTTAGGGAAAATCCCCTATCAGACTAATTTACGGGGTAGAGTAACCGCCCTTATCCGGCCACAGGCAGCTCAATTCGGAATCGGTGAAGGTTTAGTTTTATCGGGAAAAGTCCTAAAACGCTTTTTCCGCGGCGACCATTGCCAAATGGAGATAAGCAGCAATGCCAGCTCCTTAACCTTTCAATTTCCTTTTAATTTAGATTTGCCTAAAGAAGGCGAGGTCGTCCAGCTCACGATTGACCCGAATGCTATTCAAGTTTTCTCGCGGTAAAATGGAAGTCCTTCATTATAAGTTTTTCCGTAACTGTTCAGCCACTGTTAAATTTGCGCCTTTTCCCTCACCCCTGCCCCCTCTCCCGGCGGGAGAGGGGAGAAATGCGCGATAAAAACGGCGCTATTCCCTCCCCCGGTGGGGGAGGGTTAGGGTGAGGGCTGAATAGTTACGTTTTTCCTCTTAAACATTGTGTTATATTCTAGCGCATTCCTCGAAATAGTACTCTGACAGTGAATCACGTAAATTGCTTAGCCTCCCCCCATAATAGGAAACATGGGTTTTAGTGTTCTATTCAGAATAGTGAAGATTTTTTATAAAGAAAACCACTGCAATCAAGCCGAATAGTAACCCAATTTCAATCCCGTCCCGGTTTGAGTTGGGTATCTCAATCGAATGAAGCCTGACCGCAGTTGGATTTTCATGTAGATCAATGTATTTTAAGGCAGCATTTGTTCCTGGAGTAGCAAGCACCAACCAATCATTATCAAGCCAGTATGAAATAGAAATCAGCCGTTTGTCAGTATGGATGACTGATTCCCAACTAGAGAAATCATTTGTGCGCAGCACCGCTGTTTCAATCGGAGATTGCTTTTCAGCGATTAGATAAAGATATCCTTTTGCGACCGCAAAGAGGTTGTAATCGGTATACGAGGTGCCGGGGATGGGATAAGTTACCCCAACCAAATAATTGTTAGGCAGCGGATGAGGAGCTGCCTGGTCTGCCGTATCTAACACATAGAGCGATCTGCGGTCAAAACTGGCCGCCACCAATTGTTGATTAAATTCAATTAGATGAACCCGGCGCAAATTGTCAGATAATCCATTGATTGCATCCCAGGATGAACCACCGTCCGGGCTTTTTACCATGGACAATGCCCCTTCGAGCGCATCATTGTAGATAGAATAAATTGCATTGCTGTACCCAATAATGTCATACGCTCGATATCCACCAAGAATACTCAATTTCGTCCAGGTTTCGCCATTATTTGTACTCGAATAAATTTCACCAAAACAGCTCACCCCAAAATTACAAGTGGTTGGATCGGTTCCATCATGTGCGCTTACAGCAGCATACAGGGTTGATGCAGATTTCCATAAACCCCAGGTATGATAAACATTAATTAAACCGTTTGAACGATCGCGGTATTTGGTAAAAAGGTTGGTTGTTGGATTGTATGTGTAGTGGTTACCTGCCGAATGATCGTCGGGTTGTGGGTCGGTACCAGCGATGTGAACCAAACTGCCATCGAAAATCATCTCATGGAGACCTTGTTCGTCTGGTTTGGCAATGCCGATCAAGTTAGCTCCATTAAACTTTGCAAAATAAGAGCCATCCCCACTGTCATTAGCGGGTAAATCTGAGCCTAGCGCCAGATATAACGCGCCGGCAACCGGCAAGGTCATATATGCACCAAAATAGTCTGGACTGCCATGGTTGCCCGATTGAGAATCATACCAGTTGAGGAGCGTTGTTCCACTTGGTAATCCGAGATTAATTTCTTG
>DYKV01000623.1 GCA_020722415.1 Anaerolinea sp.
CAGGGACGGTTGCCCGTCCCTGTTTGGTTCGTCCCGTCCGAAGGAGAATGCGTTATGGCCTCCTTACCAAGATACGGCAACCTGTCATTGCGAGGAGCAGTCAGGCTTGCGCCAATTCTTCGAGCGGTTCGCTGTCCATATAAAGCGTATCGGGACAAAAATCCTGCCCCCCCTGCCATTGGACGCTGCCAAGCATGGGTTTGACGGTGTTGAACATACCTGGGTTTTGCAGTTCTCGGAAGATACCTTTATCGAGATACGGCTTCACATCGAAGCGGCGGATCTCGCCGTTGGCAAAAGTCAGCGTGATTGTGAAGTCTTTATTGGGGTGAACTTTAATAACTCTTGGATTCATCTTACACCTACTTGAGCGGATCAATCTTGAAAATGGTTTCGCCCTGGCTGGCAAGTTCCCAGTCGGCCATTAATTCGTCCTGGTGAATTTCAATCCATGCCTGCACAAGGCGGAGTTTGTTGGATTTCATCTTTCCCTCCAGCACTTCGCCGTCGGGAATGGAAATCACAACCTCATCATCGTGATATTTGACGTGAATGTGCGGCATTTTATGCCTGCGGTTATCGAAGAAATACATCGAAACGATAATGCCGTAGAACATGGAGATGATTGCCATTGTACTGCTCCTTTTGCTTCATCCCTGATTATAAACAATATCTGCCCTCCATCCGACGTCAACTTATGCCTTTGCCAAATTTCTTCACGAATATTTCTTTTTCGATTGGGATCATATCAACCATCCCTCCCTTCACCAAATCGACCCGATAATGGCAGCCGCGGCTCTGCCGATTATGCTGTGCGGACTGTGCCACGATCAGCGCGGCTTCGGAAACCGTCCCGAAGGTTATCGTGAAAAAACCTTCGGGACGGTTTTCCCAAAGACCCAGTCTGACCAAGAAGTACATTGGGAAGAATTTGAGCAATCTTTATTTTTGGGATCACCAAATGTAGTACACGCCCAGACACCAGTGCAATAATTACATAGCGCGGCATTCATACCGCAACCAAATGTACCGCCGAGCTACGGTCGGCCCACCATACCACTTCGTGGCACTTGGCGGAGCCTGGCGGTACGATTGCCAGATAAGATTTGCGCGTTCA
>DYKV01000624.1 GCA_020722415.1 Anaerolinea sp.
TTCGGTGGGCTGGGCCATTGATAACGACGGAAAATTGAGACACGGGATAGGCGCCTCTTTGGCCTTCCTCAATCAAACAACGCAGAAAGTGACCGTTGAGAAAAATGAATTTTTGGGAAGGGAGGGTACAACGAGAACGGATACCATCCAGACCCTCGTTCCCTACCTTGGCCCCCTATACCTTGCAAGGTGGAATAATTTTCGGGCACAGCTCGGTATTGGATGGAAGCTGGGATCGGAAGAAGGCCCAAATACACGGCTTATCTTTCAGATCGGGTATTCATTTTCGTTACTGGAGTTATAGTGAAAACGGCGTGGCACATAGTATTTGTGATTCTCATTGCTGCATGCGCAACACGTAAAACTCAGCTTGGGTATCCGGATGCGAAGACTTATTCACAGACAAAGGGGGATCTCAAGGTCTCTGCCACAGTTCTTCCACCGGATGATACGACCGCCGACTATCGTGTAAAGATAAATTGGGAACACACAAATCCAGCTTCAAAGTTTTACGAGCCTTCTCTTTGGAAAATCTGGAGAAGTAAAAACTGTCCCCCTGAAGAGCTTTCGAATGATGAAAATAGGCCAAGGGCCGAATTTCAGTTTGAGCAGGTGTTTTGGAAGGGTAGCCAAGAATATGATTTACACTCATATCTCGACGATAACGAAGTGGAAAATAACACCTGTTACACCTACAACGTAATCGCTGGTATTTATCACTATGGCGAGACTAATAACCTTGTTGTTGAAGACATCAACATTGCCGTACCTATTGGAAATGTGGGGTTTTACGAATAGATGGGAAGGATACATAAAATTAGCACTCTCTTTGGTTTAATAGCAGCGGTTTTACTTGTTTCATGTCAGAAAGTTGCAACCGAATTTACCCCTGGTAATCCAAGGGTCTATACCACAGCCAATGCTTTAGGGACACTCAGTGCCGTCGTGCGAACCGCTGAGAATAACGATCCTATGGTGTCCTTCAAGCTGAATACCGCACATTCTCCGAGCATTTTTGTTCTTTATAGGTTCGAACCAGATAAAGCTCCTCCTGATGTAAGGCTTATTGAGGACAGTGCATTTCAGGCGGATGGATTTCGCATTTTTAACAATAAC